>JAPLST010000002.1 GCA_026398485.1 bacterium
AGTACAGCGTTTCACTGACTTCCGGGACGACCGTGACCAGCCCGCCCGGCTTGTTGCGCCAGAAATTGTTGATCATGACCGCGTTGAACACGCCGGTCACGCCGCTTACCTGCGACGCGAGAAACGCATAGGTGTCATTGTTCTTGCCGGTGCAGCGCACCTCGAGTTCGTCTTTGCTGTTGCCGGTGATGAGGTAGGGCACATAATAGTTGTCGTAGGTGTTGGTGGGCATGGCATAGACCATCAGGCAGGCATTTTTCCACATGTCCGGTATCCACCGCAAGTTGCCGGTCAGCTCGCTGAACTTCTCAAACGCCTTGCCTTCGCGGTCGGTGCTGAGGATGACGGTTTTCTTGAGCCGGACACTGGCACGCGCGCCACCGCCGCTGACCTTGTCGAGCTTCCAGCCATAGCGCCATGAGCGCGCCTGCTTCTGCAAGTGGGGCAATTCGTACCACCAGCCGGCGCGATGCACCAGCTCGAGCGTGCTGCTGGCCGGATTATTGTGGTCGGCGCGCATGGCGAAACTGCCGTCGTTGGCCAGAATTTCACTGAAGCAGACGGACTCGATGCCGTACTCGCTGCCGACCGTCGAGAGCACATGGTTTTCGTCGCGATAGTCAAGCATATTGGCGGCAATGACCCGCAACTTGACGTCATCGGGCTCCATCATTTGCTCGCTATTGGCGCGCGTCAACATGGATTGCAACTGGCGGCGGCTGGTGGCATTGATGTTCAATTGTGCGCGCCAGGCGCGCTCGCGCGCCTCCCAATAGACCGGCCGGGTGCGCGAATGCACCGTGGCATACTTGCGCAGGATATTCGCGGCGGAGGCGGACAGCGGCGCGTGGCCGATGCTGCCCGACGAGACTTCGCGCAACGAGCTGATGACGCGGTCATCCCAGACGGGCTGCAGCGGATTGTACTCGTCCGGCTCGTCGATGCCTTCGTCGGCTTCATCAATGACGCCATCGGCGTCATTGTCAGTCAGGTCGAGGGACAGGCGCAGGGCGTTGTTGTTGTCATCGCGCAAGGCCTGGCCCGGCGCATAGTCGCGGCCATAGCGAAAGCGCAGGATGTCCTTGACAAACGGCAGCGACAGCGGCAGCCCGGCCAGCTTGCCGTCCGAGAGCATCACCTCGAAGGTGCCGGCGCCTTCATTTTGCATGTGCGGATTGAGCGCGCGCGCCGTGTTGACATTGATCTTGCCGGTCTCATCCTCGATCAGGACGGCATAGCGGCCGACCAGCCGGCCGAGCGCGTTGCGGACATAGACCCAGCGGGCGTCGGCCGCATCGGGCAGGGCCAGACCGTCGACGTCGGCGGCGTCCGCCGGGCGGGCCGGATCGGGGGCGAACGCCTGCGCCCACGCCTCGCTCTCGTCGTCAAACGCCGGTTGCTGCTCGAGATCGTCGCGCAGCATGCTGCAGGCGTGCTCCAGCCCGGATTGCGCCAGCAATTGCGCCTGCAGCAAATGCGTCTGATCCTGACTGTTGGCGACAATCACCGAGGTTTGCACTTGAAACACGACCGCCAGCAAGGCCAGCAAGGTCAGCACCGCCAGCACCGTGACCAAGGCCACGCCGCGCGACGGGCGGACCAGATGCAGTGAAGCACGTCGTGGATGACCGCCCCGCCGATTCCGTGGCGGTAGCAGGCAAGCTGGGAAGGTAGGCCGGCGTATGTTCATGCAATTGTCGTCACCCACGCTACCGCCAGAGCGGGAGCGCGGGTGTTTTTACAGACGCTTGCGCGCGCGCCAGCACACCAGTGCCAGCAGGGTCATGCCGGTCGGCTCGGGTGTCAGCACGACGGCATACGTGCCGGTCGCCGCCAAATCACCAAACTCGCTGGCTGCCTGCAGGGTCACGACCGTATTTGAAATGAGCGCGCCGACGGTCAGCAGGTTGCCCTCCAGCACGACGCCCTCGGGCGCCGCGCCGACCATGCTCCACGTGGCCGTGCTGGTGCGATCATAGGCCAGGGCCGCGCCCCACGCGTTGGTCAGGCGGACGGCGCAGGTGTAGGGCGCATTGGTGGTGTATTCGACAATTTCGGCGGCACCGGTGATGGCGAGCAGCGCGGCAAGGTCGGTGAGATAACTGTAGACGCCCTTGGGCCGCGCTTCATGGGTGTGCCAGGTCAATCCTTGGTGCCAATCGAGCGAGGCAACTTGCGGACCGGAAACACTCGCGTAGAGTTGCGTCAAGGTAAGCACCATTTGCAGCGAGTCAATTGGATTTGTCGGCGCAAAGCGCACGATGTTATTGATGTTGCCGCCAAGACCGACCGCCAGATAGATCCAGCCATCGGGCGCGCAGAAGATTTCCTGGGGATTGATGCCGCCAATATTCAAGAGATTGGTGATCGCCGCGGTCGGCACGGCCACGCTCAGCGTGTTGTTGGTGGTGTAGACGATGACCGCCCGGTTCGTGCCGAGTGTGCCGCCGCAGAAATACAAATTACCGTCACCATCCATGGTCATCCCGCCAGTCACGGCCGTGTTGCCAAACGTATTTGAGAGTTGTGAGGCCGTGACGTAAAAGGCAATGTTGCTGCTGTCCAACGCACGAATGATGCTCTGGGTCTTGCTGTCACGAAACAGGACGGCGCCGTCACGGTGGTCGGTCATATACGGGCTGGACATCTGCACATCAGTGCTGCCGAGGGCATTGGTGATGGCTTCCTGACTAATATGCACGGCGATGGCGCCGGTGTGCTTGTTGACCCGCCAGATTTGCCGCAAAGTGGCGCCGCAAAACTGCAGGTAATCACCCCACACATCAAATCCGTAATACCCCGTCAGAAATGTTTTTCCGGACACTGCCAGCCAGTTGCTGGGCGCCACCAATTGCGTTTCGACCAGCGGGCCCCCAAGGCCGTCCACGCGCGTGATCTGCACACCATAGCCGCCGCCGCTCAACTGGCAGTATGACGTGGTGCCCTCGCTGACCTGGCCGTAAATGTTCAAAGACTCGCGCGCGCCGTCAGCGACGGCGAACGGCACCAGTTCAATGATGAGATTGGTCGTGGCGGCGTGTGCGCTGGCGCTGCCGAGGGTCATCAAACATATGCAGACCAAGAGAATGCGTTTCATTGGTGTGGCCTATGGCGAGTGAAGAACAACACGAGGCAGAGTGCGCCGCACAGCAGCGGCTCTGGAACTATGGTCACGGCGGCCGCGCGCAAGTAGGTGCTGCGCTCGCCGCCGGCGTTCGCCAGCGTGACGCGCACGGCATAGACGCCGGGGTCGCTGTAGGCATGCGTGGCGGTCAGGTCATTCGTGCGGACAACGTCGTTGGTGCCATCGGCGTCAAAGTCCCACGTGCAGACCAATTGGGCGAGATTCGTGCCCCAGGCCTGGGCCGCAAAGGCAATGGGCACGGCGGGCTCGGCCGCATTCGTCGCCGCGGTGAAATAGCCCAGCAAGCCGGCGGGCGCGAACTCGAAGGCGCCCATATCCGGCCCCGCGCCGTAGATGCGCGGCGCGCCGGCACAATCCAGCGCGTTCATCAGCCAGGCTGGATTGGCGGCATCAATGCACGGGGAGGCGCCCAGCAGATGCCACGCGCCGTCCTGGGTGAAGAGCGGATTGCTGACCGTGTTGCTGACACCGCCCGGATCGGGCGTGGTGCAAGTGAAGCCCATGGTGATGCTGCCGTTCGCCGCATACCAGTTGGGGCCGATACTGGCGGTGTTGTACTGCATAATGCAGTTGCGCACCACGCCGCCACGGCTGGCATAGACACCGCCGCCGGCCAGCAGCTGGGTACGATTGCTGACGATCGTGCAGTTGCGGATGTCACTGCCGTACGTGGCGCTCAATGCCCCGCCGTACTTGCGCGCGAAATTGCCGGCCAGGAGCGTGTCGGTCACAATGCCGGTGGGGCTGGCAAAGCTGTCTTGCTGAATGCCGCCGCCGTTCTCTTGGGCGCGATTGGCCGACACCCGGCAGCGCGAGACCAAGCCGCCGCGCTGCAGGAAAACGCCGCCGCCGCTGAGCGTGGCGTAGTTGTCGCGCACGTCGCAATCGGTCAGCGTGCCTTGGTGGTCGACGTAGACACCGCCGCCGTCGCCCACGGAGGTGTTGCCGAGAATGCTGCAGTGGTCCAGCAGTGCGCCCGCCAGCAGATAGGCGCCGCCGCCCTCGATCCCGGCAGCATTCGACACGATGGCACAGTCACGCAGCACTCCGGACGTCATATGGACGCCGCCGCCATAGCGGTTTGTGCCGCGCAACAGGGTCAAGCCCTCGACCAGCGCATTGGTCGTGATGCTGAGACAGCGATGGGCATAGCCGGCATCCAGGACAGTCTGCGCCGCGCCCGCGACGCCGCGCACGGTCACGGCCCGCTCGATAATCAGCTCGACTTCGCGGTACACGCCGCTTTGCACCAGAATAAGATTGCCGTCCGGCGCCGCGCTGACGGCCGCCGCCACCGACGTCGCGGCGGACGCCCATGAGGCAAACGGCCACTGATGCGCGCCCGTCGCGCCGGCAACGTGATTCGTCAGACCGGCCGGGCCGGTGCGCGTGATGGCCACCATGGCGGCGGCCGTGAATCCGTAAGCATTGCTGCCCGTCACCCAGAGAACATTGCGGTCTGTCGTGCCGGACAAGGGCAGCAGTGGCGTTTGGAATGCATTGGTCGCGGTGAAGCCCTGGGCACTGCCGGTCGCGGCGTTCGAAACAATCAGGTTGACCAACACGTTGCCATTATTGGCGCCGACCAGCGCGTAAGCGTTCGTTTCGTAGGGCACCGTCGTTGGCGGGGTCAGAAGGTTGAACACCAGCGCCTCGCTGACTTGGGCACTGCCGGTCACGCTCAGGCCCGGGTAGGCTGCGCGCAATTGCACGCCATGCACGCCCTCAAGCACGCCATTGCTGGGGATCGCCGGGCCATGTTCCAGGCGGATGGTATTGGTAAACAGGCAGCTGCCGGGCGTATGCACCGGCAACACCAACGGTTCGAGATCGCCGGCATCCGACCAGAGTGTGACGGGCACACTGGCACTGCCGGCCAGATTTGTGTCGACCAGCAAGACTGCCACCGTGGCATGGGTGAAATACGTGCGTTGGTCAAAAAACACGCCGCGGATGCTGCGCAGCGCCTTGAAGACATTCAGCCGCCCGCCGGTCTGCATCTTCGGCGCGAAGGCCGGCACGGGATCGACATTGTTCATCAGCGCGGCCTTCACTTCCGCGACGGTCAAGTACGGATTGAACGCCAGCAGCAAGGCCGCCGCGCCGCAGGTATGCGGGGTGGCCATCGACGTGCCGCTCCAACTCTCGTACTGATTGGTGCCGGGCACGCAACTCAGGATGCTGACGCCGGGTGCCGCCAAATCCACGCTGTTGGAGCCGTAATTGGAAAACACGGCCAGCGCGTCATTGCGGTCGGAGGCCGCCACGGCCAGCACATTGCTGATGTTGTAGCACGAGGGATAATTCGGCGTGAGATCATTATCGTCGCCAATGCCGTCCATGCCGCCATTGCCGGCTGCCGCGCAAAACAGGACGTTCGAGGCATCTGCCAGCGCAATGATATCGTGCAACGCCTGCGAATAGGGCCCGCCGCCCCAGCTGTTGTTGAGCACGCGCGCGCCCATTTTGATCGCATAGTCAATGCAGGTGATGGCGTCAAATGAGCTGCCTGAACCATTGCCGGCAATAAATTTGAGCGCCATGATGCGTGCGCGCCAGCACACGCCGGCGACGCCGCGCGCGTTGTCGCCCATGCCGGCAATCGTGCCGGAACAGTGCGTGCCATGGCCGTAGTCATCGAGCGGATCGCTGTCGCCGTTGACCGGGTCGATGCCAAAGACATCGTCGACATAGCCGTTATGGTCATTATCAATGCCGTCGTCAGGAATCTCGCCGGGATTGCGCCACATGTTCGAGACCAGATCCGGATGGGTGTAATCCACGCCGCTGTCAACGACGCCGACGATCACATCACCGCCCGTGCTGAAGTCCCATGCCGCGGGTGCATCAATGTCGGCGCCGCCCGTGCCGCCGGACTGGCCGGTATTATTCAGGCCCCACAACGCGCCGAAGAGCGGATCGTTGGGCGTGCGGTCAATGGTGTAGATAAAGTTCGGCTCGGCATATTCAACGGCGCTGTCCGCCGCCACGCGGCCCGCCGCGGCAGGCACCGCTGTGTTCGTGTCGCTGAGTTGCCACAGCTCAAGTTTCGAATAGGGGAGGGTGCGGCGCAGTTGCGCGCCATAGCGGGCACGCACGCTGGCGCGGGCCGTGGCCGTGCGGCCGGCTTTGTACTTCACCACCAGCTCGCCGGGGACAAATGCCGGCGGCGCGGCGGCCGCCAGCAGGCTGGCGCCGCACAGCAGCAGAGTGAGAAATGTGCGGTCAAGCTTCATTGCATGCCTTTTGTGGTTCTGCGTTTTCCCTGGCGGCGTCTGCGCCGTACCGCCAACGGCGGTAGGGGTGCGGGGGATTTCAGCGCGGCAAAATCCA
>JAPLST010000363.1 GCA_026398485.1 bacterium
CTTGCTCCTGCACGGCGGGCACGGGCCTGCCCGCCCTACCCGACCCTCTTGCTCCTGCACGGCGGGCACGGGCCTGCCCGCCCTACCCGACCGTCAAGAGGCACAGCGGCCCAGTTCCGGCGACTTCAGCAAGAGCACGGGTGACGCCCACGCGATATTGACGCGCAGCATCGCCGGTAAAACCGGCGCCCATGCCGCCGTTGGCGGCACAGCAGCAACCAGCAAGCACGTCGCCGGCGCGCTCAGCGCAGATACAGCAGCAGCAGCAAGGCCAGCGCAATCAGCACGGCGGTCGCGCCGCTGATCCGCAGCCAGACCGGATTGCCGGACGTCCATGGCTGGGCCAGGCTGCGCAGCAGGTCGGGCGCATGGTACGCCAGACCGGCCACGATCCAGAGCGTGCCCAGCACCAGCGTCACCGCCGCAATGCCGTTGACGGTCATGGCGGTCACCACGATGCAGACCAGCCCGAGCACGATCGTCAGTGTGCCCAGCACGCGCAACACACTGGTCGGCAAGGTGAGCCACCAGCGCAGGATCTTGGCCGCAACGCCGGGCCAGAACAACATCAGCAAGCCTTTGACCAGTACCGCGACACTGACGATCAAAATGATGATGCGCATGAATTGCAGGGTGTTCATGACGGGCTCCTCGGTGTTGATGTGTGGTAGCATAACCTAACGATTATCATTGTACCAGTTATTTCATGGCAACGTTTGCGCCACATATATACTTGTGGTATACTATACCAATTGACTTTGTTTCACCCCCTTATGGATGCTCACATGTCTACGTCATCGGTTTCCCGCCGCGAATTTCTTACATCCGGTGGTTTGCTGGCATTGGCCGCCGTCGTGCCGGCCGGCGCCGCAGCCGCGCTCAGCAATCGTGCTACCAAGGCCAGCGCACCGGTCACACCGGCACTGGCGCAGTGCGCACTTGGCAGCACTGGTCTGCCGGTCAGCGTTGTCTCGCTCGGCACGGGCCCGGGCCAGGCGCCCGCAGTCATTCGCTATGCCGTTTCGAAAGGCGTCAATTTCATTCACACCTCGACCGAATATGCCGGCGGGAAATCCATTAAGAATTTGGCCAGCGCCATCAAGGGCATGCCGGATCCACCCATTCTGGCGCTGAAAATCACTTGGGCGCCGGATGACGATCGCGCCATGGATAACGCGCTGAAGACGCTCGGTGTGAAATCCGTGGATCTGGCCTTGTTCAACCTGCACAACGCCAAGGACGTCAAGGACGCCAAATATCAGAAAGGCGCCGAACGCTGGATCAAAGCCGGCAAGTTCAAACATATCGGCCTGACCGCGCATGGCGACGTGCTCAATTGCTGCGTTGAGGCCTTGAAGCAGAAGTTTTATGAAGTGCTGATGCCGTCGTACAATATCAGTCAGGAAAAGGAATTTGCCGAGGCGTTTGCCCAGGCGAAGGCACAGAACGTCGGCGTCATGCTGATGAAATCACGCGGCCAGCTGGGCCAAGAGGCCTATCTGAAAAGCGTGCCACTGTACCTGGCCGACCCGGCCATCAAGACAATTACCAAGGGCATGACCTCACTGGCCGAAATTGACAACATGCTGCGCGCGGCGGCCGAGAAGCCGACCGCGGCGATGCGCGCGGAGGTTGCCCAACTCGCCGGCGCGGCCATGACCGGCCATTGCACCATGTGCGGCGCCTGCACCCAGGCATGTCCACACGGCGTGGCCGTCAATGACTTGGTGCGCTGCTCGGATTATTACATGGCCCGGCCAGATGATCTGGTCTCGGCGCGCGACACGCTGGCCGGGCTGGCAGCCGGGCAATTACCGCACGCCTGTACCCAATGCGGCGCGTGCGAACGAGCTTGCCCGCGCGGCGTGCCGATCGTCCACCATATTCGCCGTACGGCCACGCTGGTAGCGTGAAGAAGGCGATTTACAACTTACAATTGACAATTGACAATTTTCTGCTTTGACCACTGATCACCGATCACCGATTACTGATTACTGAACACTGAATACCGCACGAATAGCGAAACTTCTGCTGCTCTGCCTGCCGCCGCTGGTTGCGGTGTGGGTTGTGTGGCGCGGCATGCAGGTTGACCCAGCGTATTTCGTTCCGCCAGCCAATGCAGAAGTTGCCGATGTTGGCGTGACGTTGCCAACGACGCTGGGCGTGTGGCAGACGCCCGCGCTCGAATGGCTGCCGGCCGAACGCATGTACGAACGCATTGATGGCCGCGCCTCCTTTTACGAGCAATTTGGCGCGCGCGGCTTGCTGTATGCCGGCTGGTCGTCGCCCGCCGGCGCGTGGGATTTATATCTCTATTTGATGAATGACGCCACCGGCGCGCGCGGCGCGTTTTTGGCCGAGGCCAACGGCGCCAACCAGCACTTTTCGATCAAACCAAATATCTGTGGCACGCCGGGCACCCTGTTTTTCCTGCACGGTGCGGCCTACGGCCAACTGATTGCAACCAAGCCCGCCGCGCCGCCTGCCAGCGTCACCGGCTTGGTCGCGCGGATTATCGCGTTGCTGCCGGCGGCCGTCGAGGAACTCGATCCCAGCACATACCTGCGCCATCCGGCCGTGGCGCCCGCCACGCTTGAGTATGCCGAAGCGGATGCCTTTGGCTACCAAAGTTTGGCGCGCATCTACAGCGCCCAAGCCGTCCTGCAAGAGGAGTCCGCGACATGGTTCATTGCGACGCTGAGCAACCACGCGGCTGCCGCGGATGTTGTGCGGCGCTACACTGCGGAACTGCGCACGTTCGGCGCCACGGATATTTTCACCAATGACTATGCCGTCGGCGGCCAGATGCTCGGCGCCTGGGAAGTGCTGGCCCGCACCAACACCATGATTTATGGCATTCGCGACGCCGGCTCGCACACGGCGCTCACCCAACATTGGCATGCGCTGCACATGCACCTGCAACGCGGCCCGACCCAATGAAAGAAACACCGCCATCTGCCGCATTGACCCGGCGTGAGCTGCTCCTGCGCGCGGCGGGCGCGGCCGCACTGGCAGCCTTGAGCGGCGGCGCCGGCTGGTTTTTCCACAATCGCCGGTTGGTGCCGCCTTCGCGCACCGTGACGACCATTACGCCCTTTCTGGTGCCCGACACGGCGTCCGAAATGGTGATTGCGCGCGGCACTGACGGCGCGGCGCTGGTGCGCGCCGCCGTGGCCGGGCTGGGTGGCATTGCGCGCTTTGTCAAGCCCGGTGATCGCGTGCTGGTCAAGCCCAATTGCGCGTTCGACCGGCCGCCGCATCTGGGCGCGACGACCTCGCCCGAGGTACTCGGCGAAGTCGTGCGCTTGTGCGTCGCGGCCGGCGCACTCGTGCGCGTGACCGACAATCCGATCAACGATGCCGAAGGCTGTTTCGTCAAATCCGGACTCAAGGACGCAACCATCAAGGCCGGCGGCGAGTTGTGGTTGCCGGCGCCGGCGCTCTTCCGCATGACCCGCATCGGCACCCAGAAAATCACCGCGTGGGATGCCCTGGCCACACCGCTGGTCTGGGCTACCAAGGTTATTGGCGTGCCGACCGTCAAGTCGCACAATCTTTGCGGCGCATCGTTGACCATGAAAAACTGGTACGGTTTTTTGGGCAATGCGCGCAGTCGCCTGCACCAATCCATTCACGAGGCCGTCGCCGATCTGGCGCAATTCATCACGCCCACGCTGGTCGTGCTGGACGGCATGCGCATGCTGGTGCGCAACGGGCCGACCGGCGGCAGTGCGGCGGATGTCATGCCCGGCAATGTCGTCGCGGCCGGCACCGATCAAGTCGCGCTGGACACGTTCGGCGCCGAGCTGCTCGGCCTCGCGCCGCATGAGGTCGCCTATCTGGGCCTGGCCGCGCAGCTGGGCGTGGGCATCATGGATCGCACGAAACTGCGGATTATGAAAGAGGTGCGCGCATGAAGGCCCTACGGCGCTATTATCAAGTGTTTTTTCTGGCGCTGTTCTGCGTGCTGATCTACCTTTCCGTGCAAGGCCGGCTGAAAGGCTATCCGGTCACCTTGTTTCTCGACAGTTCGGCGTTGAACGGCATTGGCGCGCTGCTGTCCTCGTGGAATGTCGCGCATTCCATCTGGATCGGCTTCGGCATTCTGGCGCTGACCGCGCTACTCGGTCGCTTCTTCTGCGGCTGGCTGTGTCCACTCGGCACAATTTTCCAACTCGTGAGCTGGCTGTCTGAGCCGCGCGCAGTCGAAGCCCGGATCGAACGCAATCGCCATGTCGCGGCGCAACTGTACAAATATCTCCTGCTGGTGGGCCTGCTGGTCTGCGCCGCATGGGGCGTGCTGCAAATCGGGTGGTTTGATCCGATCGCATTGCTGACGCGCAGCACGGCCACGTTTCTCGCGCCACTTATTGGCGACGCGCGGCATATTTACGGACGCACCGTGCCGGTGCGCTGTTTTCAGGGCGCGCCATTGATTGCGGGCATGTTCATCGGCCTGCTGCTGCTGAATGCGTATCGCCCGCGCTTTTGGTGCCGCTATGTCTGCCCGCTCGGTGCGCTGCTTGGCGCGGCGGCGCGCTGGATGCCCTTCGGCATGGTGCGTGACCCGCACACGTGCACGCACTGCGGCCTGTGCGAAAGTGTCTGTCCGGCCGCATGCGCACCAAGCACAACGCTGAGCCAGTACGAATGTTTTCTGTGTTGGAACTGCGTGGCGCGCTGCCCGAAAAAATCGCTCTCATGGGGCGTGTTGCGCACACGCCAAAAAGTGGCGGCGGCACCCGACTTGACCCGGCGCATGTTCCTCGGCGCGCTGGGCAGCGGCCTTGCCGCGATCGCGGCGTTGCGCCTGCCCGGCCTTGGCCGCGGGCGCGGTGCGCCGGCCGTGATGCGCCCGCCCGGCGCACTGGCCGAAGCGGATTTTCTCGAACGCTGCCTGAAGTGCGGCCAATGCATGAAAGTCTGCCCGACCAATGTCCTGCAACCTGCCTTAGCGGAAGCCGGCGTCGAAGGCCTGCTCACGCCGGTACTGAACATGGCCTATGGTTATTGCGAATTGAATTGCACCTTGTGCAGCCAAGTCTGCCCGACCGGCGCGATCCGGCGCCTGACCATCGCCGAGAAACTCGGCCAGCCGGACGGCAAACCGCTCAAGCTCGGCACCGCGTTCCTTGATCGTGGCCGCTGCCTGCCGTGGGCGATGATGCGCAATTGCCTGGTCTGCCAGGAAGTCTGCCCGGTCTCGCCCAAGGCGATTTACACGCTGGAGGAAGAGGTGCGGATGGCGGACGGCACACGCCTGCGGCTGCGCCAGCCGTATGTTGACCCGGCCAAGTGCATTGGCTGCGGCCTGTGCCAGCACGAATGCCCATTGCACGACCGGCCGGCGATTCGCGTCAGCGCCGTGGGCGAAAGCCGCGCGGGTGGCGGCTTCTATTTGTGACCACGCGCCCGTTGCGCAACGTCTTTTTTATCTTTGCTTCCACAGATCCCGCCGGCACTCGTTCCAAGGGATGATCCATCCGAGTAGGGCAGGCTACCCAGCCTGCCATCGCCGTTCCTCAGCACGACAATCCATATTATTGCCGGCCCCATCACAAAGCCAAGAAATTCAACGGTGGCAGGCTGGGTAGCCTGCCCTACTTCTCATGTGGTGTGCAAGCAAGTGCATCCCTGCATTGACGCGCATGTGCAACCGGCGGGGGCGGCGGGGTGCACCAACCACTGCATCTGGTGGTCATTTGGTCATGGGCGTTTGCTTTTTTCGCGGAATTTGTTTATAGTTGTTAACCCAGTTTCTGCCTTGATAACCGGATGACATACGGAGCCACACATGAGCAAGCGTAGTATTACCATTGTTCTCACTATTGTGACGAGCGCGACCATGGCCTTGGCGCTGGTGCCGACCATCAGGGCCGAAGTGAAGGTTGAGACCAAAGTGACGGCGCCACCGGGCCCGACGCCCGGCGCCGCCGGCAACCAGGCACCTGCACCGGGCGCCACATCAGCCGCCAAACCGGCCGCGCCCGCCGGTGTTCCCACGCCCGGCTCCGTGCAGCCATTCAGTAATGGCGATTTGTATTATCACGCGATCCCGTCGGGGCCCGCCGCCGGCACGGCTGTGCGCGTCATCGGCACGGAAGACGACACCGATTACATTGTCAAAGCATTCAAGTTGAGAACTAAAGACATTGCGGCCGAGTTGGCCTCCTTCCTGCGGACGACGGTGGAGAAAGAGAACGGCAAAGTGGATGTGTCGGTCAACACCAAGAGCAAGGAGGAGTTCATTGTCATCACGGCACCCATCTTTCAATTTGAATATCTCGAGCAGGTCATCGACGCGCTGGACCATGATGGCACGCAGTTTTACGAGGATGGCACCTCCGTGGGCGTGTACAAGCTCCGCAACCGGCTGGCCTCGGACTTGGGCGGGCTGGTCAATGACGCACTGATGAGCAAGGATGGCAATTCGTATCCGGATGACACGGTTAACAAGGTCTATTACATGGATTCGCCCAGCTATTACAATGCGACGGTGAAGTACATTGAGGAATTCGACGTGCCGCCGGAGATGGTGCGGATAGACGCGAACATTGTCGAAGTCGAAATGAATGACGATTTCAATTTTGGCATGGCACTCGAGGCTTGGAAGGAAGGCCTGCCCGAGGCGGTTGACATGCAGCTTGATTTTGCGCAATCGCGCGACCGCGCCGACTTGAACATGAATCCGGGCGAATGGGCGCAATATGCCGCGCAAAGCATTTCGGTGCAGGGCATGCGGCCGAAGGCGATGGCCAACATGATCAATTATTTGATGCGCATCGGCAAGGCGAAAATTCTGTCGCGCCCGACGGTGGTGGCGATGAACGGCGAGCGCGCGACGATTGCGTCGCTGGACAAAGTTTCGTACAAAGCCTATTCAACGCCCGACGCGCCCTTGAACAAACAATCCGATGTCGGCGTGGCCTTGACCATTACCCCGACCATCGGTGCGCAGACGATCACGTTGTCGATTGACGCCTCGGTCAACAGCATGGTGGGCTGGACCAGCGCGAATGACCCGATCATCAACACGCGTTCGACCACCGCGAATGTGGTGCTGCAGGACGGCGAGCTGTTCTCCCTGTCGGGGCTGCGCAAGGACGTGGTCACGAAGCAGGACGAGCGCGTGCCGCTGCTGGGCTCGATGCCGTTGTTCGGGTATATCTTCCGGCATGAAATTGACGTCAAGACGACCTCGGAAATCATCGTGCTGTTGACGCCGCATAAAGTGACGCCCAAGACGAGTGTGCTGGAGCGCGAGCGGGATCTGCTCGATACCACGAATGCCGAGCTGACTGCGCCGCCGCCAAAGCCGATGGATCAATTCATTGATCGCGTGATCCTCAACAAAGCGCCCTGAGGCGCGCGCAACAGGCAGTGACGCCGGGCGGCCACCGCCCGGCGTTTTTCTTGGCAGCACCGGCGCAACGATTCTGGCGCGCCCTTCGCTGCGCGGTGCAGCACAGCACGCGAAACGCCGTTCCGCGGCTGCATCACTGATGCGGAAATGCGGACGGTTGTCGTTATCTCTGCCCGTAGCCGACGCACGGCGTGCGGCGTGCAGCACATCGCGCGGAACGCCGTTCTGCGGCTACATCTGCACAGAGGTCCTCCGCCGCATGTGTGCATTTCTGCCCGTAGCCGACGCACGGCGTGCGGCGCGCAGCACATCGCGCGGAACGCCGTTCCGCGGCTACATCTGTGCAGCGGTGCGTGCGTTTCTGCACGTCGCGGCGCCGTTTTTTGTATACTATTCATGATGAACTCTCCGAGGTATTATGTGCGGCATCTGCGGCTTTCTTGACCGGCGCGGCGCGCTGGCCGACCCGCTGGCAACGCTGACGGCCATGAACAACACCATGGTGCATCGCGGGCCGGACGACGCCGGCACCTACTTGCACGAGCATGTCGGCTTGGCCATGCGGCGCCTGGCGATCATCGACTTGACCAGCGGGCATCAGCCAATCCACAACGAGGATCAGACCATCTGGGTGGTGTTCAACGGCGAAATTTATGATTTTCACGCGCTGCGCGAGCAACTGCGCGCGGCCGGCCACCGCTTCTACACCAAGTCCGACACGGAAGTCATCGTGCATGCCTACGAGCAGTTTGGCCTCGAGTGTTTCTCGAAATTGCACGGCATGTTCGCCATTGCCCTGTATGACGCGCCGCGCCGGCGGCTGGTCTTGGCGCGCGACCGGGCGGGCAAGAAGCCGTTGTATTATGCCAATGCCGCGAACGCGTTTGTCTTTGGCTCGGAACTGAAAGCGGTGCTGCAATATCCCGGCATGGCGCGCGAAATGGATCCGCTCGCATTGCAGCAATACCTGCTGTTCTCGTGTGTCTGGACGCCGCGCTCGATATTGCGCGGGGTCAAGAAACTCGAGGAAGCGCACTATATGGTGATTGAGGACGGCGTGGCCCAGTCGCCACGGCGCTATTGGTCGCACACCTTTGCGAACCCGCCCGAACGCGCGCCGGAGCGCGAATGGATTGCGCGCATCGATGCCACGCTGCGCACGGCCGTCCAGCGCCGGCTCGAAGCCGATGTGCCGCTGGGCGTCTTTCTCAGTGGCGGCGTGGATTCCAGTTTGATCGTCGCGCAGATGTGCCGGCTGATGCCGCCCAAGGCGGTGAAAACCTTCAGCGTTGTGTTCGATGATCGCGCCTATGACGAATCGCACTGGTCGCGCTGGGCCGCCAAGCTGATGGGCACCGATCATCACGAATTCCATTTGAGCGTGGACGGCATGCTCGATGTGCTCGACCGCGTGCTCGACAACATGGACGAGCCCATGGCCGATTCCTCGATCATTCCGACGCATGTGGTCTCGTCGTTGACGCGCCAGCACGTGACCGTGGCGCTGGCGGGCGACGGCGGCGACGAGGTATTCGGCGGCTATCCGAAATATTTCGCGCAGCGCTGGGCGGCGCTGCTGGCGCGCATGCCGCGCGGCCTGCGCACCTGGCTGCTGGAAAAGCCGCTGCGGCTGCTGCCGTCGCCGGATGGCAGCGTCTTGTTCGGCCAAGGCAAAGTCGCCGCGTTCTTCCACTCACTCGATGAACATCCGGCCTTGCGCAACCAATTCTGGGTCTCGCCCTTCCTGCCGGAACAATTCAAGGAGTTGATCGGCGCGCCCGTGGATGCGGCCGCGCTGGCACCCGTGCTGCAGCGCGACACCGACTATTGCGGGCCGGACGACATTGTCAGCCGGACGATGCACCTCGATTTCACGCTGCTGATGCAGGATGATTTTAATGTCAAGGTGGATCGCGCCAGCATGCTGGCCTCGCTCGAAGTGCGTGAGCCGTTCATGGACACCGACGTGATCGAACTGGCCGCGCGCATCCCGTCACGCCTGCATGTGCCGACCATGCGGACGAAACACTTGCTGAAGCGCGTGGCCGAGATCTATTATCCGCGCGCGTTCATCCACCGCAAAAAGTGGGGGTTCGGCATTCCGGTCAAGCGTTGGATCCGTGACAAACTGCGCGCGCAATTTTCCGAGACGTTGTCGCGCGCGAATGTGCAAGCCGCCGGCCTGGTCTCGCCCGCGCTGTGCGAACGCCTGCTGCGCGAGCATCTGCAAGGTACGGCCAGCCACGCAGCGCCCTTGTGGAATTTGTTCGTGCTGCACCGCTGGCATGCACGCTGGATGAAGCAATAGGGCAGGTCTCAGATTGCGAATATTCCGCTCTGCCCGTCAATAGAAGCCAACGCATGGCCGCCAAAGACAAAAAGTTGCGTTTCCTGTAGAATTATCGCGTTATGCAAACGATGAGTCGAACAAGTAAATAGACAAATGAAACGACAGAAATACAAGGACGGAACCGAGATCCATGTCGGCGACCGCATCTTATACTGCCGACAGGCTGGAACGATCGCTTTCGTCGCCGACCACGGCGAATATGCTCCCGACCACCCTGCGAAGGAATGGATTAGCATCAAGACTGGCTTCATGATCCTTTTCGATAATGGAGCCAGACTTCATCTCGAATCCCTTGATGAGCACTTCTCCAGGAACAAAGAAGAGAGAACGTGAAAAATGCGACCAACCGGCCGGAGTGTCGGCTAACATGAAAACGTGCGACAGACTTGCGACAAACTGC
>JAPLST010000014.1 GCA_026398485.1 bacterium
ATGAAGTTCTGCGCAGATATTTCGGCCTTTGATATTGAGTGTTCAATATTGGATATTCATTATCTGTTCTGCCAGACCCCCACGATCTTGCGGCGTGGGTGAATAAGATTGAGTAAAAACGCCCGTGCCATTCAATCTCTGCGTCCACCGATCCCGCCGCCGGCGTGGATCGGTGGGGCGCGAAACCGCCGGATCTGAGGGTTCCCGCGCCACCGCGCGGCAATAAAAAAAGGGGACTGCGGAGCCCCCTTGAAAAACATGCGCGGACAAGCGCGTCAGTCGAGCAGCTTGCCCCATTGGTCGGCCGTCACGTCCTTGGTGGACAACTTGCCGTTAACGGCCGGGATAAACTCGGTATTGCTGTTGCCGAACAGCACATGCGCGCCGTCGCCAAAGACCGGATTCTCGGTTTTGTCAATGCGGCCGTCGCTGACGCCGCGTTCCGATATGATCGGCGGATTATTCGGGTCATCCGGTATGGCCGTCGAGTTGTAGGAATAGCCGATATGCAGCTTGTCAAACTCTTCCTTGGATGGATTCTGGGAAAACGGAATCAGCGCGACGCCAGGCGGCTGCAGCAATTTCAGCTGTTCTTTTTTCATCAACTGCGTTTCCCAGAGCGGGTACAAATCCTTGACGCCGCCGCCGCGCGTGTAGCGCGTGCTGTTGGGCTGGACGGTGGGATAACTGCCGAGTTGCTGCTGATAAATGTTCAGCAACAAGAGCAACTGCTTCATGTTATCCTTCGATTTCATTTTGTTGACCATCATTTTGATCGGGTTGAATGCGGCCAAGCCCATCGTGGCCAAGACACCGATAATCGAGATAACCACCATCAGCTCGATCAGGGTAAAGCCCTTGCTGTGTTTACTTGCTGTCTTCATATCGTCTCCTGGGGTCTGGGTGAATAATTGTAATCTGCGTTGCTGTACATTGGTGCCGTGCAGCCGGCGTGCTCACTTTTTGGAGACCATTTCAAAGGTTTCCTCAGCGTTCTCCTCGTCGACCAAGCCCATGTCGATCACGACAATGTCGCCTTTCTGCAGTTCACGATAGAACTGGCGCAAGATCGCCATGCGCTCGGGCTCCTCGGAAAAATCAAAAAACTTGCGCGTTTTGCCATTGGCGTCCATGACCGTGAATTGCACATACACGCCGGCTTTGTTCGAACTCCACAGGCCGAGGGTCTTTTCCTCGCGATTGAATTCCTCAATCACCTTGTTGACCAAGGTGCCCTCGAACGTCTTGGTGAATGCGACCAAGTCGGCGCTGGCAATCGCCACGCGCGTCTGGCCCTTGCCGGCACAGCCGGCCGGCATCAGCCCGCCGGCGGCAACGGCCAGCAGCAGGCAGGCCCAGCGCCAGCACCACACATGCTTATAGTTCCTCGTACGCATAGGGCCAGCTTATAGCATACCGTGCCGGCATTGTCAATGTGTGGTTGACAGCGGTGGTTGACAGCGGCGCATGATTATGGTAACATACTCCGCTGCACAGAAACAGTGCAGCACGCTTTTTTGCGCCATTAGCTCAGCTGGTAGAGCAACTGACTCTTAATCAGTGGGTCCGAGGTTCAAGTCCTCGATGGCGCACCATAATTGACCAACAGTGGTGTTGCGCCATGCGCAGCGCCGCGGGACGGAGAGGTGGCTGAGTGGTCGATAGCGGCGGCTTGCTAAGCCGTTGTACGGGTCACACCGTACCGCGGGTTCAAATCCCGCCCTCTCCTCCATCCTTCTTGTTCACTCGCCCGCTACGATGCGACAACCGCGGGACATGATGACCTCCACGATGACTATTCTTCTGGGTGTGAGCGGCTCGATTGCCGCCTACAAGGCCTGCGAATTGACGCGCGAGCTGATCAAGCGCGGCGCCGATGTGCATGTGCTGATGACGCCGCACGCGGTTGCGTTTGTCACGCCCATGACCTTTCAAACATTGTCGCGCAATCCCGTGACGGTCGGGCTCTTCGACCAGATTGACGAATGGAAACCGGAACACATTTCCCTGGCTGAACGCGCCGTGGCACTGGTCATTGCACCCGCCACGGCCAACGTGATTGCCAAGCTTGCGCACGGCTTGGCGGATGACGCGCTGACCTCGACGGCGCTGGCGTTCAACGGCCCGGTTATTGTCGCGCCGGCGATGAACACCGGCATGTACCGCCATCCGGCCACCCAGGCGAATTTGCAGACGTTGCGGGCGCGCGGTGTCGAGCTGGTCGAGCCGGAGGCGGGCGAACTGGCATGCGGCACGGTCGGCGTCGGGCGCTTGGCGTCATTGGCGCACATCATGGCGGCGGTCGAACGCGTGACGGGCTTGGGCCGGAGCGCGCCGGCATGAGTGCGCCGCTGCGCGTGCTGGTCAGTGCCGGGCCGACGCGCGAATTTATTGATCCGGTCCGCTTTCTCTCGAATCCGAGCACGGGCAAGATGGGCATGGCCGTGTGTGCCGCAGCCGTGGCAGCCGGTCATGTCGTGACACTGGTGCTGGGCCCGACCCACGTGGCGGTGCCGGCCGGGGTGCAGGTGATTCCGGTGGTCAGCGCGGCCGAGATGCATGACGCGGTCTTGGCGCAGTTCGGCGCGTGTGACGTGCTGGTCATGACTGCCGCCGTCGCTGATTTTCGGCCGGCGACGCCGGCGACGAAGAAGCAGCACAAGGCCGGCGCGCCGCTGACGCTGACCATGGAGCCGACCGCGGATATTTTGATGGCGGCCGCGGCGCGCGTGCAGCGCCAGGTGCTGATCGGCTTTGCGGCCGAGACCGGCGCCGTGCTTGCCTCGGCGGCCAGGAAATTGCGTGAAAAGCATCTGGATCTGATTATCGCGAACGACGTGCAGTATGCGGAGGCGGGCTTTGGCGCAGCGCGCTTGCGCGCATGGGCGCTGTGGCGCGACGGGGCCGAACGCGACTTGGGCCTGGCCGACAAGACCGCGCTGGCAACCTTTATTGTGGCCGAGGCGCAGCGCATGGCGGCGGCAAGGGTACCGGGAATTTGAGATTTGAAATTTGAGATATGAAGCGGAACGCTGACCGAAAAATTTGTAAATTGTAATTTGTAAATTATAAATGTGAAGTATGCCGCAGCGCGGATTTGAAAACTTCTGGAAGGCAATTGTGGCCGGCGAGCGCAACGATCGCACGGCGCGCGCGACCCGCGGCGCCTTATCCGCGGCGGCGGCGTTGTACGGCATGGTGGTGCGGCTGCGCGCATCCTTGTACAAGCGCGGCATCTTGCGGCGCTACTGGCCGGGCTGCCTGGTGATCAGCGTCGGCAACATCACGGTCGGCGGCACCGGCAAGACGCCGGTGGTCGAAACTTTTGCGCGCGCGCTGACGAAAGGCGGGCGCAAAGTGGCGATTGTCAGTCGCGGCTACAAGGCGCGTTCGCCGAACTGGCGCTGGCGCTGGCGCAATCGCACGCTGGTTGCCGGCACAAAAGTGGTGCATGACGGCCAGCAACTTTTGCTGGGCGCGCGCGAGGCCGGGGACGAACCCTACATGCTGGCGCGCAATCTCGATGAGGTCGTCGTGATTGTCGATTCGGATCGCGTGCGCGGCAGCCGCTTTGCCATCAATGAATTCGGCGTGGACACGATTATCCTGGATGACGGCATGCAACACTTGCGCTTGCAGCGCCAGATTGAAGTGGTGCTGATTGACGCGACCTGCCCGTTTGGCTTCGAGCATATATTGCCGCGCGGCCTGTTGCGCGAGTCGCTGTCGGGCTTGCGCCGCGCCACGCATATTTTCATCACGAAAGCAAAGCAGATTGACATCACGCCGATTGTGCAGCGCATCCGGCAGTACAATCAGACGGCCGAGGTCATCGCCTGCTTCTATGAACCGTTGATGCTGGTGAATGTGCATACCGGCGCGGAAATGCCCATGACGGAGCTGCGCGCGCAGAATGTGTTTGTGGTCAGCGGCATCGCGCAACCGGGCGGCTTTGTCGAGCTGGTCAAGGAGCTGGGCGCATATGTGCAGCGGGTCTACACCTTTCCGGACCATCATCGTTTCCGGCGCGAGGAAATCGAGCGCATTTACCGGCGCGCCCTCAGTTGGCATGCCGATGCGATTGTGATGACCGAGAAGGACGCCGTGCGGTTTCCGAAGCGCGTGCGCATGGAATCGGCGATGTGCCCGGTGTACTATGTCAAAGTGGGCATTATGATCAAGTCCGGCGAAGAAGATTTCCAGCATTGCATTGCGCGCATCTGCTATCCGTAAAACCGGGTGCGGCACACGGTTTTGGAATGC
>JAPLST010000446.1:0-5937 GCA_026398485.1 bacterium
CCGGCGCCAGCGGCGCGACGCGCTCGAAATCATGCGCACAACCGCCGATGCCCTGGCCTACACCATCGCGATGAGCAGTGAAAATGCGGCCCACGCCATGCGCCGCATTGAAGATGAACTGCTGGACAGCTTGGGCGTCAAGCTGCGCCTGCTGCTGGCGCTTGATGACGCCGCCCCGCTCGACCCAACCAATGCCGCACGCTACACTGCCGCCACCGGCTTGCGGCTGATCCACACCGATGCGCAGGGGCGGATCATGGTCGCCGCCGTCGCCGATGATGCGGTCTTGACCAACAGTGCGCCGGCGTGGCTGCCGCGCGCCGCCGTCAGTGTGCCCGCCGCCGGCGACTGGGCGGTCTGCGCCGTGCGCGACGGCGTGCTGATCACCTCGTACTGGCGCGGCGTGGTCGGGCGCACCAGCACCGGCGGCCTGCTGTGCCTTGTGCCGCCGGCGTCTGCGTTTGCCTATCGCTACGGCATGGGCGTCGGGCAGATGATCGCGCGCTTGGCGGCGCTGCCGAATGTCGCCTATGTCATCTGGGAAGATCGCGCGGGGCCGCTCTCGGCGGCAGGCGATCTGCGGGCCGCGGATGATGGCACCGCACGCGTGCGTGAGTTTGCCGTGCCGGCGACGCGGCATGTCGCCTCGATTTCCAATGCCGTTTTCAAAATCGGGTTTCGCACCACCGAGCTGGACCGGATTGATCGGAGCAGTTTTGTGCGGGCCGGCATTTCGATCCTGGTGGTTGCGCTGGTCGGCGGGCTGCTGGTCAGCATGACGCGCCTGTGGCAACGCTTTGAGAACGAGCGCGCCCAGCACGAACGCCTGGCCGCGCTCGGCAAGCTGGCCGCCGGCATCGCCCATGAAGTGCGCAACCCGCTCAATGCCGTCGCCTTGACGCTGCAACAATTCGCCAGCGAGCCCAGTGTGCGCGAGTCAGAATACGCCGAGCTGTTGCGCATTGCCAGCGACGAAATTCAACGCGCCAACACGACCCTGGTTCATTTCCTCGACTACGCCCGCCCGCCCAAACTGGTGTTGCGCCGCGTCAATCTGGCCGCGCTGTGCGACACGATCGCCCAGCTGATCCAGGCCAGCGCCAATGCGCGCAACATCACCGTTGCGCGCGATCTCGCGCCGGTGCCGCAATGCATCCTCGACCAAGCCCAGATTCATCAAGCGCTGCTGAACCTCGCCCTCAATGCGCTCGACGCCATGCCGCAGGGCGGCGTGCTCACGTTGCGCACCCGCGCGACCCGCACCCATGTCGACGTTGAAATGTGCGATACCGGCATGGGCATTGCCCCGGCCGATCGCGATCGTGTTTTTGACTTGTACTACACCACCAAGCACAAAGGCGTCGGCTTCGGCCTTGCCTTTGTCCATCGCACCGTGACGCAGCACCACGGCCGCATCACGGTCGCCAGCAACCTTCCGCGGGGCACCTGCATGACCCTGACCTTCCCCGTCACCGCGGCTGACCACACCGGCGCTGCGGTCGCCCACCCGGAGTCGCCGTGAACGAACCAACCCGGATTCTGATTATTGACGACGAGGCCTCGCAGCGCAAAATCCTGCAGGTCTGCTTCGAGAAACGCGGCTATGCCGTGCAAAGCGCCGCCACCGGCGAAGACGGCGTGCAACGCTGCGTCACGTTTCATCCGCACGTCGTCGTCACCGATTATTCGCTGGGCGGCATGAACGGCTTGGACGTCCTCGAGCACATCAAGCGCGACGCGCCCGCCACGGAAGTCATCATCATCACCGCCTTTGGCGAAATGGAGCTGGTGATCAAAGCGTTGCGCAGTGGTGCGGCCGATTTCATTCTCAAGCCGGTGGAACTCGAAAGTCTGCTGCAGGCCGTGCACAATGCCGCGGCGCGCGCCCGCCTGCTCGCCGCGCCGCTCGCGCCCGGCCCGGCCGGCGTCGCGCCGCTCGCCGACTTGATCACCGCCGACCCGGTGGTGGAGCACATTTTGTTGCTGGCCGTGCGGGCCGCCCAGTCGGATGCCACCATCCTCATTCGCGGCGAAAGCGGCACCGGCAAGGAATTGCTGGCGCGCGCCATACACCACGCCAGCTTGCGCGCCGACAAACCGCTGGTCGTGGTCAACTGCGCGGCCCTCAATGAAAATCTGCTGGAAAGCGAATTATTCGGCCACTGCAAAGGCTCTTTCACCGGCGCGGTCAACGACCGGGTCGGCCGTTTTGCCGAGGCTGATCACGGCACTATTTTTCTTGATGAAGTCGGCGACCTGCCGCTCGGCACCCAAGTCAAGCTGCTGCGCGTTTTGCAGAACGGCGAGCTGCAGCGCGTCGGCGAGAACCGCACGACCACGGTCGATGTGCGCGTCATTGCCGCCACCAATCAGGATCTCGAGCACATGCTCGGCGCCCGCACGTTCCGCCAGGATTTGTATTACCGGCTCAATGTCGTCAGCTTCCGTCTGCCGCCCTTGCGCGAACGGCCCGACGACATTCTCCCGCTCGCGCAGCATTTCCTGCAACGCTATGCCCGGCGCCTGCAACGCCCGGTGCCGGCCCTCACTGCCCGCGCCCACGCCATGCTCGCCCGCCATCCCTATCCCGGCAACGTGCGCGAACTGGAAAACATTATCCAGCGCACGCTCGTGCTGATGGTCGGCGATGAGATTGACACGGTCACCATCAGCGCCGATGCGCATCACCCGTCATCCGCCGCACCGCCGGCCGACAGCGAGTCGGAGGGCAATCTCGACACCATGATTGACACGCTCGAGCGCGCCACCATCGAGCGCGCGCTGCAGGCCGCGAATTTCAACCAGTCGCAGGCCGCGCGCACCTTGGGCGTCACCCTGCGCGCCTTGCGCTATCGCATGCAACGCCTGGGCCTCAAGTGACGCGCGCCGGCCGCGGCATCTGCCTGTGCGCGCTCTGCCTGTGGGGCATGGCATGCGCGCTGCCGGCCGCGGTTCAGGATACCAACGATGCCGCCGCCGCAACGCTCAACGCCAGCGGCTTGGCGCACATGGCGCGCGGCGACTACGACCAAGCCGCCCGTGACTTCCAGCACGCGCTCGATCTGCGCGTCGCCGCCTTTGGTTCGAACAACGCCGCCGTCGCCGAGTGCCTTAATAATATCGCGCTCACCTGTTTGCATCGCGGCCAGTTTGCCGCCGCCCTTGAACCCTTGCAGCGCGCCCTGGCGCTGCGCGCCGCCGTGACCAACGCCGACCCGCGCCTGCTGGCCAACACGCTCAACAACCTGGCGTCTGCCTATGGCCGGCTGGGCCGCTATGCCGACGCGGAGCCGCTCTTCCTGCGCGCACTCGAGCTGCGCGAGCAGACCGCCACGGGCGCAACCATGCAGATCGCCGAGTCGCTCAACAACCTGGCCTCCGTCTATCATGTCCAGGGCAAATATGCCGAAGCCGAGCCGCTCTACTTGCGCGCCTTGCAGATTTTGCAGGACACGCTCGGCACCAATCACGCCATCGTCGGCGCCGCCTTGAATAATCTCGGCACGGTCTGCCGCTATCAGCGCAAGTGGCCGGCGGCCGAACAGTATTACACGCAGGCGCTCGCGGTCCGCCGCGCCGCATTGGGTGAACATCCCGATACCGCCCAATCATTGGACAATCTCGCGCGCCTGTATGCCGCGACCGGCCAGCTTTCCAATGCCGCGCCGCTGCTGGCGGCCGCCCTGGCAATGCGCATGCAAACTCTTGGCGCCAATCATCCCGATGTCGCCGAATCGTTGATGAGCATGGCCGACGTGGCCGATCAACGCGGCATGCCGACCAATGCCGCGGCGCTCTATCTTGATGCGCTGGCCCTGCGCACGCGCGTGCTGGGCGCCGACCATACCGACACCTGCGCCACGCGCGCCGCCATGGCCCGCTCTTATGCGCGCCATGCCCAGTATGATGCCGCCGCCATGAACGCTTGGGCCGCCATGAACGCCATCGAAACGGCCGCGCGCCAAGCCGGCGGCGAATCTTATTCCGCCTGGTTCCGCCAGCAGCAACGCGACATGTGCGACGCTTTGCTCAGCGCCGTCGCGGCCGAACAAGCGGCCAACGATCCGCGCGCGCAGGCCTGGTCGTCAAATGTTTTTGCCGCCATGGAAATCGCGCGGTCACGCGCTTTTCTCGACCAGCTCGCCGCCGTTTCAGCCGTCGAGCTGGCCGGCATCCCGCCGGCCGACGCAGCCAGTTTGGTCGCGCTGCAGCATGATCTTGAAAGCACCGCGCGCGCCAAAGCCGCCACGTTGCGCAAGCCCGCCTCGACCAATGCTGCAGGAGACTTGGCCGTGCTCGAACGCCGGCTCTCGCACCTCAATGCGCGCCGCACGGCCATCGACCAGGAGCTTTGCCAAAACTATCCACGCTACGCCTTGCTGCGCGCGCCTACCTTGGTCCCGCTCGCCGCGCTGCGCACTTCCGTGCTGGCGCCCGATGAACTCCTGCTGAGTTTCTGGGAAAGCAGCAATGCCCTGCACGCCTGCATTATCAGCAGCGCGGACTATCGCGTCGTCACCCACCCGATCGCCCACGCCACCCTGAAACAGGCCATCCTCGCCTATCTCACGGCCTTGCAGCAAGAGCAATCACTGACCCAGTTTGTCCGTGCCAGTCAGGCCTTGTACGGCCGCGTTATCCGCCCGTTCTTGCCGGATATTCAGGCCTTGAGCAATTGCGCCGCGCTCTACATTGCGCCGCATGGCATGTTGCACACCATCGCCTTTGATGCCCTCCTCGCCAGTACCAATGGCGCCACCTGGGCCGATCTTGATTATCTGGCGCGGCGCGTGCCGATTGCGTATATCCCGTCCGCGACGGTGCTCGCCATGATTCGCCAAAACCACGCCGCGGGCCGCTTCTGCGCCACCAACCGCCTGCCCGCCCTCCTGTTTGGCGACCCGGCCTATCCGCCGGGCGAGCCGCTGCTCGAACCGCTGCCGGGCACCCGCGAAGAAGTCATGGCCATCAGCCAGATTCTCTATCACACGCCCACCAATCAACACACTTTTCTCGGCCCGCAGTGCAGCAAGGCGACGGTGCAGCAACTCAATCGCACCGGCGTGTTGCGCACCGCGCGCGCACTGCATTTCGCCGCACACGGTTTCTTGCCCGGTGACCTGCCCGGCGTCACCGAACCATGTCTGGCACTGTCCAGCCCGGATGCCGGCACCAACGATGGCTTTCTCACCATCAGCGAAATCCTGACGCTCAATCTGGATGCTGATGTCGTCACGCTCTCTTCTTGCGACTCGGGCTTCGTCGGCGCGGCCGATCGCGCCGAAGGCGTGTCCGCGCTGGCCCGCGCATTTTTCTATGCCGGCACGGCGCGCATGATCGTCAGTCTGTGGAGCAGTGATGACGAGGCCAGCATTGCGCTGATGCGCGCCTTCTATCGCAATCTCGCCGCCGGCGACAGCGCCGCCCAAGCCATGCGCAAAGCCAAAACGGCCATGCTGCACACGCCCTACAACCATCCCGGCTTGTGGGCCGGCTTCGCCATCGCCGGCGAACAGCGCTGATCCCCTTCTGCGTTTTGGGAGGGACGCGGGCCACCGCGTCCAGTTTGCGTTTTCTCAGATGCTGCATGTGCATGCGCCTGATGGATAAAGGCGCCGCCATGTCTGCCCGTGCGCTGCAACAGCCGCCGCGCCTACATTGCACAGTGCCGGGTGCTGCGCTTGCGGTTCGTTAGAGACCTAAGATTACTGTACAGGCAGCACGGTCACTGCGCCGGGTCTGGCAACTGCGGAATTGGCGTGGTTGGTGAAAAGAAGAAGTTGAATGCAACGATACCGGAGGGGATGCATCCGTCTGAATGAGTGATGAGGACGGTGTAGCGGTCGTGCTCATCGCGAATCAGGCCATTAAACGCGGTCCAGGCGACGACATTGCTGCCGATGCCTTTTTGCCGCATGGCGGCAATGCCGCCTTGCG
>JAPLST010000446.1:5972-6719 GCA_026398485.1 bacterium
GTCTCCCATGGTTCGGGCAGCGCTGTCCACGGGGTGGGCAACGGATATGACGATGCGGCAAACGGCACCAAGGAGTCTTGGAGGACGCCGACCAGCAAGACGGGAGCGCGGGGTGTCCAATCGACCACGTCATTGGCGGCCCAGAGGGCCAAGCCCGGGTCATTGGTGTCATGCTGTTCGATCACCCGCACCATGGCGTCGTCCAAGAGGTTTTTCGGATTGACCACGGGAGTGCTGTTGGACAGCGATACATACGCCAGGTCATTGACTGCCGTGGCTAAGAGGCGCACGCCTAGCGTTTCGTCGGCGAGCGGGCCGGGGAACAGGCCTTCGGCTTGGTCGGCTAATGGTTTTTGAATAAGCGTGGCTAATGGGTTGCGAAGAAGCGCGGCGGTCGCACTGGCGGCAAAGGTGATGAGGATCGGCTTATAGGTCGCGTTTTCCTGGTCGGCGACCGGCGGCTGGGGACTGATAAAGGACAACGCGGTGGCGCGACTCAGTTCGTAGGGGCCGGCCATGGGCGCGCTGCGCGTGGGGAGCAGCGTCGGTTGATTGTTCTCCTCAAGATAGCGCGTCAGCCATAGGGCGTTTGCGCCGCCCTCGCTATAGCCCGTGATGTAGATGTTGGTGCCGACCGTTCTGTTTAGTTTCGCCATCAACTCCCGGGCGGCGATAATGACGCTGCGGCCCGCGGGCGCATTGTAGCTGCCCAGGCAATACGGATGAACGCCTTTCTTATCGGCGCCA
>JAPLST010000357.1 GCA_026398485.1 bacterium
ATTGCAGATGTTTTCAGTTTGCAGCTGCTTGGAGTCCCGCCACCGGCGTGGATTTTCGGTTTTCGGTTCAGCATCCAGCATCCAGAAAGTTCTTCTTCGTGTCTTCGTGGCAATATAGTGCTGCATGCCCCGCGCGGAGCGCGTGGCATACGGCAGCAGTGTTCAGTTTGCGGTTTTCAGTTTGCGGTCGCCTTATGTGATGTTGGTACCTTTTACGGCCAACGCAGCTATGCGCGATGCCGCCGCCGCGTCGCAATTGCCAGCACGCCGACCAGCAGGGCGAGGAGGTGCCTGGCGCGGATATTAAACTTAACCAGTGTGTTCATCGTCAGGTGTCCCACTATGTTGCTTCATGGCTTGAGCGCGACCACTTTGCCGTCTTGCCAGATGTAAATTGGGGTGCCGTGCTGGCGCGCGGTTTTTCTGGCGTCCTTGGCCGCCCGGCGCAAGCCGCGACCAACTGCGCGGGCAAAATCATCGGCAATAGTGCTGCTTCGTTGTTTCTTTTTCATAATCCTTTCTCCACAAGCCGGGGAGATGCACCCGCGTTGTCATAGATGGCCCACGCATCGGCGATATGCCGGTAGGCCGTCTGGAAGTTATGCCAGCCGCGCATAAAACGTCGCAGGACGTCGGCACGTGGCACGTTGTGCCCACCCTGCTTGACCCGCGTAGCGACCCGGCGCAGGGCTATGCGCGCTGACGGCAGGCGCAGGAAAACGATGTCAATGCGATAGCCAGCGCGTTTCCAGCGTTGGAGGCGCCGGATGTAGGTCAGCCCGCTTAACGTCGTCTCAAAAGCAAAGTTTGCACGCGCGTTAGCCAGCCGGTCCAGTTCGGACAGTAAAATCCGCGCAGCCGCTATGGCGGCGAGTTCCGGCTTAAGAGGCGAAAGGCCACTCGCGATCAAATCCGCATTAACAAAATGCACCATGCCGGCGTCGCGCGGCAGAAACGTGCGCGCAAAGGTGGTCTTGCCTGCGCCGTTTGGTCCGGCGATTACTATGCAGCGCGGCGATGTTGTAGATGAACCATTCACTCGGTACGTCGGCGTTCATGTTGCATGTCGTATTATACGAAATTCCGGTGTGAAGAGGCAAGGCCACGCTTGCCCCCCCCGCGCGGCGCGCGTGGCGTATCCACACCCCACGCCTTTGGCGGGACGGGACTAACCAAGTCAGCGGGCAGCAGTGCTCGGTTTTCAGTTTGCGGTCGCCTTTTGTGATGTGTGTGCCTTTTTGCGGCCAATGCAGCTATGCGCAATGCCACCGCCGCGCCGCAAGTGCCAGCACGCCGCCCAGCAGCGCCGCGCCCAACGGCTCGGGCACCGGCGCGAACCACGCCTTTGCGGTCATGGCGTTGGCCGGCACCAGTGCCAGCACGGCGTTCGTCGTCGTGTACGCCGGTGCGTCCGCCGGACTGATACTCCAGTTCACAAAGCGCGCATCGGTGTGCGGCACCGCCGCGAGCGTCATCGGGAAATTTCGAAAATAGATGCCGGTCCAGGGATACGGGACGCGCGCCACACCCGGCGTGTTGGTGTCAATATCAATCGTGTTGACGCGCACATGCCCAAACGCGGGATCATTCACCTCCACGGTGATGTTCTGCTGGCCGGCGATACTAAAGAAATCGCGCAGGTGCTGGCGCTGGTAGGCTGGCCGTTGCCGTGCAAACTCACACATGACGGCCACTTGGTTGCTCCAATGCGTCATGCTCTCCGGCCGTTGCCAGCGATGAACATGGCGCGGCAGCTCCGCCGCGATGCCCTGCTGCATTTGCGTGATGATGCCGACCATGCGTTCTGCCACAAAGGTGGTATTCAACAGATCGGCAAAGCGATTGATGAAGTTGGTTTTGAAGGATGCATTCTGGAGCAAGGTGCGCAACAAGAAGGTGGACCAATCGGGATTCGGCCAAGCCGGGCCATTCGTCGCCGTGGCAAACACCAGCATGTTGCTGGCATAATCCAGCACGCCGCCGGACAGGCCAAAGCCACTATCCGTGTCAAACATCATCCAGCGCCAGCGGCCGTCATGGCCATACGGGCTTTGCGGCTGATAGCCCGCCGTGCGCAGGCGCCAGTAGCTGATGTTATTGCCCGGCCAATCGCTGTTTTTGATAAAGATATTGGCAATCTGATAATCGGTGAAATTGACCATGTCCATTTGCGTCTGGATATAGTCATAGTTGGCCGAGCGGGTCATGTCGTTGGTGCGCATGTAGTCGCGCATGGCATTGAAGTGCGCGGCGTCGCCTTCCTCGACCAAGACGTTGCGGGTTAACAAGTCCACATTGTCTTCATCCACGCCGTAGACGCGCGCCAGATAGTACTTGTCGTAGCATTCGCGAATGTTTATGATGCCCCAGTACTCGCCGTTGATGAAATGAACGGCCGGCCGGTACGCTTGGGTGTCGAAATGCAATTGGCGCACGATGGCATGGATGGCGGCGTCACGAAACAGCGTATGCCAGAAGTCATTGCCGGAATTGCGCAACATCAGCCGCTTGAAATGGTTCTCCGCTAGTTCATGAAAAAAGGCCTGCAAGGCTTTCAGGCGATCCCAGCGCGTCACCCCGCCGTGAATCCGCAGGCCGATGTTCTGGCTGAGCACGGCGCGGGTCGCATTGGTCTCGAAGAACGCCAGATGCGCCGGCCGTTCCCAGGCATCGCCAAGCATATGGTAATTGCCGGAACCATAAGGGTTGTTCATGGCATAGTTGACGCCGGGCGTATAGATGCCCGTGTAAAAATCGTAGAGCTGGTTTTCCTGCATGGTCACGGCAATGACTGGCAGCGTGAAATCATTGCCGGCGGCCGCGACAAAATAGGTGTGGGTTGCCACGGCCGGCAGCAACGCGCCCGCCTTGAATACTTTGGCCCGCACCACCATGCCTTTGCGCACCGGGCTGGGCGGGATGTACTGGTGCGTGGGAAAGGTGGTGGCGATTGGGGTCAACGTGTCCGGTTCGGCCGAGCGGTCATAAATCGCGAGCGGGACGACGTTGGTATATGAACGATAGCTGCGATAGAGCGCCGCACCGTTGGGGTCACCCGCCTTGACCGGATAATAGTTTTTGTACATGTAGCTGGTGCCGCCCACGTTATTGAGCGCCGGTTCGGAACCATCCACGGTATACACAATGACGGCAGCCGGGTCGGGGTGGGCCAGCGTCAGGGTGAAGGCGTTGGTGTAGAAGCCGCCGGGGTGGGAGAATTGCACCGGCGCGAGAATCGTGGCGTAAGCCGTCGTGGCATTCGCGGCCCATGGCGTAGGCATGTCGAAGTAGAACCAGTTGGTGCCGCCATCCGCGCTGCGCCCGCGCGAAATATCACTCGGCATCGCCGTGGGCGCCAGCTCGTCGACGCGCACGCCATCCGCTGACGTCAAGACGACTTCTTCACCCGCGGCGGCGATCGAGAAATTCGCGTGCAACGCCGGCCTTTGCACCGTCGCGCGCAATGCCAGATCAAAGGCCAGATCGCTGCTGGCCGGATGCTGCTGGTGCAGCGCCACGGCCAGCACGTTCTGCCCGGTCACCAGCGCGCCCGATGCCATCGTGTGGTTGGTCCACGCCGGCCACGTGCCAATCCAGGTCAGCGTGCGGGTTTGATACGTCAGCGGCCCGCTCGGCAGATTTTCGCGCGCGAGTTCCGTCCCGTTCAAGTAGACGACCGCACCGTCATCCAGCCACAGCTGCAGTTGCAGTGGCGCGGGCGCGACGGGAGACTGCACCATGAAGGTGTGGCGAAAATAGGTCGTGATATGCTTGTTGGTGGCATCGCCCCCGAAGCTGATGGTGGTGGCCACATAATTTGACTGCGGGCCGTAGCCCAGCGGTGCCAGCCCGGTGTTCCACGCCGCGTCGTCATAGCCCGGCAGCCGCCAGGCATCGCCCAGATCCTGCCCCAAATCGTGATAGTGCCACCCCGCACCCGCCGCCACAACTTCCTGTTCCGTCGCCACGGTCGCATTCGTGCGCAGCTTGCCCGAGGCCCACACCAGGAGATAGTCACCGGCGCCGATCTGGGTTCCGATCGGAAACAGCCACTTGAATGGCTTGCTGTAATTATCCGACAAACCCCAGCCGCCCAAATCCACCGGCGCAGGCCCATCGTTATACAACTCGATCCAGTCTGAATAATCGCCGTCTTCATCTGCGATCGTGGCGCTATTCGCAGCCATGACCTCATTGAGCCGCACGGTGCCGGCCCGGCACGGCATTGCTGCCAGGCCAAGCAACACCGCCATCAGCACCTGCCACAGCATGGTATGCCGCGCACCGCTGTCGCTGCTTTGAGCACCGGAGATCATGGACTATGATAGCATAAATCTATATTGAGACCCGTTCGTCGCGGGTCTCGTTCAATCGACAAAAAATGTCGATTGAGCCGGCCTGCCGGGAGTCCCAACGTTCAATGTTGAATGTTCGATGTTGAATGTTCAACGTTTCTCTGCTGGGTTGCATCGTCGCGCGCTCAGAGCCGCTTAGCGCTCCAGTGAATGCCGCGCTGCAGAATTTCGCGGAAGACCGGATTCTCCCATGCGAGCTGGTCGTGCCCGGGTTGGAAACAAAACACGCGCGCCTGTTTGAACGTGCGCGTCCAGCCCATGGCGTGCATGCTCTTGGGATGCTCCGCCGTGAAAAGTATCTGGCTGGTCGCGTCCGGCTCGTCCATCGTGTAGGTTTCGTCCTTGAAGATGGCCGGTTTCAAGCCGGTGGTGATGGAATGTGCGGCGGTGGTAACCGGCTGCAATGTGTATTCCTGCTCGGGATGATACCCAAACGCGCGCTTGCCAATGCCGACCACATCCGACCAGGTGGCGTTGTCGGGATATGCCAGCAAGGCGTGGTGCAGCATGACGATGCCCTGCGGCGTCTCGCCCAGTTGCGCGATGGCCGCCGCAAGCGGCTCGTTCAGCCACGCCGGGCCATCCAGACTCATGTTCATGTTGTAGAACAAGAGCACATCGTAGGCGGTGCGCACCTTGCCCCAGTCGATCGCCCAATTCTCAATGACCTGCGGATAATAGTCCACGCCGTGCAGCGCGCGAAACAACTCGTGCCACTGCGGCACGGCAAAGGGATGGAATCCTTCGATAACGGCAACTTTGAGTGGCTTCATGTCACGATCCTTGGTATGGGCCGGCGCGAGTGTCCGGCACCTTGGTTAGAGGAGTGCAGTATCACCCCAGATCCGGCGGTGCAAACACAGAAGCAAAGGCAAACCCAGTAAGCACGGCGAACGCAAGTGCGCATACGAGTTGGGCGGGTGGGTGCGCCTGAGACCCCCACGACCTTGCGTCGTGGGTGAATAAGATTGAGTAAAAAGGCGCGCTGGCGTCTTTTTCTCAATCTTTGCTTCCACCGAGGCAAGCTCGGTGGGGAGCAACAACACATACCAATCGCCGGATCTCTTGGTATCACCGTCAGTCACGCGCGGCGGGCGCGTCCACGGATACAGGTGAATTTCTCGGTCTGCTCCTTGATGGCGCGCTCGGTGGGCAGGCGCTCCATGCTGCTGGCGCCATAGAAGCCGTCCACGCCGTGGCAACGTTCAAGAATGAAGGCGGCGTGTTCCGGCTCGGCGATCGGGCCGCCGTGGCAGAGCACAATCACGTCGTCGCGAATGGCCTTGGCCGCGGTGACAATGGCATCAATCAGGCCGACGCACGCGTCAAGGGTTTTGGCCGTGCGGGCGCCGATCGAGCCGGAGGTGGTCAAGCCCATGTGGGCGACCAGAATGTCGGCGCCGGCGCGCGTCATGGCACTGCTGTCGTCGGGGTTGAAGACGTAGGGCGTGGTGAGCAGCTCGAGCTCGCGGGCACAGCGGATCAGCTCAATCTCTTTGTCGTAGCCCATGTTGGTCTCCTCAAGATTGGCGCGAAAGACGCCGTCGATCAGGCCGACTGTCGGGAAATTCTGCACGCCGGCAAAGCCCGCCTCTTTGACCTGGCGCAAGAAGCGCGGCATAATGCGCATTGGGTCCGTGCCGCAGACGCCCGCCAGCACGGGCGTGTGGCGCACAACCGGCAGCACTTCGCCGGCCATCTCCATCACGATGGCGTTGGCGTCGCCATACGGCATCAGCCCGGCCAGCGAGCCATGACCTGCCATGCGGAAGCGGCCGCTGTTGTAAATCACAATCAAGTCAATGCCACCGGCTTCCTCCCACTTGGCACTGATGCCGGTACCGGCGCCGCCGCCGATCAATGGCCGCCCGGCGGCGATCTTGGCCCGGAAGCGGGCGAGGATTTCTTGTCTGGTTTCGGTCATGGCTATTGGTTCTCCTTGCCGTCGCGTGATGTGGCGGCGCGCAGGTGAGCGAGCAGGCAGGCCGCACAGCGGTCGGCGAACTCCGGGTCGTTGACATTGCAGTCCATTTCAATCAGCGGAATGTCCTTGCGCAAATGTTCCTTCAGCGCGGCGAACAGCGCGGCGTCCGCGTCCGGCAGCCAGAACGGGCCGCCCGGGGCATCGAGCATGCTCAGGCCGCGCAGCGGCAGAAGCACCGTGACGGGGCCCGTGCTGGCGTTCAGTTTCTCGGCCAGAATACGGCCCAACTGACGGCACTCCGCCACATTGGTGCGCAGCAGGGTCACGTTGGGATTGTGCTGGTAGAAAGTTCGGCCGGCAAATTGGGGCGGCACCGTTGCGGGCGCCCAGAAATTCACCATGTCGAGACAGGCCGGCGTGACAATGGCCGGCACGCCGGCGCGGGCTGCGGCACCCAGCCGGTCCGGGCCCGCCGTGAACACGCCGCCCACCAGTTCGTCGGCCCACTCGGTGGTCGTGATGTCGAGCACGCCGGCAATCTGGCCCGCGGCCACCAGTTGTTCCAGCATCCGGCCGCCCGTGCCCGTGCAATGAAAGACGAGCACCTCATAGCCCGCGGCCTCGAGCGTTGCCTTGGCGCGCTCGACGGCGCGGGTGGTGTTGCCGAACATCGAGGCCGCAATCAGCGGCCGGTCGCTGCCGGCGGGAACGTGGGTGTCTGCCATGCCGCACACGGCGCCGGCGGCGCGGGCAAACACGCCGCGGCTGATGCGGTTGATGCCGGCGACATCCGTGATGCTGGGTATCATGGTGATGTCACTGACGCCGACGTAGCCGGAGACGTCGCCGCCGGCCACGGTCGTGACCATGACCTTGGGCACGCCCAGCGGCAAGCCCCGCATGGCGGCACACGCGACCGCAGTGCCGCCCGTGCCACCCAAGGCGATCACCCCGTCAAGGCGGCCCTCGGCGTGCAACTGTGTGAGTACCATCGTGGCGCCGCGCGCCATGGTGCCCACCGCCGCGCCACGATCGCCGCGCGCCCGCAATGCCGCCAAATCCTGGCCCGCGGCGGCTGCCACATCGGTCGCCGCAATGTCGGGCGCAATCGTTGGCGCACCCAGCACACCCACATCCACCAACAGCGTGCTGCATCCACGCGCGACAATGCATTCCTTTAGAAATGCGTAGTCAGCGCCCTTGGTGTCCAGCGCTCCCAACAGGATAATGTTTTTCTTCATGCCGTAATCCTTGGGAAATTCAGCCGGGCCTTTTCACCAGACAAAGACAGTGCCGAGCAAGCGGTCCGGCGTGTCACGCAACATATCGTAAATGGGTTTGCAGTCCGCCACCGGCACGACATCTTTCAGCAGCGGCTTGATCCGCACTTTGCCGCGCGCCACCAGCCGGCAGAGATTCGCCAAGTCGTCGTTGTCGAAATGACTGTTCTGCATCATGGTGATCTCGCGGCCCTGGCCCCAGTTGAACGTGTATTTCACCTCGTGGCGTCCGGCGATCCAGACAACACGCCCGCGCGTCTGGGCCGCCGCGATCAATTTGTCTTCCATGCCCGGCACGCCGGCCAGGTCGATCACGACGGCATACGTCGCCTCCTGAATCTCGCGTTGCCAGCCATCGCCCGCCGTGTTCACCGCGCGCTCGACGGCGCCGATGCTGCGCGCGAGATTGAGGCGCTCCTCGTTCACATCGCAAATGTCCACCCGCGCGCCCATCGCGTCCGCAATCTGCGCCGCCACTTGGCCGATGATACCCGCGCCCACTATCAGCACGCGTTCACCCATGCGAATGACGGCATGTCGGCAGGTGCGCATCGCCACACTGGTCATGCCGAACAAGGCGGCCTCGCGCCGGTCTACTTCCGCCGGCAACTTCACATTCAGCCAGTCATCGTCCAGCACGGCAAATTCAACATGATCACAGCTCGAGTAGATCACGTCCCCAACTTTTAGTTTGGTCGCGTCCGGGCCGACGGCGATGACTTCGCCGACATTTTGATAGCCCCAGCCGGCCGGCAGGTCTTTGTCGGCGCGCGCATAATTGCCGCGGATGAGATCATTGCGCTCCGAGCCGTTGGTCATGCCTGAACACAGCGTGCGGGTCTTGACTTGCTTGCCGACCGGCGCGGCAGGCTCCGGCACGTCGATCAGGCCTTTCTCGCGCGTGCCATCCGGGCGCAATTGCGTGGCGATTATTCTCATGGCATTCTCCAAACGGTTATAACATATACAGACGCGGCACTATGCCGGATCCGTGCAACAAGCCTGCGAGCCGGGCCGGCTCGTCTACGGCAGGCGCGCAATACGTAGACGCGGCGGCCCGCCGCGTTATCTGTATCAGGCGGCGGTCGCGCCGCGCCGTTGTACTTGGCATAATAGTGCAGACCTACAGGAACCCCGCGTGGCGCGCCCGACGGCCTGCACGCATGAGCCAGTGTACCAAATACGCCGTGCTAATGCAAGTCGTATGCGCAACCACGCGCAGGGCCGCGCGGCGGTTGACAATGCCCATCTTGACTTGCTGCTGCACGACGTTGCGGAATTGCACACGGGCGTCTTCGTTGAGGGATTG
>JAPLST010000287.1 GCA_026398485.1 bacterium
TCCATTCATCCACCCTTCCATCCTTCCAAATCTAGCAGCCGGCGTGCCGCTGCGCGCGATTGTGTATACTTATGGCAACGGAATTTGGAGTACATGGATGAACCAGACATTTCGCATAGGTCATGGCATTGATGTCCACCCGTTTGCCGCCGGGCGGCAATGCGTGCTGGGCGGGGTTACGATTGCGCATCCGCGCGGGCTGGCGGGGCATTCGGACGCGGATGCTTTGATCCACGCGCTGTGCGATGCGCTGTTAGGCGCGCTGGGCCTGCCGGACATCGGTTATTGGTTTCCGCCCAGTGACGCGCAGTACCGTGACATTGCCAGCATTCTCTTGCTGCAGCAGGTCATGGACAAAGTGCGCGCGGCGGGCTATACCATTGCGAATGTGGACATCACCGTCCTGGCGCAAGCGCCGAAACTCGCGCCGCATATTCCGGCCATGCGGCGCGTGCTGGCGCCCGCACTCGGCGTGGACGAGCAGGCCGTCGGCATCAAGGCCACCACGACCGAAGCGCTTGGCTTTGTCGGCCGCGGCGAGGGCATTGAAGTGCATGCGGTCTGCCTGCTGAGCCGCGCGACCGGGTAGGCCGATGCCGCCCGCGCCCTGCACCCGCGCCGCCGTTGCCCGCGCCATGCTGGCGTTGGGCTTCAGCACGATGCTGGCGCAAATCCTGCTGTTGCGCGAAACGGCCGTGTGGTTGCGCGGCAATGAGTGTGTGATTGCCTTTGTCGTGGCCGCGTGGTTGCTGTGGATTGCCGTCGGCAGCCTGGTTGGCAACCGCGTCGCGGCACACGCGGCGTGGCGCTTCAGCCGCATGGCGATCACGGGTGCGGCACTGGCCGCCTGTGGAACATTAGTTGGACTGCGTTGTTTCTGGACCTGCACCGGCGCGTTGCCGGGCGAAGCGCTCGACTTGGCGCGCGCGGCCGGCTTGGCCGTGGTGGTGACCTGCCTCCCCTGCCTGTTGAGCGGCAGCGCGTTTGGCGCCGCCGTGCGCGCCTGCGCCGCCATGCCCACCGACGCAAACCAACCGCGCAGCAACGTGGCGCGCCTGTATGTGTTTGAAACCCTGGGCGCAACAGCGGCCGGGCTGATCGCCACCGCGCTGCTGATTCCCCTGATGCACTGGTGGCTGACGCTGCTGCTGGTGGTCGCGCCGTTGTGCCTGGTGTGGCGCTCACGCGTGCTCATTGCCTGCTGCGCGCTTGCTGTGGCGTGCGCCGGCTGGTATTCACCGGCATTGGATGCGTGGGCGCAACGTGGTGCATCCCGCTTTTTGACCGGCGCGATCGTCTGCGATCTGGACACGCCGCGCGAACGCTTGACGGTCACGCACCGCGGCGATGAATACGCGTTTTTCAGCAATGGACGCCTGCTGGGCGCCAGTGTGCAACGCGAACTGGCGGAAGAAATCGGCGGGTATGCCCGCCTGAGTGCGGTGCGGCCGCGGCGCGCATTGCTGATCGGTTTCCCCTACAACGGCTTGTTGCGCGAATTCGTGAACGCGGGGCTTTGCGTGTCGGTGCTGGACCCGCAGGCCGCGTGGCTGCCGCGCTTGACGCCATTCTTGCTGCCGGACGACCGCGCCGCGTTGACCAGCGCGGCGGTGCGCATCATCGCCCGCGTGCAAAACGTCGGCACACCGGAAACGTATGCCGTCGCGCGCCTGTACTCGGCCGAGTGGTTTGCCATGCTCACCGCGCGGCTCAGTACCAATGGCGCGCTGCTGGTTGTCTTGCCGGGCAGCGCCGGCTATGTGCCGGCCGATTTGGCGCGCATCATCGAACGCACCCGCCTGGACATCCGCGCCGGCATGCAGGCATGCGCGCCGGCCAATGCACCTGCCTCAGTTGAAATCATTCCGGGCTCCGCAACCTTGCTGGTGGCGCGCCGCGACCAGCAGCACGCGCTGACCGACACTGCCATGGTCGCGCGCTTGGCCGCCCAACACCCGACCACCAATGTCATCTGGTTCAGCGCCGCGTTGCTGGGTGACCAGTTGTCCAGCTATCGCCGCGAAATGTTTGCCAACGCCTGTGCCATGGCGGGCGTGCGGCACGGTTCAACCGACATGCGGCCGGCTATCTATGGCGATGCGCTGGTGTATGCGGAGGCACGCTTTGGCAGCACGCTGCATGCCGTGCTCACGCGCCTGTACCATGGCGCGACCGGCGTGATGGTGGTCGGTGGTGTTGCAGTGCTGCTGGTCGTGTTCGCACACGTGTGCCGGGCGCGCGCGCACCGTCGCCGGATTGCGCTGCTGGCGGCGATGACGGCCATATCCCTGGCAGGTTTTCTGATCGAAATGACAGTGCTGGTCCGCTTCACGACCGGGTGCGGCGCGGCGTTTTACGGCGTCGGCCTGCTTTTTGCGGCATACATGGCAGGCGTGGCACTGGCGGCGGCGGGCATGCAGCAACTCGCGCTGCGCCGCCACACGCGCGGTGCCGGATTGGCCATGATAATGCTGCTGGTTGCCGCGTGTGTGGCGGGCGCATGCCCGCTGCCGGTCAATAGCGCGCAAATCTGGTTGGCGTGTGCGGGCGTGATGCTGGCCACTGGCGCGGTGTGCGGCGCGTTGTTCGCCTGGATTGCCCAGCAGGACGTGCTGGCGCATTGGCAGAGCAGTGGCGTCTATGGCGCGGACGTGCTGGGCGCGGTCATCGGCGCGCTCCTGTTCAGTTGCGTCCTTCCGCCGACCTGCGGCTTCGGCGCAATCCCCTTGTTGTGTGCGGCCTGCGCGCTGCTGCCCGGCGCGCTGGTGGGGCGCGCGGGCCGCGGCGCTTGACCGGTCATCGGTCATCGGTCATCGGTCATCGGTCATCGGTCATCGGTCATCGGTCATCGGTAAAAAAGCAGATGCGGCGAATGCCGCGGCTTCAATGTGGGAGCCGCCTCCGTGCGGCGAATGCCGGGTTCAGGATTCTACTGAATACCGAATACCGATCAAGGCAGCCGGTGCCACCCGGCGATCTGCTGCAGTTTAAGGTTGAAAGGTTGAAAGGTGTTAGGTTGCAGAAACTGAAAACTGCAAACCGAAAACTGAAAACTGTTGCGGAATTGCAGCGCTTTGCGCAGGGCAGTTGCAGCCCGGACGATATTTGTGTATAATAACAAATCTGATTGTGGCGCGGCATGCTGGTTCGCCCGATTGGCAATGTTCTTTCGATTGTTTGGCTTTAGCAGTTCGGGGCGTGGCTCAGCCTGGCAGAGCGCTTGGTTCGGGACCAAGAGGTCGGTGGTTCGAATCCACTCGCCCCGACCATTTTTTCAAGGATATGATGCAACAAGGAATACGATTGCAGACAATGCGCGCCGGTGCAGTGCAGGCACTCCTCCTAGTGCTTGTCGCTGTTCTTGGCGGCATGCCATCGGGTTCCGCGTGAAGTAACGACTGTGCGACACTACTCACGAGCGGCCGATGGGAACAACGGCCGCTCTTTTTTTGTATACTATGACTGCCAATAACAGTTCGACCAAAGGAGCAGGTATGCCACGCACCGGTGCAGATGTGGTGGTGGAAGCGATCAAGCGCGAAGAGGCCAAGGTGGTCTTCGGGTATCCGGGCGGCGCCATCCTCGACGTGTTTGACAAGCTCTACCTGGCGCAAGACGGCTATCGTTTCATTTTGGTGCGCCACGAGCAGGGCGCGACCCACATGGCCGACGGCTATGCCCGCGCCACCGGCAAGCCCGGCGTGGTCGTCGTCACCAGCGGCCCGGGCGCGACCAATACCGTGACGGGCATCGCCACCGCCTACATGGATTCGTCGCCGCTGGTCGTGATCACCGGCCAGGTGCCCTCGCATTACATCGGCAATGACGCGTTTCAGGAAGCCGACGTGACCGGCATCACGCGCCCGATCACCAAGCACAATTATCTGGTGAAGGATGTCAATGACCTGCCGCGCATCCTGAAAGAGGCGTTCTATATCGCCGCCAGCGGCCGGCCCGGGCCCGTCCTGATCGATATTCCCAAGGACATTCAGAAAAAGACGTGCACGGCTCCCTATCCCGACACGGTCGACCTGCCCTCGTACCGCCCGAACTATGAAGGCCACACCAACCAGATCAAGAAGATGGCCGAGGCGATCAAACACGCCCAGCGCCCGGTCGCGTATGTCGGCGGCGGCGCGATTCTCAGCAATGCCGGGCCGGAGCTGGCCACCTTTATCAAAAAGACCGGCATTCCCATCACGACGACCTTGATGGCCCTCGGCGCCTATCCGCAGCATGAGCCGGAAAACCTGCTGATGCTGGGCATGCACGGCACGCGCTACGCCAACTACGCCGTGCAGGAATGCGACCTGCTGCTGGCGATCGGCGCGCGCTTTGACGACCGCGTCACGGCCAAGATCGAGGAGTTTGCGCCGCACGCCAAGATTGTCCATGTCGATATTGACCCGACCAGCATCTCCAAGAATCTGACGGTTGACATTCCGGTGGTCGGCGACATTCGCGACGTGCTGCACAAATTGAATGCCATCGTCGAGCGGCCCGAGATCGGCGCATGGCAACAGAAAATCGAGGAATGGAAGCAGCAGCATCCCCTGACGTTCAAGCCGCGCAACGGCGAGATTATTCCGCAGGAAGTCATTGCGGCAATTGACCGCGTGACCCAGGGCGAAGCGATCATCACCACCGACGTCGGCCAGCAC
>JAPLST010000406.1 GCA_026398485.1 bacterium
GCGCAAATGGGCCAAGTACGCATCCAAGATGATTTTGGCGCGCGGCCATGGCATGCGCTCCGTGTGCAGCGTCTTGTACTCGCGAATGCCATGCAGTATTTTGGCTTCGGTTTTTTCACCCATGCCGGGCAGGGCGCGCAAACGGCCCGCGGCGGCAGCCTGCTCGAGGGCATCAATGCTGTCGATACCCAGCGTGTCATACAGCAATTTCACGCGTTTCGGGCCGAGTGCCGGCAGGTCGAGCATGGCCAGCAGGCCGGGCGGTATACTGGCTTTCAATGCGGCATATTCGCTGAGTGCGCCGTGCTGGCAATATTCCATGATTTTGTCATGCAATCCTTTGCCGATGCCGGGCAATTGGTCGAGCACCGCCGGGTCGCGCGCCAGCAGCTCGTGGATCGGCTCACTCAATCCCTCGATGGTGCGGGCGGCATTGCGGTAGGCGCGCACCCGAAAAACATTTTCACCGCGAATATCAAGAATATCCGCAATGGTCGAGAAAAGCGAGGCCAAATCACTGTTGCTTTGCATGTGCACTAGTATAGCAAAAACAGCGCTGGCGCGGTACTGGCGCGCGAAACCCAGTTCCGGCGACACGCGCGCCGAATTTTTCTTAATCTCTGCGTTCACCGAGGCGAGCTCGGTGGGGCGCCGGATTTGAGAGAAAAGGCCCGCCGGCGTTCCGCTCAATCTCCGCGTCCACCGCCGGATCTTGGAGAGTCTGGAGAGTCCCTGAAATTCCGCTTTAAGAAGATGGTAAGATTGTGACGTTGAGGCCATGGCGTGGTTGCTTGCCACGCGGGTGCGCCGCAGGCGCTTTGGAGTGCGGCAGTCATACTGCCGCTTTGTTTGTGCGCGCCATGCGCGCAGAAGACGGCCCAGCATGGCTGGCCGCTGCAAAAGCGGGAGCACGGCTCCCGCACTCCACAACAGCATGACGCACCCCGCCGTAGTAACGCAATCACGGCTGGCACGTATTTGCCCGGGCTGCCAGCTGCCGCCGCGCACCAACTGAAAACTGAAAACCGAAAACTGCGTCAGCCAATCGACATTTTTTGTCGATTGCGCATGCCGGCATAGGCGAGCACCAACAAGCCCAGCATGCCCGGCTCGGGAACGGCGGACAATACGTTAAGGGCTTCCCGCATGGCCGCCTCGGTGCCGCCCTGGTTGCACGCCGCCACGACCGCGATCTGGCTGTCCAGCCTGACGTCCACGGAGGATACCCACCGGTCGTTGCTGCCCGAATAGCCGAGACGGTTGGTCGTGGTGGTCTCCACGAACCAGCCAAGCGCGAAACTGAAGGTGTTGGTGGTCGGCAGCACGATGACCGGTGTCCGGATGTACAACAGGGTCTGGAACCTTAATCCGATACTGTCGAGCACGGCGGTCTGGTTGGTCTGCATCTGCACCTGGAGCAGCTTTGCGTAGTCGTCCAAGGCCATGGCCCAGACGCCAGCGGATATGGTGGTCAGTGGATTGTCGGCATCCACGTAGCCGAGGCCCACCGGGGCGCCCAGCAGGTAGCCGGCCGCGGGATCGTTCGTCCTGGCGTTATGCCCGATTGCCACGGGACTGGGATCCGCGGCAGGCAGATTGCTCAGCACGATGCTGCTCATGCCGGGCGCGCCCCGCGTTGCGGTGGTGATGCCCAGTGGCGCGAACAACTTCTGCTGCATGAGCTGTTCGTAGGTGTTGGTTTCGCCGCTGAACCGGTTCCAGGCCGTCTCGAGCATCAGGCCCGCAATCGCATAGCCAAAATTGCAGTAGGAATAGGCCGAGCCCGGATTCGTGGACAATGGCGCGTGGGACAATATCTCGAGCATGTACTGCCGCCCGGCGACGGGATTGGTATTGTAGGAATACAGTGTCGCCATGTCCAACGCCACGTCGTCATCCTTGATGCCGGACGACATGCTGAGCAACTGGCGCAGGGTCACGTTGGTCCAGCGGGCGTCCGTGGCAACAAACACGGTTTTCTGGGACGGGCTGACATAATCGAGCAAGAAGGCGCCCCAGGTGATGGCATTGGTATCAACCATGATGCCGCCCAAGGTTGCCGTATGCACCTTGAACATGGAGCCGTAGTGCATGATGTCGGTGGCCTGGAGCATATTGGTATTCTGGCCGCGCACGCGGACGCCGGCGATGCCGGACGCGGTCAGCGTGCTGCCATCGAAGCGCATGCCCATCATGCCGGGCAGATTGCGGTTGGTAACGATCTCGGCAAAGGAGCCCGAGACATCCAGCGCCATTTCCTGGCCAGCGGCCCCTGTGACGGCGGAGAATGTCGGGAATGCCATGGCTGCAATGATTACCATTCGTTTCGCCGTCTTCATATGGCTCTCCAGTATGTCAGTTGCCAAAAGCCCATAATTAAAGGAATAACAGTTCCCTTACTTTTTCCGCCACTGCCGCACCGTTGCACCGGCGCACAGGAACACTAGTATCCCTGCAGCCGGCTCGGGAACGGCTGCCAAGACGCTCATGGCTTCCTTCACGGCCGCGTCACCGCTTCCCTGGTTGCACGCGGCAACGAGCGCGACCTGGCTGTCCAACTGGATGTCCACCTGGGAGATCCAGCGTTCGTTGCTGCCGGTGTAGACGAGATGGCTGGTGGTCGCGTTGTCCACAATCCAGCCGAGCGCAAAACTGAACGCGTTGCTGCCTGGGTACACGATGACCGGGGTGCGGATATCGATCATGGTCTGGATTGTCAGTCCGAGGCCGCTGAGTAACGCGGTCTGGTTGGTCTGCATCTGCACCTTGACCAGCTTCGCATAATCGTCCATTTTCATGGCCCAGGTGCCCGCGGGCGATATCAAGAGTGGATTGTCGGCATCCATGTAGCCCAGACCGACTGGCGCGCCTTTCGGATAGCCGGCCGCGGGCGCGTTGGTCATGGCATTATGTCCGATCGCCACGGAACTGGGATTCGCTGCCGGCAGATTGGTGGGCGTGGTACTGCTCATGCCGGGGGCGCCACACGTCGCGGTGGTGATGCCCAGCGGTCCATACAGTTTCTGCTGCATGAGCTGCTCATACGTGACGGACTGGCCGCTGAACCGGTTCCAGGCAACCTCGATCATCAGCCCCGCCATGCTGTAGCCAAAATTCGAATAATAATAGGCCGTGCCGGGATCCGTGGCGAGCAGCGAATGCGAAAGCGCGTTGGCCAAGTACTGCCGCCCGGCGGCGGGGTTGGTCGTGTAGGAATACAAGGCATCCATAGTAAACGGCACCAAACCTTCCTGTATGCCGGATGACATGCTCAGCAACTGGCGGAGGTTCACGTTGGTCCAGCGGGCGTCCGTGGCAACAAACACGGTTTTCTGGGACGGGGTGACATAATCGAGGAGCAAGGCGTCCCACGTGAAGATATTGGTATCCACCAGGATGCCGCCCAAGGTTGCCGACTGCACCTTGAACATCGAGCCGTAGTGCATCACGTCGTTGGTCTGCAGCCGATTGCTGTTCTGGCCGCGCACCCGCACGCCGGCGACACCGGCGGCGCTCAACGTGTCGGTGTCGAGCCGCATGCCAATCAATCCGGGAACATTGGCATTGGTGACAATCTCCCCAAAGGCGGAAGAGACATCGGCAAAGGACGTGGCAGTGTCAGAGATGACCGCCACATCCGCCGCGGACCAGGCCGGGAACGGCATCCATGCAACAACCAGCATTAGCAATAGCATCGTCTTCATTCGCATCTCCTTGTGTTAGTGTTTGTGAAAAAGCGCCTGTGCAGGCGGCTGGCCGCCACAGGAATAAATAGTGCGAACATGACCCCGGGCTCGGGCACCTGGAGCGCAAGAACAAACGAGCCCGTGGGCGGCCCACTGGTGGTTGCCTGCACTTTCAGGTAATAGCGCCCGGCATGCGGCGCGATGAATGGCAGCACGGCGTTCGCGTTGGTCGCGCCAATTTGGAAGCAGGCATCGTCGAGGACGGCGAGTTGAAAAGTAGACGGCGCCATGGTCACCAGCGCCTCGCACATGGCATTGCTGGCAAGGTCAACGGCATACAACGCGGACGCATAGTCGAGCACGACGGCGCCGCTGGTGCTGCTGTTAAGGTCCATTACGGAAATGGTGTCGGGATCCAAATAATAACTGCCGGCAAATTGGGCAACGGCAAGCCCGTTGGTTGAGTAGTATTGCAGGGCGGCATCTACACGCTTGACCATGCCGGCGATGAATGCCCGCGTGTCGTTTTCGGGAACGAGCACCTGCCCGGTGTTATTCAAGAACTCGCTCAGGACGAGGCAAGTGCCGGCCGACCGCAACTGCATGCGCAAGGAAGGGCTGCTGGCGACACAGGCATACAAGTCGGCATGCTCGTCAAGGAGCGGCCATGCGCGGTTGAGCCGGTTGGTCCATGCCGCCGAGAAGGGCGGCGGCACTACGCGCTCACCGCCGATGGTTTGACGGATGAAGGAGCGGTCGGCTTGCAGATCACGCCGGATCATGACGAAACGTCCGGCAAGGTTGGTGAAACGAATCTCGGTGTCTTGCGACGCGGGGATCGAGAACCAGCCATTGGTGCGGTAGACGAGACCCGTGACGGCCATGGGCGCCGTGGTGACGTTCTGGAGCCAGGTGAGGGTGCCGTTCGTTGCAGAAATGATCGAGACGGTGTTGTCAACATAGGTGCCCGCGGCTGCGTCGAGGAGCGCTTGCGGCGCCGGGGTGGGCGGCGCGCCAACCGGTACCGCGTCGGGCGGGATAGGTATGCCGGCCTTGTCGCGCACGGCGCGGCGGAGGAGATAGTCCGTGCCATCCACGGAGAGACTGCTGGACGGAATGGTATGGATGAACGCCGCGGCAAGCTGCTGGTCGCGCAGCGCCTCCATATAGGCACTGAAGAGGGACGTGACGCCGGTCTTGAAACAGACGCGGCCGGCGTAGTCCAGTCGTGGATTGACGACGGAATCCCAGCCCAGGCCGGCGATCCAGTAATTGTCAACATTCAGCGGGAGATTCGTGCCCTGCGGGGTGAGCATGGCAGCCAGCGCGGCGGACGAGAGCAGGCGGCCGTGGGGCCCCACGCCGCCGGCCAGGATGGCCATCAGGAACTGCGCCATGTCGCCGGGCGTCGAGTACATGCTGCCCGAGCCTTCGGCGTTGACATACTCGGCGGGCACGGCGGTGCTGCCGTCGTGCACTACGGCAAGATGGTTTGTTATCCCGGGGCTGTTCCACGCGAACGACGTCGAGCGCATGCCCAATGGCGTGAAAATGTTCTGGTCGCAGTAGCTGACGAACGACACGCCGGAGGTGTTCATAAGGTCAACGATGCGACCGGCAATAGTGAAGGCGGTGTTGCAATAACTGTTGACCAGGTCGGGCGGATAGAGGGGATAGGTGGTGGGTAGGTAGCTCAGCAGCGTTGATGGAAACCCGTCAAACGGGACGATGAGATCGCCATGCCGGTACAGGTCGCCCGGGATGCCCGAGTGATGGTTGAGCAGGTGCCGGAGCGTGATTGTGTCCGAGGAGGGATAGTTGGTGCGCGGCAGGAGCGAGAAGCCGGGCAGGCACTGACGCACCGTCGTGGTGAGGCTGAGCGCCCCTTGGTCGCACACCTGGAGTGCGGCAAGCGTGGTGAACACCTTCGAGCACGAGCCGATGCGAAAGACGGTGGCCGTCGAGACGGGGATGCCCAGCGTGCGGTTCTCATCGCCGAAACAGCCAAGCCAGACGACGCGGTTGCTGTCAACCAGGGCCAGCGAGGCGCTTTCGACGCCATCGGCCACCATGCGGTTGGTGATATAGGCGATTGACTCGCTCGCCGTGTTCGAGTAGCGCGGATCCAGAAGAATGGACTCAACAAACAGGGCGTGGGCGGTCATGGCGAGCATGGCAGCCATGGCGCCGGCAAAGTATGTACCTCTCATCTATATCTCCCAAGCCAATGATTAGAGAATATACCAATGAGATTATAGTGTTTTGCGGGGAGTTTATCAAGCGGAATTTTGGCAGCAGGAAGGTTGCCGCGTGCAGAATCTTGACAAGGAGTAAAAGAGGCAAGGAGCAATCAACATTTTATGTCGATTGTGGCAGCCGCTTCTGCAACGTGGATGGAGGCTGGCATCCATGTCCCATTCTGGGTTCGCAGCCTTTCAAGTACTGCCCACGCCATGCCCGATTCTGCTCTGACTATTGTTTTGTCAGCCCTTCAGCCAGCGCGCGTGCCAGCGGTGCAACACGAACAAATTCCACAAGGGCGCCGCGTGGTTCGCCATTATTGTCAGTGCCTCAGTTTGATCATCAGAGCAATGATGATCCCGACAACAATCGCACCCCAGAGAAACATGCCTATGGCACCGCTGGGGTGAAAAATCATTGTCCTGTAGTAGTGGAACTTGCACCAAGCTCCGGTGAATGGTGCTGCCCCTGGAAAGTGCAACATATGTCCGGATTTTCCACAGACAATGCATTTCCCACAGTAACCTTTGGGCACGCCTTGTTTTTCCAGTGTTTCAGGGCTCTTCTCCCACAGGCTGCAATAGCACCAGCCATGATGCCAGCGTTCACCTTTTGGAATTTCGTCGTTCATCTCAATCTTCTCCCGGCGCATGTCCTGGTTCATTTTCGGCTGGTTCATCGTAGCCCCAACGGGTGTCGCAAGTTTGTCGTCGTTATTCGATGCCTGACCTTGCATTTGGGCATCATGCTGTATCCTCCCCTGGTCTGTGCAAAATTATGACGGGCTTGTCGTGCGGCAAATCCGCCAACAGACAGGCCAGCATACCGTCCGGCGCGAGTTGCCCGATCACCACCGATTGTGCCGCGTGGAGAACATATTGATTGCACCATGCGGCGCGGGGAGCGCTGAACCTGATCTCGGTTGTCGGAAACGGCGTCATCACCAACAGCAGCCCTGCGTCAATGGCAGCGTGGACACGCGGCGGCAGGACTGTTGGACCATGGGCGTACCAGCATCTAGGCCTTCCTCGAACACCACGCGCTCCATGGGACTCAGGAATCCACTGATGATGCAGGCCGGCGCCGGATATCTATCGCGTGGAGCCCGTGCCGTGTGCGCGCCCCGCGATGCCAGAAACGCGGTCTTGGGCAAGTCCAGCAACGCCCGATTGCCCATCATGAACCGCGGTTCGCCATAGCGCATCACATCCCAGTGCGCGGGATTGTTGCGGATATACGCACAGATGTTCGCCAGCGCCGTTGCATCGCGCACAATGATGTCATAGTAGTTCCGATGCCATAATGTGCCGGGAAACCGCGGCCACCCATGGTTTCCAACGCCGTCAATATACCGATGTGTTGTCAACGATTTGAACCGATGCACCACATCCGCCAACGCCATTACTGCAGGGGCAGGCCCCCGTGCCTGTCCCGCTGCGGACCGACATGGACAGGGGCAGGCACTGGGGCCTGCCCCTGCCGCGGATCCCGCATCGCACAACCACACCACCCCATGCACATGGTCGGGCATGACCACAAACGCGTCCGTGGCCACGCCCGGATAATACGCCGGCAATTCGTCCCACACCGTATGGATCATACGCCCCGCATCGTTCAATGCCATCCGCCCGTTGACCACCGTGCCGAATACCCGCCGGCGTTCCTTCGTGCAGATCGTCACAAAATACGCGCCCCGCCGCGTGTAATCGTATCCGCGCAGC
>JAPLST010000297.1 GCA_026398485.1 bacterium
ATCATGTACAACAGCAGTGTGGACGCGCTGCCCCAGAAATATGAATATGTCGAACTGTGGAACATCAGCGCGCAGACAATTGATCTGGCCGGCTGCATCTTTGAGGATGTGCGCCTGCCGACGAATGCGTGGCCCGTGCCGCCGGGCGCGCTGGTCGTGCTGGCCGATGCGCCGCGGACGGTGTTGAACAGCGTCTATCCGCCCATCGCCGCGGAGCGCTTTGCGCAGATGGACATTGGCTTGGCGGACGACGGCGAGACGTTGCGGTTCAAGAGTCCCAACGATGTTGACGTACATGCCGTGACCTATGCCAGCGGTAACGGCTGGCCCAGCGCGCCCAACGGCTTCGGGCCGAGTCTCGAATTGACCAGTGCGCTGCTCGACGACACGCATGCCGCGAGCTGGGCCGCGTCAACCGGCTTCGGCACGCCGGGCTATCCCAACAGCGCCTTCGCCACCGGCACGCAAGCGGCCATTGTTGACGTGGCGATTGTACCGGCGCAGCCTGCGGCCGGGCAGCCAGTCTATCTCACTGCCCGCGTGCTGGCCGCGGCGCCGATCCTTTCGGTCACGGCCACATGGCGGACCAATGCGCTGGATACGAATGTCGTGGCGCTGGCGGACGATGGCAGCCACGGCGACGGTAGTGCCAATGATAGTGTTTATGGCGCCGCGCTGCCGGCCATGCCCGCCGGGATGGTGGTGTGGTATATCATTCGGGCCGAGTTGGCCGATGGAACCGTGCTGGAAAGCCCGCCCAACATGACCCCGGCCGCGAATGCCGCACCATTGTTGGCGGTCGAGATGTGGAATAGCACGCTGGGCGTGACCGTCACGCCGGCCGCCGTGTGGCAGGTCGTGACCAACACCGGGCGGATGAATGCCGGATCGAGCTACGGGTATATTGATTTCACATTGCTGGATATTGGTGACTGTTTGATTGACGATGTCCGCTGCAGTGACAGCACCACGCAATATATCCAAAATGTCAGCTTCGACAATGCTGCGTATTGGTACGGCTGGGGCGCGTACGCCGCGTCGTATATCGAGCCGCGCTTGGGCTTCACCGCGCCGGGTAGCGGGTGCATTGTCAACGACGGCTCCACCTATTACGGTTCGTACTACACCTCGTTCAACAAGACAACCAACGCGGTGGACTGCACCTTCAGCTTCGCCTACCGCAGCGTGCCGAAGCCGGACACGCGCACGTGGCATTTCTATGGCGTGGAGCCGGACACCAATCCGACCATTTGCATTTCCGAAATCAACTACCATCCCATGCATGATGGTTTGGGCAACCTTGAGTTTGTCGAGCTGTACAATTATGGCGCGGCGCCCGTGAACCTGGCGCAATGGACGCTCGAAAACAAAGACGGGGTACGGTTTGCCGTCACGCGTGAGGCGCTGGTTCCGCCGGGCGGTTGCCTGTTGTTATGTGGCGATGCAGAAGCGCTGGCAGAATATTATGATGTGCCCGCCGCGCTCTGCCTCGGCCCCTTGCCGTTTGACTTGGGCAATGGCAATGACGTGCTGACGTTGCGCGCGTGGGACGGCCGCATTGTTGATGCGGTGGCCTATCAAGACCACGCGCCGTGGCCAACGCGCGCGGACGGCGCCGGCGCCACGCTTGAGCGCCGTGACGCGGGCGCGGGCGGCGCGTCCGCCACCAACTGGCAGGCCAGCACCAGCGGCGGCACGCCCGGCTATCCGAATGGCGCATGGGGCGCGGACATCCTCGCTGTCTGGCACAATCCGGCCGTGCCGCGCGCGTCGGATGCCATCACCATTTTTGCGCGCGTGACCAACATCATCGGCGGCGTGCGCGTGCGCTATCAGCCGGATGAATCCGGCGCGTGGCTCACGCAAGCCATGACCGGCCCGGACGCCAATGGCCTGTGCAGCGCCGCGCTGGGCACCTTTGCCAGCGGCACCTATATCCCGTTTTATTGCGAATACAGCACGGCCGTCGCGCGCATTCGCTATCCCAGCGCCGGCACCCGCCAGCCCGCGCTCCTCGAAGTGGACGACACGCGCGACAGCTACACGCTGCCCGTCTGGCGCTTGCTCTTTGCCAATGACAACTGGAACAAATTATACAGCCGCGCCTGGCTGTGGGATAACAGTGATGTGGATGCCACGCTGATTATCGGCACGCAAGTTTTCTACAATATCGGCACGCATTTCCGCGGCAACTACAGCCGCCAATACCAATCCGCGCACAACCTGTATCTGAACTACGGCCAGACGTGGCGCGGGCATCGCAAGCTGTCGCTGGCGTACAACTGGGAAGATGACTCGCGCATCGTGGTGCCCTATGCGCAGGAGATGTACAAGCGCATGGGCGTGCCGGTGTTCGACACCAGCATGTGCATCTTCAAGCGGCGCGGCCAAGAGCTTGGCCTGCTCCATTACATCGAGCCGTATGATGAAGTCTTCATGCAATCCAATGCCCTGACCAGCGGCAATTTGTACAAAGCCGCGCAGGCCGACCGGCAGCAGGCCTTGTTTACGTTCGCCGGCTATCAGCCGGAACTGTATCAGAATTGTTATGAACCCCACGCGGCGCTCGATCCCGCGCATCAATATGCCGATCTGGCCCGCGGCCTCGAGGCCTTGTACGCCTTGCCGCCGGAAGTGTTCGCCGCGCAGGCCACCAATTTCCTGGATCCGGTTTCGTTTGGCCGCGAACAGGCCATGTACCATTTCCTGCACAACTCCGACGGCTGGCCGCAATGGGGCCAGAATTACCTGCTGCACGGCAATGCCGGCGGCCAGATGAAATTGTACCCGCAGGACATCGGCGCGGTGATGGTCTGGTACGGCTGGCCGGTGTATCCGACGGTGGCGGGCGTCAATCGTTTCCTGCGCCTGCCCGACGTGGCGCGCATCTTCTGGGGCACCTACACCAATGCCCTCGCACGCATACCTGCCGCGGTGCAGCGGAGCTACATCGACACGCTCTACAACCAGGCCAAGAATGACATGGGCACCAGCTTCCTCGCCGATGTCACCACCCTGAAAAACAATGTCAATATTTGGTATGCAAGCACCGGCACGGAATCGCCCAATGGCATTGCGGCATGGAGTTTTGTCTGGCTGTCGCTGCCCAATCGCTGCGTGCTGGTCAATGAACCCTATTATTATCGCGCAGTGGCGTTTGACACGGCCGGCCGCACCATCACCTATTCCATGACCGGCGCGCCGGCATGGCTGGGCATCGACAGCGCCACCGGTGAAATCCGCGGCACGCCGGCCACCACGGGTTCGTTCAGTTTCCAGGCGCGCGCCAATAATGGCGTCACGACGCTGGCGCAGACCTGCACCGTGGTCGTGCAGCAACCATCGGTGCGGTTGCACTTGCGCTGCGACAAGGGGAGTGGCACGACGGTCGCGGATGCGAGTGGCAACGGCAACACCGGCACGCGTCAGAACAATGTCACCTGGGCGGCCGGCGGGCGTTACAGCAATTGCCTGTATTTCGGCGCCGCCAGCACGGATCGCCTGGCGGTCAATGCCGCCGCGTCGCTGAACATCGAAGGCGATTTCACGTTTGAGGCCTGGATCAAGTTCACCCAGAAGAACAAGCCGCAATCGCTGATCTTTGAAAAATATGAAGAGCTCGGTTTTGAAATGGGGCAGGATGGCACGGTCATGGGCGGCCGCATGTGGTATGGCCCGTTTGACGACGGCAATGCCATTCAAGACGGGTTGAACGGGCACGGCTACGTGCTGATGCGCTACAATGAAGATGCCAATGCGCGCTTGATGCAATCGGGCGTCTGGCATCATGTCGCCGTCACCCATGAGCGCGACCGCAACGAAGTCTACATCTATCTGAACAACCAACGCATTGGCGGCCTGGTCTGGAATGGCAACTTGTTGGGCACGGATGCGCTGCGGATAGGCGGGCCGTTCGACGGCTGGATGGATGAAATGAAGCTGTGCTCGTTCGCGCGCAAGGCGTTCAATATCGGCGTGAGCATTGATGCCGTGCGCTTCGCCGCGCCGCGCGCCTACGTCCAGCTCAGCTATTTCAATCGCGGCGCGGTCCCGCCACTCAACCTCAAATATTTCGCGCTGCGGGTCGAGCCGGCTGGCACGTGGCATCCATTGCCGGCGGTCGAGTTGCCGCCGGGCGGCACCGTGCGCATTGATCTGGCGGATATTCCCGGCTTGGCGTCCTTGCCGGAAAATGGCGCGCTGGCGCTCTATCCCTTTGAGCCGGACACCATCTATCCGCCCGGCAACTATCAGCACACCTGCACCAAGATTCTTGACTATGTCGCGTGGGGCGACTTCACCGCGGCGCCCACGCCGGAGCATCCCGCCGTGCAGGCCGGCCTGTGGCAGTCTGGCGGCGTGGTCTCCACGAACGCCGCCAGCGGCCGCTGTGCCCTGCGCGTGCCGGGTCGCAACGACGAGGGCGTCAATTCCTGGGTCGGCGGCATGCGTGATCAACAACCGCCCACGGTCGCGACCAACACCTTGATCACGCCGGCGGGCGGCGAAATGCTGGACGCCGGCGTGCCCTTCGCAATTACCTGGGCGACCAATGCCATCACCGATGAACCGCCCGTGCCGGCCACGCCGGTGAGTCTGTATTTCAGGGCCGCGGGCGTCACGAACACCTGCATCGTGCCGTGGATGCCCAACGCCGGTGTCAGCCTGTGGGTGCCGCCAACCTGGGCGCAAGACCGCACCAATTGTTTTATCACCTTGGTCGCCCGTGACCGTTTCGGCAACACGGCCGCGGACGTCAATGCCGCGCCATTTCAGGTGCTGCCAGAACCAACGTGGCTCATCTTTTTTGTCAGCCTCATCGTTACCACCCGACGCTTTTCATGCTAAACATCCATTCTGCTTTTTCGCGTGCAACCTTGGTGGCCGTCAGCATTGCCGCCATGGCACCGGCCGCGCTGGTCATCAACGAAGTGCATTACAATCCGGCGGGCGCGGGCGACACCACTGAGTTCGTCGAGTTTTGGAACACGGGCGCCGCGCCGCAGAGCCTGAGCGGCTGGCACATGAGCGATGGCATCGAGTTCGTGTTCCCGCCGCAGGCAGTGGTGCCGGCGGGCGGCTTCCTCATTTTGGCGCTGGATCCCGCCGCATTTGGCGCGATGTATCCGCAGGTGACCAACGTGTACGGCCCGTTTGCCAATGGAACCAAACTGAGCAATGACGGCGAACGCCTGGCCATCAGTGATGCCGGTGGAACCGTGGTCAGTGAAGTGACCTATGATGACGCGGCGCCGTGGCCGACGGCGCCGGACGGCGGTGGTCCGAGTCTCGAATTGCGCCACCCGCTGCTGAATCCGGCCGCGCCAACCAGTTGGGCGGCCAGTCTGGCTGCGGGCGGCACACCCGGCGCGACCAACTCGACCTTTGTCAACGACGTCCTGAGTTTCACGACGATGCGCACACCGCAATCGCCGGTGTCCGCCTCAAACGTCGAGCTGCAGATCACCTTTAGTCTGGGGACTCCGTCGAATGTGCTCGTGGTGTATACCGCGCCGGGCGGGTGGCTGACCAATGCCTGCGCGCTGGCGTCGCCGAATGTGTGGACCGGCGCACTGCCGGCCCGCGCCGACGGCACATGGGTCGACTATGTCGTGCAGGCGGGCAGTGCCAATGACATCGTCTATCTGGATCCGCCGACCGGCACG
>JAPLST010000012.1 GCA_026398485.1 bacterium
GACAGCGGCGGTCAAGGGCCTGACCGCCCTACCTGTTTGCGCGCTCTACGCCGACAGCGGCGGTCAAGGGCCTGACCGCCCTACCTGTTTGCGCGCTCTACGCCGACAGCGGCGGTCAAGGGCCTGACCGCCCTACCTGTTATGCGCACTCTACGCCGGCGGCTACCGTTCACATAGCAAAATTCCGGATTTTCCCGCGCCGCGCTTGACGACTTTTTTTTAATTCGCTATACTTTAACCCATAATCTTTATCCGGTATACTGTAACTTTTATCACCTGCAGGCATATGACGACACCGCACACGCCCGATCACGGCTGGAATACGTGGGACTTCCGCTCGTATAATCACATTGTTTATCTCGAGCGCGAACGCTTCCTGTTCAAACTGCGCATCAGCGTCTACGATCCGGAGTCGGACACGCATCACACGCGCTTCCGCTGGCCGCAAATGCCGGTGCGCGGGCCGCATGCGCCGGACGGTTCCTATTGGGCGTACACCTTCATGATTCCGACGGCGCACTACGCCATCGCCGCGGCGGCGCAGGGCACGACCCTGGATGTCACCTTGACGCCGCAAACATTGAACGACCGCTGCCGGCTGGTCGTCGCGCTGCAGTCGTGCGGCGAAGAGCCCGTGCGGGCGGACGGCGACGTGCTCTGCACGCGTGACTGGTACATTGCGCATCCGGGCCTGCTGCGGCCGGAAGACGCCATGTTTTTCATCAGCATGGATTGCCCGTATTTGTTCAATGCGCCCTGCACGCCGTGCGGCCTGCATCTCGAGCGCAAGCGCACGCGCGTCAGCCTGGCAACCATCGGCACCAGCATTGCCGCGGCCGGCGCACGCTACCAGCAGCAGGAATTGGCGGGCGAAGGCGGCTTGGCCCGCACCCTGATGGCCGTGCCGCGCGCGGTGACGTGGAACACCGTCTTTGATCAGCGCTGGACCGGCGTGACCACGCAAATCTCGCGCGACTGGGGCGCGGACTGGAATGGCAGCTACAATTTCCCTTGGGATCAATGTTTTCTCGGCTATTTGAGCACGACCGTCAGTCCCGCGCTGGCCCGCGCAAATTTCAAGGCGATTCTTGCCTCGGCCACCGACGAGGGCTTTCCACCCAATTATTACACCTCGTTTGGCGTCAAGGCTTTCGACCGCTCGCAGCCGCCGGTGGGCTCTTACCTGGTGTGGAAATCGTATTGCATCACGCGCGACCGCCGCTTGCTTGACGAGTCGTATGCGGCGCTGCAACGCTGGCATGCGTGGTGGTTCACCGCGCGCGATCCGCGCAACACCGGCCTGCTCTCATGGGGCTCGAACGATACCCCGACCTATCAGTTTCCGCATTTGAAAGTCTACAACCCGATCCAGCAGGACGCCCACATTTGCGCGTTGTACGAAGCCGGCATGGACAATTTCCCGGTCATGAACGAGTTGCCGTATGATACCAAGGGCCACACGCTGGCGGGCCATTGCGTGGCGCTCAACTCGTTGTACACGATGGACTGCGAAGCGCTGGCGGCGATGGCGCGCACGCTCGGCAAGCCGCGCGACGCGGCCCGTTACGCCCGCGAGGCAGCCGACATGAAACAGCGCATGCGTGCACGCCTGCTCGACCCGGAGACCGGCATGTTCTGCCTGCGCGCCTGGGACGGCCGCTGGCTGCGCGACTGGAGCGCGATCAATTTCTACCCGCTGACCGCCGGCGTCGTCACGCCCGCCGAAGCCAGTCACATCGTCAAAAACTACCTGCTCGATCCCAAACTGTTCTGGGGCGACTATGTCATTTCGGTGACGGCCCTGAACTATCCGGCCAGCAAGAACAATGACTATTGGGCCGGGCGCATTTGGCCGCCGGTCAATTTCATTGTGTACGAGGGTTTGAAACGCTATTGCTGCGACGAGACGGCCGCCGCGTTCGCGCTCAAGAGCATGCGCACCTTCGAGAAGGGCTGGATCAAAGCCAACATGATTTGTGAAAACTACAACATGTTCAGCGGCGAGGGCGGCGATGTCTGGAACTCCGACACCGGTTATGGCTGGGGCGCCTTGCTGGCGAATTTCGCGCTGCAAGAGTTGATTGATGTCGAGCCGTGGTCGTGCGCGTTGCGCATCGGCACGCGCTCGCAACAGTCATGGGGGGTGACGCGCTATTGCGTCGGCGCCGACACGTATCGCGTGCAAAGCGCGTACGACGGCCTGCGCGTCGAACGCAACGGCGCAGTCTGGCTTGAGAGCACCTCGCCGATTGTGGCCCGCTTTGACGCGTTCGGCGCGGCGCCGCTGCGCGTGCGGATCAATGCCGATCGCGCAGGCCATGTGACGTTGCACGGATTGAAGCCCGGCGAGATTGTGCGCGTGATCGGCGACGCCGGCACGACGGTCGTGCGCGCCGGCCGTGACAAGCGCGCGCAGATTGCGTATGATGCGGCTCCCTGATTGGTTGCGCAGTAGATAATAATATTGCCGGCACAGAGACTCCCGCGAACACGCCGCACGGCGTGCCGCGGCTATGGGCAGAAACGCACGCGGCGCAGCCACTTGCTATGCAGTATGTTGTTTAGTTCCGACCCGAACTGTGCCTCCGCTGGAGGGCCACGCACCGTCGTGGCCGTGCCGCTACGCCGTCGTGGCCGTGCCGCTGGAGGGCCACGCACCGTCGTGGCCGTGCCGCTACACCGTCGTGGCCGTGCCGCTGCACCGTCGTGGCCGTGCCGCTACGCCGTCATGGCCGTGCCGCTACGCCGTCGTGGCCGTGTCGCTGGAGGGCCACGCACCGTCGTGGCCGTGCCGCTACGCCGTCGTGGCCGTGCCGCTGGAGGGCCACGCACCGTCGTGGCCGTGCCGCTACGCCGTCGTGGCCGTGTCGCTGGAGGGTTGCGGCCGTCTGCATGGTCACGACAGTGCGTGACCCTCCAAAGCAAAGACGCGCACCGTCACACCTCTGCTGTAGTCACGCCGCTGCCACTGAATACTGAGCACCGATTGCCGAATGCCGATTCTGCATGTGGCGCAACTTTCAGCAGCGATCCTTCTTTCGATTGTGCAAACCGGCATTTTAATGCCCAATAAACGCTGTTTTTCCAATGTAGCAGCAGGGTAAGAATTTTGCAGAAGAAGAATGCGGCCGCTTGAAAAGGCCGCCGCGCGCGTCACTCGATGGTCACCATCACTTCGTTGCGGCGCATGAACGGCGGCGTCCATGGCGGATTGTAGAAGGCCTCCTGCGGCCCGGACAGCGCCCGCCGGCCGTCGCGCGCCAGACATGCCTGCAATGCGGCCGCCCGCGCCTGCATGACCGCCTCCGTCGCCGTGCCTGAAAAGGAAATGACCGCAGCCTTGTGCCGCGGCACTGCGCGCAGGGTGACCTTGGCGCTGCGCGGCGCCGGCAGATCCGCAAGCGTTGAGCCGGGCGGCATCACAAATGCCACGTTATGCCGGCCACCGGCCGCCTGGCTCAGCACCGGCGCGGTCATCGGGATCGCCTGGCCGGCCGTGGCTTCCGTGTGCAGCACCGGCGCGGTCATCGGCACCTTGGTCGTGCGTTCGTTATTGCCGGTAATGTACTGGAACAGTTCGCCAAATCCCGCGTTCAGCGAATTGTCGTGGCTCCCATCCTGCACCGTTTCCGCCACGACGAAGTCGTCATACAAGCGCACTTCGTACCCGGCTTTCTTTTCAACAACTGTGTACCCCGGCGTGGCAACATTGCGCGTCGGCAGGTAGCCGGCAAGCATCCATGCCGCGAGCAAGATGACTGGTAGGATGACGACGATGACAATAACGATGATCATGATCTTGATTCTGGTTTGCATGACTAATTATACACAATCGATGTTTTCGGAGAAGTTTTCAGTTTTCAGTTTTCAGTTGCAGCACTGATGCACCGATCATCCCGCCGCTGGCGCATGC
>JAPLST010000135.1 GCA_026398485.1 bacterium
ATTTCCATACGCCCATAATTCTTTCGCGGCGAAAGAATTAACCCAGTTCAAAACTGGTAATGCCGAAGATTTTTTCCATCGGCAGTTCCGGCACGCCGCCACGATACATGCGCGCCGTGGCAAAGACTTCCTGCATGCCGTACCGGCGCGCCAGCGCAACGGCGGCGGGATTCGCGTCCGGCGTGTCGAAGTACACCGTTGCGCCCTGCGTGTGCGCGCCCAGTGCGCCTGCCAGCGCATCGGCAATCGTCGCTGTGTCGGCAAACAGCGGCCCGAGCTTGAAGCCCGTTCGGCACGGGCGCACCACACCATAGCCGCACAGCACACCTGCCTGCACAAAGGCACAGCCGTGATGCCCCGGCGCGTTCAGCCAGTGGTGCAGAAACGGCGCGCGCGGCGCGGGAAAGTGGCGGCAGTCATACGCCAGCAGGGCGTCCCACGCCACCTGCTGCACCGGCACAATGTTCGCGTTGCCGACTGCGTGCGGCAAGACGCCGGCGTGCCGGATGTTCTTGCACCGCAGACAAAAACCGTGCGCCATATAATTCTTTGTTTTCAGCAAGACACCGTCAACCCCAATGATGCGCTGCCCCAAATATGCCAGGGCCCGCTGTGCCAATTGGATGCCGACCAGACGGCCGCGGCAGTCCGGCGCCACAATGTACAAGCCGATGAAGCCAAAGGCGGCATCGTAGGCAACGGCCGAAATAAAACCCACGACCCGGCCCGCCTCGCGCGCCACAAAGAAGCCCTGCGGATCCGCCGCGTGAAAGCAGGCGGCGTCCTGCATTCCTGGATTCCAACCTTCGCGCGCCGCCCAGTCCAGCGCCAGCGCGACGTCGGCCGACGTCATCGGGTCAATGCGCAGCATGCGGCTCCCCGGCCACGCCAAACACATTGGCCGCGCGGGCGCACAACTGCGACGGCAGCACCAGGCCGCAGGCCGCGGCGTTGCTGGGATGCACGCTCAGCACGGTTGTCGAAACGTATTCGATCGGCATTTGCGCGGGCAGCGCGCCTTGCATGACGCGCTGCGTCTGCCGCGCCAGTTGCCGGCCCGCCTCGGCATAATCACGGGCCACCGTCACGGCCGCGCCGCCGTCGCGCGCCTGACTGGTCGCAAACGCGAACAGCGGCAGGCGTTCGCGCCGCGCCGTCAGGGTGATGGCCGCGAACGACGTGTCCAGCATGTTGCCGACCACCTGGCAGATCGCGTCAATGCCGCGGCCACTCAAGGCCAAGGCGGCGTCCGCCACCTCGGCGCTGGTGGACACCGCGACCGCGTCCAGGCTGATGCCCACTTTTTGCAGCGCCGCCGCCAGCATGTCCTTGTTGTAGACGCAATTGTCCTCGTTGCTCGAAAACAGCGTGCCGACCCGCGTGGCGTGCGGCAGACATTCGCGCACCACCGCCGCCATGTCGGCGAAATCGCTCATGGTCGAAATACCCGTCACCGTTGGCAGATGATTACTCACGTCCGTGCCGACACCCGCCAAGAACGGATTGGCCACAACCGTGAACAGCACCGGCACCTGGCCGGCTTTTTTCAAGGTAGCCTGCAAGGTTGGTGTCGACGTCACCAGAATCAGATCGGCGTTGTCCGCCACGGCGGCATCCACCATCGTCACCAAGTTCAGCATCTGGCATTGCGCGTTGCGCAGCGTGATGCGGCAGTGCCGGCCGGTGACCATGCCGCGCGCGGCAAGTTCAGCGTGAAATCCTTGCAGGCATTCGTCCAGCAAGGATGATTCGGCATAGTTTAGAAAATGGATGTTCCAGCACTTCGGCGCATTGGTGGCGCCCGCCTGCGGCACGCTTGACGCCGGCGCCTTGACGCTGTTGGTTCCATCGATCACGGTGGCGGCCGTGGCCAGCACATTCGACGGAATCCGCCACACGTCACGCAGCGTGGCCGGCACGCTGGTGTTCAGCGCCAATTGCTGGGGCACGCCCTCACGGATCGGCATTTCCGCCACGGCGCGGCCATCCAGCACATCGGCCGCAATGTTGCCGGTAATGCGGCCGGCCTCGACAAAATCGGCGCCGAGCCCGAACAGCGCGCCATTTGCAGCATGCCAGGGCACATTGGCAAAGACGGGAATTTGGGCGACGCGGCCGACCTCGATCAGCGCCGGTGCGGCCACCTCGACAATGTTGTCGCCGCCCAGCCAGAGCGCCTCGGCGCCGCGCGCCACCAGCGACTTGGCCGCATCGGGCACTTCAATCGAGATGGTAATCGGCGCTTCCAGCAGGGTGATCCCCAGCAAGCGGCATTCATCGCGCGCCACGCGCAGGCACGCTTCCGAGCAGGACTCCGACGTGCACCACACCACGCCGACACACTGCAATGCGGGTCGCAACTGGCGCGCCAATTGAAACGCCTCGCGCACCGGCTCGAAGGTGCCGAGGCCGGTGAGCCAGGGCGGGCGGAGTTTTGGCCGTGCGCGATCCAGCCCGACGCCGGCGGTGTAGGGATCCGTGACGCAGCCGAACACATGCGGCACCTGCCCGTCACGATTGCTGGCCGCCATCGCCTGCAAACACGGGGTGCCAAAGGTTATCGCGACGTTGACCTGCGCGTCGACAATCCCCTTGGCGATCGTATTCGCGGTCGGCAGATCGCTTTCGGCGCTGAACTGCTGCAACTGCATCGTCTCGTCCGCACGGTAGCCGCGCGCCGCCAGCGCTTCAAGACAGCCCCGCACACTTTCCTCCATAACGCCCTGGTTGGAAAAGGCAAACACGGCCACGCGCGGCACCGCCGCACGCCGGGTCACGCGCCCGTGCCAGTCGGACAGCAGCAGCACTGCCGCACAGGCGCTGATCAACACCACGCCCAGCGCCAGCCGCTGCACGACCCGCAAAATGGTGTGATCGACTGCGCTCATGAATCCCTCCGCAAGGCGCCGCGCCGCACGCACTGCCACAAGGTCGCGCTGCCGGCAACGCATGTGCCATCATTCATTCTGCATCTCCTGGTACATGTTTTTCTCAATTTCGTTACCCACGATGCCGCCGATGGCGGAATCGAGGTCTCCAGAAATATCGATTATAGTATAGTTCATCAGAAATTTACTGAAACACGTCAGTGCTGCACGACCAGCCCCGGTGCGCGCACCACCTTGTTGCTGCCAATCACGATGGCGGCCTCGGCCAGCACATTCGACGGAATCCGCCACAGGTCACGCAGCAACGCCGGCACATCGGTGTTCAGCGCCAATTGCCGGGGCACACCCTCTTGGATCGGCATGGTCGCCGGCGCGCGGCCATCCAGCACGTCGGCCGCGACGTTGCCGGTGATGCGCCCGACTTCGACATAATCGGCGCCGAGCCCGAACAGCGCGCCAATGGCGGCATGCCCGGGTGCATTGGCAAAGACAGGAATTTGGGCGACACGCCCGACCTCAATCACCGTCCGCGCGGCCATCTCGACGATGTTGTCGCCGCCAATCCACAACGCTTCGGCGCCGCGTGACACCAGCGCCTTGGCCGCGTCGGGCACTTCGATCGAACTGGTTATCGGCGCTTCCAGCAGCGTGATGCCCAGCAACCGGCATTCATCGCGCGCCACGCGCAGGCACGCTTCCGAGCAGGTCTCGGATGTGCACCACACCACGCCGACGCGGCGCAGCGCGGGCCGCAACTGGCGCGCCAGCTGGAATGCCTCGCGCACCGGCTGAAACGTGCCGATGCCGGTCAGCCAGGGTGGGTGCGCCGCCGGCTGCGCCCGGTCAAGCCCGACGCCGGAGGCATAGGGATCTGTGACTGCACCGAACACATGCGGCACCTGCCCGTCGCGGTTGCAGGCCGCCATCGCTTGCAAGCACGGCGTGCTGAAGGTGATCGCGGCGTTGACTCGCGCGTCGACAATGCCCTTGGCGATCGTGTTCGCCGTCGGCAGATCGCTTTCGGCGTTGAAGCGCTGCAACTGCATGGTCTCGTCCGCATGGTAGCCGCGCGCCGCCAGCGCTTCGAGGCAGCCGCGCTCGCATTCCTCCATAATCGGCCGGCTGGCAAAGATAAGCAGGGCCACGCGCGGCACCGCCGAGCGGCGCGCCGCGCGCCCACGCCAGTCAGACACCAGCAGCACTGCCGCGCAGGCACTGATCAACGCCACGCCCAAGGCCAGCCGCTGCGCAACCCGCCCAATGGTGCGCTCGACCGCGCTCATGTGTTCCTCCGCATGGCGCCGCACCGCACGCATCGCCACAAGATCGCGCTGCCGGCAACGCGTGTGCAATCATTCATTGTGCATCTCCCGGTCCATGTTTTGCTCAATTTTAATCACCCGCGATTCCGCCGCCGGCGGAATAGGGGTTTCCAGAAATAATAATTATAGTAAAGTTCATCCGAAATTTCTTGCTGCCGCTCTGAAATTCCGATATAGGGGAAACTGCGAACCAGACGTAGCCAAATCTAGTGTGGATCCTGCGTGTGCGTGCCCGGAGGATGAGGTAGGGCGGTCAGGCCCTGACCGCCGTTGCTGCATGCGCGCGAACGCCGGTGATAAAATAGCGCAACGACGACCGCGGCGGTCAAGGGCCGGACCGCCCTACCTGTCTAAGCGCTCTACGCCGGCGGCTACCGTGGCAGGATCGCCGCAACGGAATGCGGCTCCCATTCTTATAGCGGAATTTCAGTGACGCTGCAATCCCCCGGACGGCGTCTTCGCCGTACCGCCAGTGGCGGTAGGGTGCCGCGCGCCGCGCGTGGCGGGGGATCTTGCTGCCGCAGCCGTCCCCCTTTGGAAAAGGGGGTTGGGGGATTTCTTGCCGCTGCTCTTCCTCCACCGAAAACTGCAAACTGCAAACTGAAAACTCAAAAACCGAAACACGTCAGGGTTGCACGACCAGCGCCGGTGCGCGCACCACCTGATTGCTGGTGATCACGATGGCGGCCTCGGCCAGCACATTCGTCGGAATCCGCCACGAATCGCGCAACAGTGCCGGCACGTCGGTGTTCAGCGCCAATTGCCGGGGCACGCCTTCCTGGATCGGCATGGTCGCCGGCGCGCGGCCATCCAGCACGTCGGCCGCGACATTGCCGGTGATGCGCCCGACTTCGACGTAATCCGCGCCGAGCCCGAACAGCGCGCCAATGGTGGCATGTATGGGCGCATTGGCAAACACCGGAATCCGCGCGACGCGGCCGATATCAATCACCGTCCGCGCCGCCATCCCGACGATGTTGTCGCCGCCAATCCACAACGCTTCGGCGCCGCGCGCCACCAGCGCCTTGGCCGCGTCCGGCACTTCAACCGAACTGATGATCGGCGCTTCCAAGAGCGTGATGCCCAGCACGCGGCATTCGTCGCGCGCGACCCGCACGCATGCTTCCGAGCAGGTCTCCGACGTACACCACACCACCCCGACCCGCCGCAGCGCAGGGCGCAGTTCGCGCGCCAGCCGAAATGCCGCGCGCACCGGCTCAAAGGTGCCGATGCCGGTCAGCCAGGGCGGGTGCGCCGCCGGCTGCGCCCGGTCAAGCCCGACGCCGGATGCATAAGGATCCGTAACCGCACCGAACACATGCGGCACAAGCCCGTCGCGATTGCTGGCCGCCATCGCCTGCAAGCACGGTGTGCTGAAAGTGATGGCGACGGTGACGCGCGCATCCACGATCCCCTTGGCGATCGTGCTCGCCGTCGGCAGATCGCTTTCGGCGTTGAAGCGTTGCAACTGCATGGTCTCGCCCGCACGGTAGCCGCGCGCCGCCAACGCTTCGAGACAGCCACGCTCGCAGTCTTCCATAATCGGCCGGCTGGCAAACACAAACAAGGCCACACGCGGCACCGCCGAACGCCGGGCCGCGCGCCCGCGCCAGTCGGACAGCAGCAGTAGCGCCGCACAGGCACTGATCAACGCCACGCCCAACGCCAGCCGCCGCGCCACCCGCCAGATGGTGCGTTCGATGGCGCTCATGTGTTCTTCCGCATGCCGGCGCCGCGCCGCACGCACAGCCAGGCCACAAACGCAATGCCCGCCATGCTGCCCGGTTCCGGACTGGTCGGGATGTAGTCCAGCGTGTTGCAGACCGACGCGACATAGTATTCCGCGTTTTTCTTGAGCACATATTCGCTGATGCCGATCACCGTCGTGCTGGCCGGGCACCAGTCGTAGGTGTAGCCCAATTGTGTCCACGGGAACGGAACCGTTGCGGTGTAAACGCTGGCAAAGCCCGGCGGCGTTTGCAACGGCACGGGCCAGTCAATACCCGTGCTGGCCGTGGTGATGCCGGCATCGCGGCTCGGGCGGTACAAGTCTTCCGGCCGCGCCCATACTTCCGCAAACGCGACATTCAGCGAATCATTGTAGACGCCCAGCAACTGTTCGATGCGCAGTTTGGCATCGACCACATCAATCGGCACAGGATAACGATTGGTGTCGGCAAAAAAATCGTACAGCTGCGGCGCGACCGTCACCCACATCGTGTCCCAATAATTCGAGACCAGCTGGCCGGTGCCGACATACGGCGCGAACGAATTGAAGAAGCGCGTCCAGGTCACGATCTTTACCCGCGTGTTGGTCCACTCCAATGCCGGGTTTGGCGCCTGATTGGTAGTCCAAATCCACGCCCGGGTCTGGGCGATCGGCAGGTTGCTGGGATTGGACGCCCAGTGGCAGGCGTTGGTATACTCCGGCATGAAGGTCGCCGCCGCATGGCTGCAACAGATTGCCAACCACAGCACGGCACTACCGGCAACGCGTTTACGAACATGCATACTGCACCTCCCAGTCATGATAAAATTGGCCAGTCCCGCCAACGGCGTGGATA
>JAPLST010000308.1 GCA_026398485.1 bacterium
CGCCGTTGCTGCATGCGCGCGCCCGCCGGTGCTACAATGGCGCAGCGACGACCGCGGCGGTCAAGGGCCTGACCGCCCTACCTGTCTGCGCGCTCTACGCCGGCGGCTCCCGTGGCAGGATCGCCGCAAGGGAATGCGGCTCCCGTTCTTATAGCGGAATTTCAGGCACATCTGTCGTAGAAGCGGCTTCCAGCCGCTAAGTTGACGTGCATGCACCAACCGCGGGATGATCGGCGATGCCGCGGCGTGCGTGCATTTCTGTCAGCGATGGCTATGCACGGGCAGCCGGCGCGGCGTCCAGCCAGTCAGGCCGAATCCGTGTCTGCATCTCCCAGGCGTCCAGCAGCACCAGCGCCGCCATCGCCTCGACCACCGGCACGACGCGCGGCACAATGCACGGATCATGCCGGCCTTCCACAACCACGTCGCGATTTTGCCCGTGAATGTCGATCGTGCGCTGCGGCTTTTCAATCGACGAGGTTGGCTTGATCGCGACCCGGATCACAATTTCGTTGCCGTTCGAAATGCCGCCGACAATCCCGCCGGCATTGTTTGAAACAAACGCGCCGTCGTGCATCGCATCGTTGTTCTCGCTGCCGCGCCGGCGCGCGACCGCAAAGCCTGCACCAATTTCAAAACCCATCGTCGCGCCAATTGACAACAGCGCCGAGGCCAGCCGCGCATCCAGCTTGCCAAACACCGGATCGCCCAAGCCGGCCGGCACGCCGCTGATGCGCAGTTCAATAATGCCGCCGACCGAATCTTTTTCCTCTTTGGCCTTGAGAATCGCCGCCGCCATGGCTTGCGCGGCCAGCGGGTCGGGACAGCGGACGGGATTGTGCTCGATCGCGCCAAGGTCGAAAGTCTGCGCGCGAATGCCGCCGATCTCAAGCGCATAGGCACAGATCTGCACGCCGCGCGCGCGCAGGATTTGCTGGGCGACTGCGCCGCCGGCGACGCGCCCGGCGGTCTCGCGCCCGGACGAGCGCCCGCCGCCGCGATAATCGCGGATGCCGTATTTTTTCCAAAAAGTAAAGTCGGCATGGCCGGGCCGAAACAGTTCGCGCAAGCCCTCGTAGGCCGACGGCCGCTGGTCTTCACTCATCAAGATCATGCAGATCGGCGCGCCCGTCGCCGTGCCCTCGAAGACGCCTGACAAGATGCGCACCTGGTCGCGCTCTTTGCGCGGCGTGCTCAATTCGCTCTGCCCGGGCCGGCGCCGGTCGAGTGCATGCTGGATTTCATCAAGGTCAATCGGCGTGCCCGGCGCGACACCATCAAGCACGCAGCCAATCGCGACGCCGTGGCTGTCGCCAAATGGTGTCGCGCGGATCACGTCGCCAAACGTGTTCGGCGCGGTGCAGCGCACGGCAAATTCCGCGCCGAGTTTTTCAAGCAGTTCGTCGAGCAGTTGCTCGGGCGCGCCGCTGGTTACATCCACCACCACGTCGGCATAGGGCAGCAGCACTTCCTGGATCATCGCCGCGCGGGCGCTGAACGTCTGCTGTGCATCGTCCTTGTCGACATACGCCGGCAGGCCAATGCGTTGCACGCGCGACCACAACACCGCCGGCGGCGCAGTCAAGACAATCAGCACTGCATCGCGGCGCAGGGCCTGGCGCACCTCCGGTTGCAGCAGGGTTGAGCCGCCGGTGGCGATGATGCACCAATCGCGCGCCGCCAGGGTCTCGGCCGCTTCGCCTTCAAGTGCACGAAACACGTCTGCGCCGCCGCGCGCGAAAATCTCCGCGCAGTTCCAGCGTTGGCCGTGCCGCGCGGCGTATAATTCCTCGACCAAGCTGTCGGACTCGACGACCGGCAGGCCGAGCGCCGCGCCCAACTGCCGCGCCAGCGTGCTCTTGCCGGTCGCCTTCGCGCCGCTGATCACCAGTTTCATCGTTGCACCATAAACATTGTTGTCATGCTGCATTGTACCCAAAAGAGGCCGGTTCAAGCAAGCCCGCACGCGACTTGTGGCCAAGCCGCACGGCTTGGACAAGCAAAGCATCCACGGTCCGCCACGTGGCAGGATGGCTGGATCTGCATTGTAGCCGCCCGCGCGGAGGGCGGCCACTGTTCTGCCGCGGTCGTCGCCCGCGGCTACTAGGAAAATGTGCGCATGACTGGCACAGTCCGTTGCTGCTGGCTTGGATTGCTGCAACATCCGCGGCGTGCCCCGCGGCCACATTCCAGCAACTACAGCACGACAAATTTCATCGGTGCATGCATCCCAAGTCTTGATAGCGGAAGTTCAGGGCATAAAAACTTTTCTGAAATTCCGACATAGGGGAAAATACGAACCTGACGCAGCCAAATGTGTTGTGGATCCTGTGCGTGCGTGGCCGGTGGGTGAGGTAGGGCGGTCAGGCCCTGACCGCCGTTGCTGCATGCGCGCGGAACGATGACTGCGGCGGTCAAGGGCCTGACCGCCCTACCGGCATGCGCGCGCAGCGACGACCGCGGCGGTCATGGGCCTGACCGCCCTACCTGTCTGTGCGCTCTACGCCGGCGGCTCCCGTGGCAGGATTGCCGCAAGGAAATGCGGCTCCCGTTCTTATAGCGAAATTTCAGGCGGAGCCTCCATCTACGTCAACGGCACCCAACAAAGCAGTCGGTTCAAGCAAGCCCTGGACGATGGTAAAGATGTCACCGCATTTCTCCAAATTCATTCGCGGCGAACGAATTTACTCCCGCGCAACTCCCGCGCGGCGGTTGACAGCGCATACCTGCTTCGCTATACTCCTTCGATGTAAAATGGCGCGCGTGCCGCCGTGGCGCGCGTTGCCCTGCGATTTTTATTTTAGCGAAGGTTCATGCCATGCTTGGATGCCATCTTGGTCGTTGTTTTCAGGTGACGGTCGCCGGCGGTTCGTATCAGGAAGGCCTGACGGCCATGCTGCAAGGCGTGCCGCCCGGACTGCTGCTCAGTGAACAGGAAATCTATGGCGATTTGCTGTTGCGCAAGCCTGGCACCGACGAGCTCTCCTCGCCGCGCAAGGAACCCGATTTGCCGGTCATTTACACCGGCACGAATGTCGACGAAACCGTCCCCGGCGCGCAGAATAAATATCACACCAACGGCACGCCGCTCACGATTTTGATCCCGAATCTCGACCGGCACCTGATTCATGTCCAGCAGTATCAGGACACCAATCGCACGCCACGCCCGGGCCACGCCTCGTACGCCTCGTTTATCAAGTATGGGCCGGATGACGACGCCATCGGCGCCGGCTTTTTCAGCGGGCGTTACAGCGCCACGATTGTCGCCGCCGGCTCGGTTGCGCGCAAAATCCTGCGCGCCTGCGGCATCGAGGTGTTTGCCTATGTCAAAGAATTGGCCGGCGTGCGCGCCGGTGAGATTGACCACGCCACCGCGCTCGCGCAGACCAGCGCCTATCGCACAATGCGCTGCGCCACCGATCCGTTTTACCAATCATTGTACGTCAAAGGCCGGTTGACGCCGGCCATGCGCTTTTTGCAGAAAATGCAGGTGCTGGCGGAAGTTGAAAATGAGATTGATGACATTCGCGCGCTGGCGCCGGAACTGACCACGGCGCAAATCCGCGCGCGCTACGGCGTGCATCCGGTGGTCAACTGCCCCGATGCCGACGCGGCCCAGGCGATGCTCGAGGCCTGCACCCGGGTCACACGCACGGGCGATTCGTCGGGCGGCGTGGTTGAGGTGATTGCCTTGGGCGTGCCGGCCGGGTTGGGCGAGCCGGTCTTCGAAAAACTCGACGCCGAGCTTGGCCGGATGCTTGGCATTGGCGCGGTCAAAGGCGTTGAGGTCGGCGCCGGCTTTGCCGTCAAGGACATGACCGGCAGCCAGACCAACGACGAGATGCGCGCGACCGATGGCCGCGTCGAATTTCTGGCCAACCATGCCGGCGGCATCACCGGCGGGCTGGCCACCGGCCAGCCGATCGTTGTGCGCCTGGCGGTCAAGCCCACGCCGACGATCGACAAGCCGCAGCGCACGATTGACAAGTACACGCTCGCCAACACGCAGCTCGCGGCAATCACGCGCCGCGACCCGACGATTGTCAGCCGCATCTGGCCGGTGGCCGAAAGTTACACAGCCCTGGTCTTGCTCGACCAGTTGATTCTGCACCACGGCTATCAGGCGTTGCGCGCGGCCGTGGCCGCTTCTGCAGAGCATAAAGTTTAAGGTTTTACGATTTTAGGTGGCAGCCAGAATTGCGAGCACTGGTCGGTGATCGGTGCGCCGGCGGCATGGAGTCCCTCTATTGTAGTGTCTCTAACATTTCTTTACCTTTGACCACTAC
>JAPLST010000136.1 GCA_026398485.1 bacterium
GATCCCGCGCTTGTATGAGGTGGCCCGCTTTTATCACGCGCAGGGCGTGACGACCATCGCCGGCGGCCAGCATTTCATCGGCGAGAATATCCAGGACGGGCTTGCCAACGGACTCGACTATGTGGTGCTGGACGAGGGCGACGACACGATCTGCGAACTGCTGACCGCCTTGCAGACCGGCGGCGACCCGGCCTGCATTGCCGGCCTGGCGTTTGTGCGCGACGGGCAGATGGTGCTCACGCCGGCGCGCCCGCCGATCACGGATTTCGAGCGCCTGCCCTTGCCGGATTTCAACCTGGTGCGCTACGCCAGGATCTCGCTCTACCCGATCGGCTGGATTCGCGGCTGCGGCATGGATTGCGAATTTTGCGCGGTGAAGGGCAAGCCGCGGCCGTGCTCGGTCGAGCGCGTCGTGCGCCAGATCGCCGTCCTCTTGGAAAAGCACGGGGCACGCCATTTTTTCATTGTCGATGACCTGTTCGGCCACCGCCGCGACGAAACCTTGCGCTTCTGCCACTTGCTGACCGAGTACCAGCACGCCGTCGCCACCCGCCTGGACATCACCGTCCAAATCCGCCTCGACCGCGCCAAGGACACCGAGCTGCTGCAGGCCATGCGCGCGGCCAGCATCAACATGGTGTGCATCGGCTTCGAGTCGCCCATCGCCGAGGAACTGCTGGCCATGAACAAGAAAGTCAGGCCGGAAGACATGCAGGCCTTGACGCGCCTGTTTCACCAGGCCGGCTTTCTGGTGCATGGCATGTTCATCTTCGGCTATCCCATGCCGGCCGGTGTGCAACTGACCATCCCGATCAAGGAACGCATCCGCCAGTTCAGGACATTCATTGCCAAAACCAGGATTGACACCATTCAAGTCCTGCTGCCGGTGCCCTTGCCCGGCACCGAGTTGACCGCGCGCTTGGCGGCCCAACACCGGATTTTCCCGCGCACCGAGATCGGCTGGGAATATTACGACGGCAACTTTCCGCTGTTCGTTCCGGATGCGCCGCTGACGCCGCAGGAGCTGTCGGCCGCGCTGCGCAAGATCATGGGCCGCTTTTACCGCTTCAAATCCATGTTTGGCGTCGCGCGCAATGTGCTGATCTTCCCGGCCATGCTGGCGCCGCTGTGGAACCTTAACTACGCATGGCAGCGCTGGTATCGCGCCTGGCGCAATGACCTGCTGCGCTTCGGCGGATGGATCGTCCTGAAACGCTGGACCGCCAACTTCAAGAAAGGCGCCTTCACCGAGAAACTCAGCCGCGCCGAGCAGCAACTGGCGCGCGCGGTAACACCTCCCATAGAAAAATGAATGCCGCATTCATTTTGTACAAAACGGTTTGCCGCAAACCGTTTTTCTCCATTACAAGGAGATAATTATGCACCTGTTTACGCGTTGGACAGTGGCGCTCATCGCCTGTGCCGGCGCCCTGCCAGCCCGCGCCGGCACGACGCAGCTCCCCTATTATGCCATCGGCACACCCACCCTGTCCAACATCTGGGTTGACCCGCTGCACGGCCATGACGCCAGCAATGGCGCCACGCGCGCCAGCGCGGTGCGCACGGTGGCCGAGGCATGGCAGCGCATTCCGGGCGGCGCGCCGCTGACGACCACCGGCTATCGCATCTGCCTGGTCGCCGGCACGCACACCGTTGTACCAAGTTATTGGAAAAACCGCCATGGCACGTATCAATGCCCGATTGTGCTCGAGTCCGTCGACGGCGCGCGCGCGGCGCTTCTGCCGGATGTCAACATGGCCGGCTGCACCTATGTCTATCTTAGCGGCGTGCATTTGCGCGCGGAAGCCAGCGGCGGCAATGTCCTGCACCTCGAAAACTGCGCGCACATCCTCGTGCGCAATTGCCGGATCGAAGGATTAAACCATGGCCCGCAAGAAACGGTCAAGGCGAATCAGTGCCAGTATTTGTACATGGAAGACAGCGACGTGGCGGGCGCATTCTGGTTCGCCGTCGATTATGTCGCTGTGCAGTACGGCCATTTCCTGAACAATCGCATCCACGACGCGGGCGAGTATTGCTTGTATTTGAAAGGCGGCTCGGCCTATTTTCTGGTTGAGCGCAACGAGCTGGATCATGGCGGCGTCGGTGGCCTGAGCATCGGCAACGGAACCGGCTTCGAGTACATGGTCGCACCGTGGCTGCATTATGAGGCGCACGACGTGAAATGCGTCAACAACATCATTCATCATTGCGGCGGCGCGGGCATGGGCGCATGGGGCGGCTACAATGTGCTGCTGGCGTATAACACGTTGTACTGCGTCGGTACCAATTCCCACGCGCTCGAATTTCAATTTGGCGCGCGCAGTTGCGATGGCAATGTGGCCCAATGCCAGATCAATCTGAGCGCCGGCGGCTGGGGCACGGCGCAACCGGGCGACAGCCACGTGCAGCCGATCCCCAACCGCAATGTATATGTGTTCAACAATTTGTTGTACAATCCGACCGGCTGGCAGAGCCAATGGCAGCAGCTCGACGTGCCGGGCCCGCGCACGCCGGCGCCGTCGTCCCACATTCCCAGCCCGGCGCAGGCCGACAACAACCTGATGCTGCGCGGCAACCTGATCTGGAACGGCCCGGCCGATCTGGCGCTGGGCATCGGCGACACCGGCCAAGGCGGCCAGCCCGGCAATCCAACCTGCAATCCCACGCAGCTCCGCGCGCAGAACATCATTAATTCAAACAACTTCATGCCCCAGTTGCAGGATCCGGCCAACGGCGACTATCATCCGCTGGCCGGCGGGAATGTGTTGCTGGCGCGGACGTACGTCATCTCGAATTTCCCGGGCAGTGATCTGCCGCAGCCGCCGTTGGCGCCGCAGGGCAATCTCACGAATACGGTCAAGTATGATTACGACGGCAGCGTGCGGACGGGCGCGGATCCGCCCGGCGCGTTCAACATGCCGCTGCCCGAGCCGGCCGTCTTGGTGCCGCTGGGCGTCACCGCCTTGGGC
>JAPLST010000511.1 GCA_026398485.1 bacterium
GGGGTCTGCAGATGCTCCCCACAGAGCTCGCCGGCGGCGCGGCCGTGGGGTCTCCAGAGATGCCATCAGGCCATGCCGACGGTGCGGCGCAGAATCCATTCGGCGGTGAAGAGCGCGAGCAGCGTGGCCAGCATCCATGGCGTGATCCAGATATCGCGCAGGTCGTCGGCCTTGGTCTGGCGCTCGCCGGCCGCCGGCGGTGCAGGCAAAACCAGCTTTTCACCGCACAAGACTGCCTGACCGTGGCAGGCGCGCGCAATGGCGGCCATCAATTGGGCATTGGGCGTGATCTCCAACAACTCGCGCGTGACCGGCCGCACGAACAGCGGCATGGTCGCGGTGGCGCTGCGGTCATCGAGCCGGCGCGCCACCAGTTCGACGCGGCCGGTGCTGCCCAGCGCCAGCGTGCAGGAAAACAGAGAGCGCGCCGCGTCCGGCTGCATCGTGATGGTGGTTTTCGTGCCGCTGGCGGCAGTGCTCGTCAGCGTCGCACGCGGCGCTGTTTCGCCGGTGAAGGCGCCCGGGTCGTTGTACTCGATCGTGGCGGTGTCGCCGATGTCGTACACCGTTTTGTCGGTCGTGATGAAGCGCGTTTCGTAATAGTGCCGGAGCGCATTATGCCCCAGCCAGCGCACGGCGTTTTGCCAGAATTTCTTGTAATAGCGTTTGTCGCGCGCACTCACGTCGGCGTCGCGCGGCTCGCCCCAGTGCAGCTCGAAATCCATGCCCCACAAGAAGGTGGTGTCGGTGAGAAAGGCCATGCAACGGCCGCGACCCATTTCCTGGACGGCCAGCATCGGCATTTTTGATCCGTCAGCGATGGTGCGGGTGGGATGCGTCGCCAGCAGCACGGCATTGGGCTTGAGGCGCACACTGGAGTTGTAGCCATAGAACTGCGGCATGGAACGCAAGATCGCCTCGTTTTTCTGCGGGTCACGGTCGAGCTGCAGGATTGGATGCCGCTCCCCTTCCAAGGTGAATTTCCAGACAAACGGGCCGTCCATGTAGCGCTCGTCGCCCATGTCCACCGGCGAAATCCGGTCGATGCGCGTCTCGTCCCAGCCGCCGGCGCCAAAGGCAGTTTCCCCGCCGATCATGATATAGCCGCCACCCCGCTCCTCGACAAAGCGCGCGGTGTTGTCAACCTGCGCCTGGCTGAAGCGCGACAAGGGAATGTCACTGTTGATAATCACATCATAGTGCGCCAGGCCTTCGAGCGTCAAGGGATAGCCGTCGCGCGGGTCATCCACGGTGGGTTCTTTCACCTGGATGGGCGAACTCATCATTCTGGGATCAACCATGGTATCACAGGCAATATCGTCCGCTTCTTTAAGCGCATTGGGCACATTGTTATACACCGGTTCGCCGGTGTAGCCGTTTCTATCCGTGCCCTCGATGTACAGCACGCGATAGGTGCGGCGTGAGACCTGCAGGGCGCATGTGGCCGTGGCGGCGCGCAAATCAACGGTAGGTTCGGGTGTCGTGACGCGCAGCGTGTAGACGCGCAGGCCGTGGCGCGCCGGCGTGGTGGCAAAAGTAACGCGCTGCTGGGTCGCGGTACATGCCAGCGCCCGTTGCGCGATTTTGTTGCCATCCATGAGCAATTCGACAGTCGCATCGCGGGTGAGATCACGCAGGGCGACCTCGGCGGCAATCACCACGCGCTCGCCTTGCCAGGCGTGCGCCGGCATGGTCACGGCGGTCAGCGCGGCGCGCGGCACGGGCGTGCCAGGCGGCACGCAGACGGTGTGCAGCGGCACGGCGCCGGCCGCCGAGTATTCCGCCAGCGCGGCATGCACCGCATTGTTGGCCGTGTGACATCCGTCCGAGAACAGCACGGCCTGTGAATGCGGCGGCGTCGGCATGCCGCGCAGATTGGCGAGTGGATACGTCAGGTCGGTCGCTGCCAGCGCGGCGGGTGGCGCCGGCGGATTCGGTGTCGGTGCGGCACATGCGGCGGTGTCAAACCAAATGGTCTTGATGTCGTACCCGGGTGCCGCGCGCACGATGGCCTCGGCCGCCGCGTCACAGATGTTGATGCGCGTGACGGGCCCCATGCCACGATCCGCTCGCGTCATGCTGTGCGAGACATCGCGAAACAGATACAGGCACGGCGCGCCCTGCGCGCGCTGATCCAGCGTGTTCGGCAAGGCCGGGCGCAGCGCGCACACCAGCAGCACAAGCAAAATCGCCACGCGCAGCGCGATAATAAAACAGCGCGGCACCAGTGGCACTTCATGAATCTGCCAGCGCAACGAGCGCGCCAGCGCCAGTGCCATGGCCAGCGCCGCCACGCCAAACAGCCAGTGCGGGATGCTGGTGAGCCACTGCGTGGATGTCAGATATGATGGCATTGCTTCTTATTTATAGGACAAGACTTTGAAATATTCATTGACTGCGTCGCGAAAGCGTGGCGGGCATTCCTCGTCGGTCTTCAATAGTTCGCGTTGCTGCTTCACCAGCGCGCGCAGCCACGCCTCGGCCAGCGGTTCGAGCGCACGCAATTCCGCGCGCAGTTGCTGCTGTTGGTCCGTGGCACTGGTCAGCGGCGCACTGAGCATGTGCACAATGCGCTGCACATGTTGCGTGTCCAGCACGCTATCCACGGCGGCTTCGGCGGCGATGCTGGTCTGTGCGCCGCGCGCATCCGCGCGCCGGTCTTGCAGGGCGGCGACCATGAAATTCTCGACGCGCGCAACCTGCGGCTGCTCGATCACGGCACAGGCGCGCGCACACTCGTCCGCCAGCCGGAACAAGGCGCCATGCGGCATGCCGGCCCGCCCAGTCTGCCAGCGTTGCGCCGCCAGCGCCAGGCGCACGGCCACATCTTCATCGGCCAAGGCGGATCGCAGCGTGGTCAATTCCTCGTCAAACACGGCCGGCATGGCATTTGAGGTCATTTGTGTGGCCCAACTCAGCGCCTCCGTGCCCAAGCGCGCCAGGCGCTCGACCGCGCTTTGCTGCAACGCGGCGATCAGGGCGGTGCGTGCCGCGCGAATGCGTTTTTCAACCAGCGCGGCCTGCATGCCCGCCGGATTCTGGCGCGTGCCTTCAAGCATGCCGAGCGCGGCCTGCGCCGCCAGAATGGCGTTGCCCATGCCGGCTTGAAAACCCTCGCCACCGCTCTCCGCGCCGGCGGCCAACGTGGCTTGCAATTGCCGCAAGACTTGCTGTTGCTTGCCCGCCAAGTGTTGGCGCTCATACCCGTCGGGCAACGGCTGGCCGGCAGCCAGTCGTTGCACCAGCACGTGCTGCTGGCGTGCCAGCGTTTCCAGCGCGCGCACCGTCGCATCCATTTGCTGCAACGGATCCGGGCGGAGGGTGCGCTGCAGCCGGTGGACCACTTCCGCAAGGTTGACTAAATTAGACACGGCGCGCAATTGTGCCGGCAGCGCGTCGCCGGGCCGCCGCGCCTGTAGGGCCGAAAGGGCCGCGCGCATGTTCCCCGCCACCGGGAACTGGGACAGGGCGCGGGTGATGCGGGTCAGCGCCTCTTCCTGCGCCGGCATGCCGCCGGACGTCAAGGCAGACAACGCGGTGGCCTGCTGCGCCACCTCATCCCACCATGCCTGCGCCGTGCGTTGCTGGTCTTGCATCGCGCGGGTATCCGCGTTGGGGCGCTGTTGTGCGGTCTGCGCGCGGATGGCGTCTTGATACTCGCCCAACATGGCCAATTGCTGGCCGAGTGCACCGAGACTTTCGCCGAGTTCGCGCGCGTGCTCCTGCATGAGCTTGCGTTCGGCCGCCGCCGTCTGCGCCAGCACTTCCTGCATTGCCGCGCGCGCTTCATCAACTTTGCCGTCGGCCAGCAATTGGCTCACCCGCGCGAGTGCATCGCGCACCGCGTCAAAGGCCGCGCGCGCATGCTCCGCGGATGCGCCCATGCGCCCCGCCTGTTGCGCGGCAGCGCCCGCCATGCCTGCGGCGGCCGAGTTCGAGCCTTGCTGCCCCTGCTGGCCTTTGCCTTGTTTACCTTGCTGGCCTTTACCTTGCTGGCCTTGCTGGCCTTGCTGGCCTTGCTGGCCTTGCTGGCCTTGTTCGCCTGGCTTGTCCGACTCGCCGCTTTCACTTTGTTCGGATTGGTCGCGCATTTCATTGGCGATCTGCCGCTGTTGTTTTTGCAGTTCGTCGAGTTGCTCTTCGAGATCGCCCAAGCGCGCCAAGCGGCGCTGCCGCTCATCCTCAATCTTCTTCGACGCCGCGCGCTCCGCCAGGCGCAAGGCCTGCAGGATGCGCAATTCTTCCGACGAATCTTTGCCGCCGCTTTCACTGCTCATCTTGAACTGCAGCATGAAGGTGAGAATGCGCTGGGCGCGCCCATGCGCCAGCGCCAGGCAGTTGTCCGTGTAATTACTGGCGGTCAGACTGAAATCGCGGGTCAATTGTTGCAAGGCAACCGCGACTTCGTGGCGGCTGACCGCTTTGAGCGTGGCGCCCATGTTGGTGCCCTTGGCAATAAAGACGGCCCGCAAGTCCCGGCATGCGTCGCTCATAATTTGTTCACGCTGGGCGAGGTCGATGCGCGCCACGCGCGTGGCATCCGGCGCGTTGGTTTGGGTTACAATCGTGAAACTGTCGGCCACCACCTGTTTTTGTATGCGGATCAAGCGCGGGAACGGATTGAGCATGGACGGGCCGCCCGCCTGGCCTCCCGGCATGTTGGCATAGGTCGGCGGCAGGACTTCCACAAACATCAGGCGCGAGCGGCCTTCCTCCGGCGCGCCCGGCCGCACGTCGTGCGCGGCAATGTGCCACGCGATGATGTCGGTGCTGCGCACGGTCACATCCGCCATGTTGAAGCGCTGGGTCACGACCAGCATGCGCGGCTGATCCGTGCGCCGTGACAGCGGGATACGCACGGGCGGGCGATCGTTGATTTGATACACCAGTGTGGCATCGCGAACGCCGACATCATCGTCAATTACTGCTTCAATGGTAAAACCGTAATCCTCCGGCACGATGACATCGCGCAGCGGCTGGCGGATGGCAATCTTGGGCGGCGCGTCCGGCTGGACTTGCACGGTGAAGCGTTGTTCGAGCACCCCGGCCGGCGTCTGCGCATCGCACGCCCGCAGGACATATTCGATACTGGTCGTGGCGGCCAGCCCGGCCTGCCATTGCGCGCCGCTGCCGGTCAGCGCGCAGGGTGCGCCGTCGGCGCGCGTCAGTTGCACATTGGTCACGGCGGCCGCAAACCACCAGCACACGGTGACCGCGCTGTCGGGCAGCACCGCGAGTTCGGTCCATTTTTCGCGCGTGCTGCCGCGCCCCGTGTAGGCCGGCCACTGCACGGCCGCATACGCCGCCGTCAGGCACGGAATGCCGACGACCGTGACGGTGCGCGGCGCGGTCGCCCCGTCATTGGCCGTCAGCCAATAGCGAAACGGCTTTTCCATGCCGGCCAACACCAGGCGCGCCGTGTGATTGCTCAGCGCCACGCGCACGGTCTGGCGCACCTGGCCGTCAAAGGTCAGATGCACGACGGCGTGCGCGCAAGCCCGGCCTTCGACCCGCGCAACAAACACCATGTTCGAGCCCTTGATCAAGGCCGTCGTCGGCGCGTCATCAGTGACCCGCGTGTAGGGGCGCACTGCCGTCGGCGCAATAATATGACGCAAGGCCAGGCCGCCGTACGGCACGCGCAGGCACCACAGCAGCACGGCCGCCAGCACGCATGCCAGCGCCAGTGCAGGAATGACCAACGGGCGTGCCGTCACGACCGCGCGCACGGATGTGGCCGCCATGGCCGTGCCGACGCGCTGCGCCAGTTCGTCCACCATGCGCGCCTCGACGGCATGCGTCGTGCCGGCCCGGTCGAGTACCGTGGCCAGGCCATGCCGCAAATTCGGCAAGCGCTCCTCGACGCGCGCGACCAGCACCCGGCGCGCCATGCGCCGCCGCCACTCGAACACGGCCACGCAGCCGGCCACCAGCACGCCGCCGCCATATACCACGCCGGCCAGCGTGCAACGCAATGGCACCGCCGGCAACAGCAGGTAATCCACCACGGCCGCCGCCAGCAGCACCACGCCCCACGCGCCCAGCAACGCCAGCAAAACGGTTGTCAGCCAGACCGTGCCTTGCCGGCGGCGGACCACGTGATAGCGTTGCTGCACGTCCGCGCGGGTCATGCTGGCATCGGCTTCAGACATAACTGACCGCGTTGGCATAAAGACCCTCAAGCGCCGCAAGCAAGAACACGGCGGGCAAGAACACGGCGGCGATCAACCATGATTCAATGCAATCGTTTTTCCCTTCGCGCCGTGCGGTGGTGCTGACGACAAAGTTGTCGTCACGCACACCAAGTTTTACCTGGGCGGCGCTCGACAAACCCTGTTCACCGGCACATTCACGCGCATCCGGTACATTTTTTACGGCGGCCAGCGGCACGGTTGAGCGCAGCGTGATGCCGGGCCGGGTTTGTTCGTCGCCGGCATTCCGCACGGCAATTTGCTCGGTGCGCACGGCGTCGGCCATGTCCGGCTCCTGCGCCAGCCAGCGCACCATTTCGCGCACAAAGGGCAGGTACAGGCGGCTGCGCGGAAACGCGGTCCACGCGCGATCCGCCGTGCAGGTCAGCAGCGCGACCGTGCCACGGCCCAGCCGCGCGGCGGCGAGATACGCATCGCCATTGTCAAAGGTCGCGATGACGTCGGCGTTGGTCGCCAGGATGGTGCGCATGACGCGGTAAAACGGCACGGCCCGCAGATCGTCGGCCGCCGTGCCCGTACACCAGCGCAGCGCCGGATGATTCGTGTTCCATTGCTCGATGCCGATGCAAGTGTAATTTCCGGCACGGGCGCGCGCCGTCGCATAGGTCAGTTGCGCCGGCAGCAAACCCCGCTGCGCCAGCGTTGCATTGTGCCACGCAATGTCCGTGTGCTCGCCGCAGAACACCAGCAGGCTGCCGCCCGCCCGCACAAAATCGTTCAACACCCGCACGGCGGCATCCGGCACGCGCGCGACATCCACCAGCACAATCACGCGCGTGTCGCGCAAATTCTGCGTGGCGAGCTGCTCCGGCTTGATGGTGGCGCGGGTCGCATGCCACTCACTGCCCGGCACAAGCTGTTGCATGGCAGTTCCAATATACAAGGTTTTCGCCTTGAGCGTGTCCATCACCGGCGTGCTGCTGACCAGCAGGACGCGCCACGCCGGCGCGGCGTACACCAGCATGCTGTCCTGATTGTCAACCGCGTAGGCGTCATCCGCCCGCAGCATTGCGCGCACCACATGCGCGCCGCTGCGCAACGCCGGCAGCGTCAGCGTGTGCGTGCCGGCCATACCGGGCGCGCATTGTTCAACGCGGGTCGGCACGCGCACGTCATCCACATACACTTGCAGATGGGCCGCCTTCGCCGCGCCACCCACCACGCAGGCGACCCGCGTGGTTGCGCCCAAGTCCGTGATCCGCGCGGCATCCACAAACGCAATGCGCTGGTTGACGGCGCCCGGCGTGCAGGGCACAATTTCAACATGGCACGTGGACGGTACGTGGTGCGCCGCCATGGCCGCCAGCGCATTTTTCTGCAAGTCGGTATACCAGACCACATGACTGTTGCCATGCTGATCGGCCAGCAGGTCGCGCGCCGCGCGCCAAGCCGCGTTGTAATCGGTGCCGCCATACGTTGGGAAACGCGTCTCCCATTCGTGCAACACGCGCTGCCATTGGTCGGTCGCCTGCAGCGTGGCGCAGATGCCGTCGGCATACGCAACCACACGCCACGCATGGCCGGCTGGCAGCGCCTGCACCCGCGCGCGCAGATCCTGCATGACGGCCGGCCAGACCGCCGCGCCATCCGGCCCGCGCGCCTGCATGCTCAGCGAGACATCCAATAAAAACACCGTGGCGTCGGCCTGCCATGCCGTGCCCGCCATGCGCGTCCGCACAAACGGATGGGCAAATGCGGCGACCAGCGCCGCCAGCAGCAACAAGCGTAAAGCCAGCAATAAATATTCATGCAGGCGCAGCCGCCGTTGATACGCGCGAAACCCGCGCGGCACAAAGCGCAGCGACGGCACCACCACGACCGTCGGCCGACGCTTGATCAAATGCAGAATGACGGGCACGGCCAGCGCCGCCAGCCCACCCAGGAATGCGGGGAACAGCCAGCCAATCATGGTGCCATCTTCCGCTTGACGAGATACGCCGCCAGCGGCTTGATGCTGACATCGTGGGCCGTGAAAGTCTCGAGGTCGACCGCATGGCGTGCCGCGCAGCGCAATAATTGTTCGCCGTGCGCGCGCAGATTTTCCAGATAGGCCGCGCGCACCTCGCGCGCCTGCACCATCTGGCGCTCGCCCGTTTCGGCATCCACCAGGATCACCCGCCCATGATACGGGAACTGCACTTCCTCGACCGCCAGCGGGCGCAGGCACAGCAGCTCATGCCCGTAGAACCGCACGCGCTCGAACAATTCGCCGATCTCCGCGCAATCGCCGGTAAGGTCGGAAATCAACACGATCAACGATTTGCGTTTCAAACGCTGTTCGAGTGCCGGCCCCAGCGGCGCGAAACGCGACACGCCGCCGGTCGGCGCATTTGCCAGCGCCGCCAGCACGCGGGTGAACTGCCGCTCATGCGCGCGCGGCGGCACATCGCCGACAATGTCGTCCGCAAACGTCAGCAAGCCAAACGCATCATGCTGCCGCAGCATCAGCAGCGCCAGCGCGGCGCAGACCGTCACGCTCATGCACATCTTGATCGTGTGCTCGCCCGCATGGCACATCGAGCCGCTGGTGTCCAGCACAAGGTAACTGCTGAGGGTGCAATCGGCGTCGTAGCGTTTGATGAAATACTCGTCGCTGCGCGCCCAGGCACGCCAGTCAATGTCGCGCAAATCATCGCCCGGGCGATACGCGGCATACGAGGCAAACTCGGCGTTGCGCCCGTAGCGCGGGCTGGGATGCATGCCGGCGAAATAGCTGTGGACCATGATGCGTGCGCGCAGGCCCACATCACTGATGCGCGCCAACGCGGCAAAGTTCAAATGCGCGGTCGTTGCCATGACGCCCGGTGCGCGACCGGTCAGCGGGCGCAGTGCGTAATGATGTCCGCGATGACCGCGTCCACCTGGATGTCTTCGGCTTTGGCTTGATAATTCAGCAGGATGCGGTGCGCCAGGATCGGCGGCGCCACCGCGGCAATGTCCTCGCGCGCAACGCAGGCATTGCCGCGCATCAACGCGCGCGCCTTGGCCGCCAGAATAAGATATTGGCAGGCACGCGGGCTCGCGCCCCAGCGCACATACTTGCGCGCCATCTCGACTGCGTCGGGCGTCTCCGGCCGCGTCGCGCGCACCATGCGCACCGCCAGCTCGTACATGTCGTCGGCCACCGGCACGGCGCGCGTCATTTCTTGCAACGCGGCGATGTCTTCCTTGGTCATCACCGGCGTCACGCTGGCGGTGCCTGGCGACGTGGTCTCGCGCAACATGCGCAGCTCGTCGGCCCGCGCGGGATAGGTAATGTCGAGCTTCATCATGAAACGATCCAACTGTGCTTCCGGCAGCGGATACGTGCCTTCCTGCTCGATCGGATTTTGCGTGGCAATCACCAGGAAGGGTTGTTCAACCGCCAAGGTGCGGCGATTGATCGTGACCTCGTTTTCCTGCATGACCTGCAGCATGGCCGCCTGCGTGCGCGGCGGCGTGCGGTTGATCTCGTCGGCCAAAATAATGTTGGCGAAAATCGGGCCGGCCATGAAACGCGGCACGCGCCGGCCGGTGCTGACATCTTCTTCAAGAATCTCCACGCCGGTGATGTCCGACGGCATCATGTCGGGCGTGAATTGAATGCGCGAATACACCAGGTGCGTGCAGCCCGCAAAGGTTTTTGCAATCAGCGTCTTGGCCAGGCCCGGCAAGCCGATCACCAATAAATGCCCGCGGCACAGCAAGCCGATCATGATATGCTCAATGACCGTTTCCTGTCCGGCAATCACTTTGCCCATCTCGGCATACACCCGCGCACAGTGCGTTGCGACCCGCGCCGGCGTCCACTCATTTGTGCTCATGCGTCTCTCCGTGTGTGAATTACTCTGGCGTAGGCAAGCGTTGTGCCATGGCCTTGACGGCCGGTTCGTCCGGCGCAAAATATTCGGCTTCCGCCAGCGCGCGGCACGCGGCATTCGTGCGCCCCAGCGCAACCAGCGCCGCGGCGTGCTGCAAATGCGCGCGCCAGTCGTGCGGCGCAGCCAGTGTGTAAATCGTGCTCATCCGCAATGCGGCATCGAGCTGGCCTTGCCGCTGCAATAGTTCGGGCCATGCCTCGTACACTTGCGCCTGATAGGGATTGATGTGATAGGCGCGCTGGTACAGGCGCGCGGCCGTGGGCGCGTCATTCGTGCCGCAGGCCCGCGCCGCGCGCACTTGCAGGGCGAAGTCGTCCACATGCAGATCCGCAGCCGCGACCAAGGCATGCGCGGCGTTCGTTACCGGCGCTGCGACGAGTGCGGCATTTGTACTGAACATCAGCGTCAACTGCGGCAGGAGTTGCGTGTGAATAAAACTGCAGAACGCGGCATCCAGCGCCTGGGTGGTTGTGCCCAAGGCGCGCGCCGGCAAGGTTTGATCAAACGGCGCCGCGGCATACGCCTGCACTGCGGCGCAGACGCCGGTCCAGCCATGCTGCGCAATGAGAAAGCGTACCGCGTGGCCCGCGAGCTGATAGGCGCCGACAACGTTGGGCCCGCTGAACGCGGCATCAAATGTGGTGAAGCTGACAAAACCCGTGCTGGTCAGCAATACCAGCAGCGCCTGATCGCGCTCCCCCAGCGTGCCCTCTTCCTCGGCGACTGACAAGCCCTCGGTAAACCAGCGCTGAATGCCCATGTCCGATGCCTGCAACGTCAGCACGTGGATGAATTCATGGCGCAATGTTTGCTCCCAGTTGGCGCTGTCGGCGGTCGCCTGTGGCGAGACCATCGCGATGTAGCCGCCGAAACACACGCCCAGCGCGCCAAAGGTCGGCATGCCGACGGTGCGCGCCGCAAAATCCGCCTGGCGATTCATCAGCTCGATCCGCAACGGCGTGGTCGGCTGCACGGCATACTTGGGCGCGTAGGTGTGCCAGTACTGCTCGACCAAGTTGGTCACTTCATCGCCCATGACCTGCGCATCGCGCGGGTGCAGCCGCACGATTGCATGCGCGCTCGTCATGCTGACAAAGGTGCGGTCAATATAATCCAAGGCACCGAGAAAATTGAAGGCCGTGCGATGATAGGGGTTTTGGCGCAGCAACGCATCCAGCACGGTGCGCGCCCGCTCCGATGCGCCCTGCGCCAACTCGCAGCGCGCCAGCAGAAACATTGCGTCGGCATCGCCGGGCCGGCGCGCGCAGGCCAGGCTGGCATAGGCGGCGGCGCGCGCGAATTGCCGGCGACTGTGCCACAACTCGCCGCGTAACGTCAAATCTTCGCTCCATGCCGGTGCGCGCGTGTGCAGCTCGCCGGCCAGCCGCGCGGCCTCGCCGGTCGCGCCGGTCGCCTCGGCCAGCAAGATGCGCAGCGATTGCACGGTCACATTGGCCGGATGTGTCGTGGCGCACACCGCCAGCAACGCTGCCGCTTCAGCATAATGTTCCTGCAAACATGCGGCCTGAATGCGCGCACATTGTGCCGGGAAATAATCGGGCGCGTTGCTGGCCAGGGCCGCAAGTGCCGCCGCGCGCGCCGCATCGTCAAGCAACAACTGGGCACGCTGATACAGGACATGCGCCGATCGGTCGCCGCACGCCTGCGCTTTGTCATAATATTGTTCCGCGCGCGCGGCGTCATTCACCGCCAAATACAAGTCACCGGCCGCGACATACACTGCGCCACGTGCGCCACCACCGCGCAGCGCGCGTTGCAGATACGTCAGCGCAAGGTCGTGCTGTTGCAGGCGCAGCGCCGCCTGCGCCGCCGCGACATGGTCAGCCGCGTCGCCCGCGCCCGTTTGCTTCATGTGCTGGATGATCCAGACATCGTTGCTGACCGACTGTGCCAGCAAACCCGCTTCTGCCAGCGCACGCGACCGGCACGCGCGCAAGGGCAGGCAGTTCGTCGCCATGCCATCCGCGTCCAGCAACGCCATGGCCCGCTCGGGATGCCCTTCGTCGCACAAGCAGGTGGCCTGATCCGCCAACGCGCGCCATGCCGGTGCGGACGTCAGCGGCTCTGCGGTCGTGCTGCCAACCAGCGCCAGCACGCCCAGCACCGCCGCATAGAGCACACACATTATATGTTGGTTACTTTTGTTCACCATGCCTCGTTTATTGCTGATGCTGCGCATAGCCGCTATGGCTATTCCTCCCCGCGCATGCAGCAACGCATTACTATAGCAAAACACACACTATATTGCAAAGGGTGCAGGAATGAATATTGGTAAATTAATGCGCCTGCACTGAAATTCTGCTATAAGAGCGGGAACCGCATTCCCTTGCAGCGATCCTGCCACGGTAGCCGCCGGCGTAGAGCGCGCCGACCGGTAGGGCGGTCAGGCCCTTGACCGCCGC
>JAPLST010000007.1 GCA_026398485.1 bacterium
AGCCGCCGGCGTAGAGCGCGCAGACAGGTAGGGCGGTCAGGCCCTTGACCGCCGCGGTCGTCGCTGCGCCATTGTAGTACCTCAAGCGCATGCAGCAGCGGCGGTCAGGGCCTGACCGCCCTACCGCACCCTCCGGCCACGCACACGCAGGACCCACAACAGATTTGGCGACGTCAGGTTCGCATTTTCCCCTCGATCGGAATTTCAGACAGATGTGCTTGTTAAGTTGGCGCACCCGCGTGGCGAACAACCACGCCATGGCCTCAACGTAACAATCCAACCGTCTTCATATCGGAATTTCAGGCCGCCGCCCGCCGCCACGCAATTTGACGCGGGCATGGCAACATGGTATAATCTCCGCTTATGGTACTGCAATGAATACACTTGATCTGCAACTTGTTGAAGAGGCCTATCCCTTGACGCCCGATTTTTGTGCGGCGTGGGCGGCATTGCATGCGCGCGCGCCGGGGGCGAATGTGTTCAACACGCTGGCCTGGCTTGAAGAAGGCGTGCATATATTTTGCCGGGCCGGCGAACGCGTGCGGCCCCTGCGCTTTGTCACGCCGGCGGGGGAGACCGTGGCGGTCTGCATGTTGCGCGAAACGATGACCCATGGAAAGCTGTGGCGCAAGCGCTGCTTGCGCACGGTGGACTACAACGTGCAGCGTTTTGTGCCGCTGGTTGCCGCAACGCCAGAATACCTGGCCGCCGCATTGCTGGTCTTGTACCGTGCGCGTGCGCGGCACTACGATATGCTGGATTTCTTCAAACTGGATGGCCTTGACGGGCAGTTGACGACCATCGTGGAACAGTTGCGCGCGCAGGGCGTGCCGGCCAGCCTGACCCCGTTTAATGAGCAGCCCTATCTGACACTCGATCCCGACTGGGAGGTCGTCTATCGCGCGCACAGCCCGGTCTTCTGGAAGAATCCGCGCCGGATGCACAACAAACTCGACCGCGAAATCGGCGTGGTGCGGCATGTGCGCCTGCGTGACGCGGACGCCATGGCCATGCTGCCGGCGGCGCTGGATGCCATGAGCAGCGTGCTGCACAAGAGCTGGCAAGCCGACACCATCGAGCAAGAAGGTCAGTACACGGTCGGGCAAATGGAGGCGTTCTATCGCGCGATTGCACACGTGATGGCGCGCAACGGGCAACTGGACTTGAATGTCTTGTACGCCGGTGACATCCCGCTGGCGTTTGATTACAACCTTGTGCAGGGCGCCTGTGTCTACGTCATTATCGGCATGTATGATGGCGCCTACGCCAAGTACAGCCCCGGCAAAGTGCTGATGACGCTGTGGCTGCGCGATAGTCACGCGCGCGGCGATCGTCGGATCGAATTTGGCGGCGAGCATCTGGAATACAAAAAGCAGTGGACGACCACCAATGCGACCGCCTATCGCCTGCGTCTGCGTGGCAAGACGCTGGTCAGCCGCGTGGCCAGTCTGCTGGGGCGGTGAACGTGCGGGCAGTGGCACGACTGGGGCAGCGCCTCGTGCGCATTGCGCGTCGCCTGCATCTGCCGCCGTGGTTGTTTGAGTATGCCGCAGTGCATCTGTATGAACTGCCGCGCATGCCGGCGCCGGTGATGCCCGCGCCGTTTTGTGTGCGGCGGGTCACGACGTCACGACGGATGATGTTGCGGCACTGACGGTCTGCCGCGCCATGCGCGATGTGCCGGCCGGCGTGGCGCTGTTTTTGCGCCGCATGGCGGGCGGCTCGCGCTGCGTCGGATTGTGGCACGCGACCGGTCTGGCCGGCTATGCCTGGGCGCATCCGCATGAGAACGTGCGCGAAGACCGCGATCAATATCACCTGCCGCTCGGCGCCGATGGCGCCTGCATTTACGACACGTTCATTCAGCCGGCGTGGCGCGGGCAGGCGCTGTATTCGCTGCTGCTGGCGGCGCTGCAACAAGACTGCGCGGCCGACGGTCTGACGCGTTTTTTCCTGACGGTGGACACGGCCAACGTGCGCTCACAGCGCGCGCATGAGAAGGCCGGCGCACAGTGGCGCGAAACCGTGTGGTACCTGTGTTGCGCGGGGGTCACGCGCCACG
>JAPLST010000352.1 GCA_026398485.1 bacterium
CGCCGGTGCCCAGCCACATGGAGGATTACGATGACGTGATGCGCGGCCTGGCGGCGAGTAAACCGTTGTGGGACGCCTACACCGAGGCTTCGCAGGATTTGCCGTTGGTAGGACTATGGCCGGCGGCGCATCCCCGGCTGATGGCCAACCGCCAGGTACGCGACTGCAACTGGTTCAAGCACGACCCGGCGTACAACATCGAGCAACCCAACCACCTGAGCGACATTGGGTTGCCCCTGACCACCGATCCGCGTTCAGCGTGCGTCACGGTATTATCCGGTCGCATCGCCGAAGGGTTCGATGACAGCGAGTTGCGCAAAATGCTGGCCGGCGGCGGGCCAATGATGGTCCCGGCCGGGAACGACGTGATGCACACATCATCGAAATAGCACTGGCCGATGCCACTGCCGCCCGCAGCCGGCGAGTTGACCTGGCTCGAAAAGCGAATATAGCCGACGGGCCAGGTGGTGCCCGCATCAAAGGCGGTGCTGACGGCGGCCGCCTGGCCGTCCACGCCGAATTGGACAACCTTGTTGTTCAAGGGATCCAGCGTGATGAACACGTTATGCCAGTTGGAATAGCTGCACGGAAGGGTGGCGGGCGTCGCCGGCTGTGCAATCTGCAGCCGGCCGGGTACACCGCGAACAAGATCATGCGCGCGCCGCCCGGCGTGCGCAGGTCGATCGCATCATAGGTGGAATCAGGCCGGATCTTGTAGCTGATCTTGACAAACTCGTTGGGCACATCGACGGCGGCCAGCTCGTTGGTAAGGTCCGGGGTGCGCACCATGACGTAATTGCCCGCGCCGGGCGGCGGCAGGCGCAAGCATTGCGCACCCTGCGGCACGACATCGCCCGGCACGCTGCCCACCACTTGGCCGTCGGAACCATAGGCGCCACTGAAGGCCATCCAGCCTTGCTGGCCGACCACGGCGCCCAGCGTATACGCCGGCGACTCGAAATCCGCCTGCCACAGCGTTGCGGCACCGGCCAGCATGGTGATCAGGCAACTCATCCAGACAGCAGTCCGTTTTGCATTCATGACGGTTTCTCGTTGGTCGTTAGGTCACGCGTGGTGACTGGTTGCACAGAAAAAAGCGTTGCGCGGTTTAATGGTAGAATGCGCGCCTGCGCTATGCCAAGTCAAAAACAGCGCCGCCGCAGTTTTTGTAGCCGCGGGCGCTGACCGCGGCACCTGCTGCACCAGCCGCCCTCAGCGCGGGCGGCTACAATATGAGACAGAAACTGCTGATGGTGGCCCACTGCCGCTCCATTCCTCCTTTACTCCGTAACTCCATTCCTCCCTTATTTCTGCGTGGCGCGGCGCAGCCGCCACGCTGCCAGCAGCAGGCCGCCCAGCAGGCCCGGCTCGGGAATCGGCGTGACATTCAATTCGAGAAAGCCGACCGCGTGCTGGTCGGCCGGGCGAATGCACCACTGATTGTTGTAATCATCCTCGACATAATCGCAGACGTAGCCGACACAGGCCGGGCCGGTCATGCCGCGCGGATTGATGGCCGGGTCATTGTAGCCGGCCACGGTGAAATAGGTCAGCGCGACTTCATACCCGCCGACGATATTGGTCAGGGTGTTGTGCGTAAAAACATTGGTGGCTTTTTGGGAGTAGGTGGCGTCACTATTGAGGAAGCCGCAGCTCTCGTAGCCGTTGGCGTCCATGCTGGGCGAGCCCGGCTCGGCAAAGGCGGCGATGGTCGGCAGCGCGCCGCCCTTGAAGACCGGATTGGTGCCGCCTTCAAGCAGGAACAGGCCGATCATCCCGGTGTTCTCGATTTCACCCGCGGCGGGGCACAGGATTGTGAAACGATTGGGCCCCTCGCTCAGCGGCATGTCCAAATGTTGCTTGACCAAATTCGCGGTGCTGATGTAGCCGCCCAGCGCATCGTTGACCACGGGGGTGCTGCCATTGTTCAAGACCGGGTTCAGCAAGCCGACGCCGGTGAGGGAGAAGACATTATTCGCGAGATTGGTGGCGGGCGGCGTGAACGACCCTTGCCCGTTGTACTGCGCGGGCGCCGTGCTGGTGGCATACAGCGCCACATACGGATTGTCGACGCCAAAGGCGCTGACGCCGAAAGTGTAGAAGCCGGTCAGCACGCCGACATCATCGCAACTATCAAAAGAAGCGCGCGGCATGGTGTTTTGAATCATCGTGTCCTGATAAAACTTGTTGCCGCTGGCATCCGGCACGATTTGCGTGACGTGCAGGCCATAGACATACGGCAGGCCGGGAATGGCGACCTGCATGCTGACCTGAAACACAAACGTGGCCAGGCTGCCGCAGGTGACCGTGATCGTGCCGTGGTACGTGCCGGCGCCCAGCGCGGCGCGCGCAATGGTGAAGGGGATCGAGACCGCCGAGGCAACACTGCCGTTGGTGTAGCCCGGATTGAGCTTGATCCACGTGGTGGGCGTGGTCACGCTGTAGGGGAAATTGCTGCCGCCATTGTTGAGCACCGTGGCCGTGGCATTGGTGAGCCAGAGGCCGAGCACGATGTTGGTGTCACCCACGCCGGGGTCGGGGGGCGCTTCACCAAACGGATTCCAGCCGACATCGCGAAACCCGTTGGCGGTGTTGCGATCCGTCGAGTATGGCAGGCCGTTATACTCGACAAAGACGGGCTGCTCATCTTCGTAGTCGGTATAGGCCGGATAAAAATCAACAATGTTGCCGTTCTTGTAGGTGCTGCCGGGAATGGGTTTGCCGACGGCCCAGAACTGGTTGTTCTGCGAGCTGACGATGTAATCGGGATTGCCGAGCGACCCGAGGCCCTGCGCCAGCAGGCCTTCGCTGGTCGTCGAGCCGTCAAAGCTCGGCAGCGGATGATCGCTGATGATGCAATTGCGGATGTTGAACGACGGGCCGTATTCGGTCGAAATTACCCGCGCATTGACGACCTGGGTCGCATCGCTGACGCAGACATTCTCGACAAAAGTGCAATGGTCAATCAGGATAATGTTCGTGTTGGCCGTTTGCGCGCCGCTGCCAAAATTGTTGTTGTACACCGAGCGCACGAAGCCGCGCGTCAAGATGTGGTCAAGCTGGATGCCCGGGCCCAGCACGCCATTGATGCACAAGCCGTGATACCACCAGCCCTGCCATGACGTCTGCCAATTGGTAATGGCCATGTTATACATCAGGCCGGTGTAGATGCCGTTCAAGGACATATGGTCGACGCGGATGTCAGAGCTGCTCTGGATGCCGACGATGGCGCAATGATTCGGGTAGCCGGCGCCTTGGGTCCTGGTCGGCGGCGTGGTTCCGTCAATGTAAAAGCCGGAGACGCGAATCCCCTTGGCATTGAAAATTTTGAACAAGGGCCGGAGTGGCATGCCATCGTTGCCAATGGTGAGGTGCAACGTTTTCGTGCCGGGCGTGAGGATCGTCTTGTCCGGGCCGGCGCCGATGACATTGATGTATTGCCGGCTGGAGAGATCGATGAACCAGTTGGTGCTGCCGGTGCCGATGGTGGCCGCGGTCGACTCGCTCTCGTAGATGCCGGGCTGGACGTACAGCGTGTTGCGGGTGCTGATCGTGCCGTTGGGCATGCCGGCGGGCGCGGGCGCGGTGCGCAGCGAGCGGCGCAGGGTGCGCCAGGCGCCGGTGAGCGTCAGGCCGTTGTTGGTGTCCAGGCCGTTGGTCGAGACGAAATAATCGGTGGCCTGCACGGCGGAGGTCAGCAGGCCCAGGGTGAGTACGAGCGCGGCGAGCGTTTTCATAGTAGTGGTGGTCAGGGGCTGTTTGGAGTCCCGCCATCGGCGGGATCAAGGGTTATATTTCAATGGTCAATGGGCAAAAATCTCAAATCTCAAATTTCAAATCTCAAATCGATGGCATTACATGCGTTTGGCGGCTATGCCCGCCAGCAGCAGTGTCGCCAGCAGCGCGCTGAGCGGCTCGGGCACGACGTTCCAGCCAACGTCGCGCGTGCCGAAGGCCGTCTCGAGCTGGGTCGAATACGGCAGGCCGCCGACCGTCTCGAAGGCGGGCGGCTCATTGGTGAAGTTCAGGATGCGCTCGCCGTTGTCGGCAAGGACATTGTCATTCCACCATGCTTCACCGGGCACCGGCACGCCGGTTGCGTACATCTGATTGGAAAACGCAAAGACGGAATAGAGCGGGTTGTTCACCGAGAAAAGCGCTTGGGCATTCAGGCCGACCCCCTCGGATGCCGCGGGGAATTGGAGCCACGGCCATTCACTGATGATCGAATTCTGCACAATCAGCGAGGGCCCGTATTCGGTTTCGCTCACGCGCCAATTGACGGCCTGCACGGCATCCGAGACGCACACGCCTTCGACAAAGGTGCAATAATCAAGCGTCACCAGATTGGTATTGCTGTCCACGCCGCCGGAGCCATAGTTGTTATTGTAGACGGCGCGGATGAAGCCGCGCGTCAGCAGGTGATCCAGCAGCACGCCGCTCGGGCCAATCACGCCGTTCACATTGATGGCATGGAACCACCAGCCATTCCATTCACTGACCCAGTTGGACACTGCCGCGCTGTACACCAGCCCGGTGTAAAGGCCTTGCAGATAGAGGTGATCCAGCCGGATGCCGCTGCTGCCATTAATGTCCACGACGGCGCTCATCTCGGGGTAGCCCTCGCCGGTGGTGTAGGCCGTCGGCTCATTGCCCAGAAAGCCAAGGCCGGTCACGCGCACATGGTCGGCGCCAAACAAGCGCAGCACCGGCCGCTCGGCCGTCACGTCGTTGTTGATCGTCGTGTGCCAGACGCTGGTGCCTTTGGCAATCAGCGTGGCCAGGGGGCCGGCGCCGGCCAGCATGACATACTGCCGGCTGGACATGTTCATAAACCAATAGCCGGAATTGTCGCTGGATTCATTGAGGTACGTGCCGGCGGCGACATTGATGGTCACATGGCCTTCATATTCATTGCCATTGGGCGTGTTGTTGAGGGCGTGCGAGATGGTCTGCCAGGGCGTGCCGATGCTGCGGCCGTCATTGGTATTACTGCCGGTGGTGGCGACATAATACAGCGCGGCGCCAATGATGAATTTGTGGGTCAGCACGGCGCCATTATACGCATTGTAGGCAATCTGCACCGTGCCGGTGGCGCCATAGGGCGCGCCGCTGATAAGATAACTTACCGCTTGGGTGGCGCCCGGCGCCACCACGCCCGACGGCGGGGTAAGCACACTGACAAAAGCATCCGCGGACGTGTTGGTGAAATACATGGCCGCGGTGCCATCATTGCGGATGCTGAACTGCTTGGTGCCCTGCACCAGAATGTTGAGCAGGGGTGGCGTCACGACGGGCACCGGGCGCGGGGTGTCCGCATAAACGGTAATACTCATCGGTTCCTGCAAACCCGGCGCGGTAATGGTGATCGCGCCAAACGCCGGCCCGACAAACTTGGTCCGGTCAACCGTGACGATTACGGTTTGCGGCGTGCCCGTCGGGGCGCTGAACGTGGCGGGCGCAATGGAAAGCCAAGGCTGGTTGGTCGCCGCCGTGCAATTGGCCACCGGGGTTTGCAGCAAACTGCCGATCTGCACCGGCAGATCATTGCTGGTCTGGCCGAAGTCGAGCACCAGCGGCGTCAGGCTCAACTGCGGCGCGCCGACGCGGTAGAGAATGCCATAGGTGCCTTTGCCGTCGTAAAAATAAATCGTGCCGTCCGGCCCGATCGACAAGCCGCGGAACGGTTCGCGCACGTCATAGCCGGTCGGCGGTATCCATTCCGCCACATTGGAGCCGGTGTCGGCATCCAGAAACACCAGCCGCGCATAATCCGGGGCACCCGTCTCTTGCCGCGCCCCGCTGATAAACATGCGCACGCCCAGATTGGTGTCGTTCACCAAAAATGACCGGTGACAGAATTCGCCATAACCCACCGGACCTTGATAATACCACGTCTGCGGCGCCGCCGGGGTCATCTGAGTGTAGGAAAACCGTTCCACCGCCCCGCCGCTATTGGCATAAATGAACGAGCCGCCGCCCGGATAGAGCGTGTGCGGCGCAGTGTAGCCGCCCTTGTGCACAGCGGGCGGAGTGTACTGGGCATCGTTCAACACCCAGCGAATGGTGCCGTCCACCGGATCGAAGGCATGGCAGAAATTGCCACCGACGTCGTCATAGTGCGGCCAGATCAACAAGTCGGTCGCCTGGTCATACATGATGGACGAGCGGAACGACTGGGCATTGCCGGCGTCCCACGCTTTCGCGCCCGTGTCCGTGCGAATGCCAAACACCTTGTCCGCATTCACATTGCGAATCGAAAAATACAGGCCGTGCGCGTCCGCGCCGAATTTATCCGGAATGAGCGTCGTGTTCATCGACGTGTCCGGCGTTTCGCCGCTGACCACCGTAATCGCGTTGGTGTAGACAATAAAGCCGTTGCTGGCATTGATCTTGAACGCATAGACGGCATACCCGCTGCCAATGTTTGCCGGCCGCGTGATGCCGTAGACAAAGCCATCGTACAAACAGGGGGTCATGTTGACCCGCACGGGCAGAATGGCATTCCAGACCGTGCTGCCGGTCTGCTTGCTGATGCCGCGCACCCCGGGACTGGCCGTGTCATTCCACGGGCAATACACCAAATCATGGCCAACCACGGGCGAGCCGGCGCCGGGTGCATCAGCATAGGGCGCCGATTTCCAGCGCAATTTCAGCTTCTTGGTATAACTCACCAGATAATACGGCCCCGGCGCGGGCGTCAGAATGTTGCCCTCCGCGCTGTACAGATTCCCTTCTTCATCAAAGACAATCTGCGAAAGAAACGGATACGATGAGGTGATCGATTGCAAGCCAATCTGATCCAGCACCCCGATGACCACGTTGCCCGTGCCGAACGGATACGGAATGGGATACACGCCTTCGCGATAATTATTGGCATTGGCGCTGCCGTAAATCGGAATGGGATTGTCGCCCGCCGCGAAAAGACTGCCGGCACAAATCAGACAACAAAGGAATGTGGCGCTACGCATGATCCACCTTGGCTGGTTGAGTTACGGAGTGGCGGGCGGCCCTGGCCGCCCGCCGATAACATGCAAACAAAATCAGCGTGACCGCCGGCCGGCGCGCGCGCCCAGCAGTGCCAGTGCCGCCAGCAGCGCGCTGAGCGGCTCGGGCACGACGTTCCAGCCAACATTCCGTTCGCCGCCCGGCGCGGATATGTCGGTTGAGTACGGCAGGCCGCCGGCTTCAATGAACACCGGCGGCTCATTGGTGAAGTCAAGGATGCCGCTGCCGGTGCCATCGTCGACAATCACATTGGCATTCCACCAGTTCTCGCCGGGCACGGGTACGCCGATCGACCAGACTTGGTTCGAGTACGCCTGCATCTGGAATTCGCCCGCGCCGGTGTAGATTTGGTCGGGCGTCAGGCCAATGGCATCCACGGCTTCGGGCCGCAGCGCATTCGGCCGGTCGCTGAGGATGCGCGTACATCAGGCCGGGGTTGTGGATGGCCACGCCAAACGCCGTGCCGCCCGGATTGCATTGCTCGACGAAGGTGCAATGCGTGATCCAGACCGGGCCGGTGTTGCCCGCATCGTCCGAGAAGCCGAAGTTGTTATGCCGAAACGCGCCTTGCGCGCCACGCAGCAGAATGTGCTCAAAGCGCGCGCCGTTCGGCCCGGTCAGGCCGCGGTACGCGATGCCATAGTAAATCCAGTTCTGCCAGGTGTTGCTCCATGCGCTGTCGTCCACATTGTAGACATCGCCGGTGTAGGTGCCGTCAATATAGAGATGGTGCAGGTAGAGCCCGTTGACCTGCTCAATGCCGACGATGGCGCAGAAGCTGTCCCAGTTGCTGGTGGTCGTCAGCGCCGGCGGGTTGGTCGCAATAATCGTGAACCCGCTGAATTCGAGATTGACTGCATTGCGCAGCTCGAGCGGGCAGCGCGACGGCACCCGGTCGCTTTCCCCGCGCACCAGCGGCCAGACATTTGTGCCGGGCACGATGATGCTCTGCTGCGCGCCGGCGCCCAGCACCCGCAGATAGCTGCGGTTATTCAAATGCAGGGTCCAAATGTTGGTGTTGGGCAGCGAGCATTCATTGGCATACGTGCCGGCCGCCACATGCAGTGTCACGGGCCGGCTGACGGCGCCGTTCGGCACGGCGGCAAAAGCATGCGTCAAGGTGCGCCACGCCGCACCTGGCGTCTGGCCGTCGTGGGCATCATTGCCGCTGGGCGAAACATAGAACGTGTCCGAATTGGCGACCACCGTGCAATGCACACTCGGCGCATTGCCGGCCACCACCACCGTGCCGGTCGCCGGCAGCGGCGCGACCGTGCCGGTGTTGAAACTGATCATGACAAAGCCGCCCGCCGGGCTCACCACGCCGGTCGCCGGCGTGATGCCGGTAATCCAGCCGGCCGCGGTCGTGTTGGTGAAGTAGAACGGCAGCGTGCCGGCATTCAGCAGCTTGAAACTGACATTGCTGATCTGCGTCAAGGTTGCGATCGTCGCCGGCAACAGCAGCGGGATCGCCATCGGCGGCTCGGCCATCACGGTCACCACGCTGGTCTCGCCACCACTCACAATCTGCACTATGCCGGTGACCGGTGCGGTGATCAACGCGCGATTGATCACGACCGTGTTCGTGCGATAGCTCAGCCCGGCGGTCGCGCCGGCGGCCGGCGTCACTGCCAGCCACGGCGCCGTCACAATATTGGTGTAGTCCAAACCAATGCCGCCGGCGTCGCCGACATAGTACACGCCGGTCGCGGCCGACATGCCCAGGTCGAGCGTGCTGGGGAAGACATCCAGCGCGGCCGGGAAGGGCGGATCAAGCTGGCGGATGTCCGCCGACCAGAGGATGTTGCTGGTCTGATTCGGCTGCGCGCCGTTGTTGTACAAATAGCCGTTGGCAATGAAGACCCGGCGGTTGGCAAACCACGCGGCCGGGCCGTTGATGTTGAGCGGCATGGTGTCTTTGGAAATGACCCACTTGTTGGAAGCAACGAAATAGACCTGGATAAGGTTCGTGCTGTCGTTGGCACTGCCCGTGATGCGCCCGCCAAACAAATACACGCGGTCGCGATAGGCCACGACGGCGGCCTGATTGCAGCCAAAGGGCGGCAAAGCCCCGGAGAACACATTGCTGGGATTGGCCGGGTCATAAATGTACATGGCCAAGCCGAACGAATTGCTGGTAGTGCGGTTTATATCATCATACGCGCCCCACGGCATGTAGATTTTGTGTTCGTCCGAAGCGCTGCCGCCTTGTACATTCTTCTGTAGGAAATTCGCGATCGGCACGGTCTGCCAACTGTCCGCCAGAAAATCATAGACAAACATGGAATCCGGCGCGCCGTGCAAATAATACTTGCCGCCGACTTGCCCGCCGGCACAGCTTGCCACATTGACAATGCCGCTCACGCCGGTGCGGTTCGTCCAACTGTCACTGTCCGGGTCGTACATCATGACCGTGTTGCCGGGATGATTCTCACCCGAGAACAGGAACAACTCCTCGGTACCGTCAAAGTCAACATCAAAGGCGCCCAAGGCCACGCCCGCCGGCGCAACGCCATTGGGTTTGACCGGCCGCGTCGTGCCAACGCCCATGTTGATGCCGCACGGGCCCGTGCCGTCCCATTTGGCGGCGCTCCACATGTTGCTGCGGTTGCTCTCAAAAGGATTGAAAATGCTGAGGTGGCTGTGGGCATTGACATAGCCGCTGGGGGCGGACGCCATGCGCCCGCCGACAACATAGACGCGATTGTTGGCCTGCACCGCCGACGGCCGATACACATAACACCAGGCCGGCTGTGCCTGCGGCGTGGGAATGTCCGCGCCAACATCAGTGAAATTATTCGTGTCACCGTACGGCCACAGCGATGGATCCGGCGGCAGACTTGCATCCCAGATGGAGATCGCATTGGTGATGCATACCGTACTCAAGATCACGACGAGGCTCCCGATCCAACGTGTCCAACAGTTCATGGCATGTACCAAATCAACAAGGGTGAAATAGCATAAAAGCAAGCGGCCACGGTGCCGTTTGCTTTATGTTTACCTATGTTATCAAAACTATATAGTGTGTGTCAAGCCGGCCGCTGGCGTCTGAAATTCCGCTATAAGAACGGGAACTGCATTCCCTTGCGGCGATCCTGCCACGGGAGTCGCCGGCGTAGAGCGCGCAGACAGGTAGGGCGGTCAGGCCCTTGACCACGCACGCGCAGGCCCTCCCAACAGATTTGGCTACGTCAGGTTCGCATTTTCCCCTATATTTGGAATTTCAGACAGAGCGGACCATCCGACGCCGAGCACGGCTCGGCTATGAAAAGCGGGAGCGCGGCTCCCGCACTCCAAGGTTCGGCTGCGCCGAACGAAGAGGGTGTCCTTGCCACGGCTGCGGCTCATTTTTTTAGCGGCATTTCAGCGGCGGCGTGATCGGCGGACTTAGAGATTTGGGAAAAGAACGCCGGCGCGGCGGTCGCTCCCAAATACAGCAGCGCAACATTATAGAGGGGAAATGGTGGGCGGCACGGGAATCGAACCTGTGACCTCCTGCATGTCGAGCAGGCACTCTAACCAACTGAGCTAGCCGCCCCCCGCTGGAACGTTGCTATTGTAGCCAAGCCCGCGCCGTTTGTCAAGCCACTTGACATTGCGGCCGGGATATTTTATACTATGGTGCTTGATTGCGACAAACTTTGGTTTTGCTTTTTTTGCTTTGTTCACAAGGGAACACACAGGAGCAGTTATGAAACAGAATATCCTGCTGACATTGGCGCTGGCGCTGGTGCTGCCGTTGGCGTGCAGCGCCGGCAGTTCAACGGCCTATCTGGGCAACCCGATGTACGGCATGTCGCGCGCCGTCGTCAACATTGCGTCTTCACCGCTGGAAGTGCCGCACGCGATCCTGCAAGATGTCAATCATTACTCGGTCATTGGCTTGGGCACCGGCCCGGTCAAGGGCTCGGTCTATGGCGTCAGCCGTTTTCTGGCTGGCACGGCGGATTTGCTGACGATCGGCATTTTGTCCGACGAGTATGCGCCGTAC
>JAPLST010000415.1 GCA_026398485.1 bacterium
CCCGGGAAACGCCTCTGCGGGAGGGTCGCCGGCCCGGCGACCGTGCCAGCAGCATCTGGGGGCCCGCGTCCCTCCTGGAAAACGCCTCTGCGGGAGGGTCGCCGGCCTCGGCGACCGTGATGGTGCGCCCCCTATTTCTCGCGCGCGGTGCCGGCCGCCGGCACTACGCCGGGCGTGTTGGTGGCGCCGGCCTCGGCATTCAATATGGCAAGCCAGTTGTTGGTGCTGGGCGGCAGGCCCGCATCTTTGCCCAATCCGCGCGCCAGCTCCGCCAGCCGCTGCGCGACAATCGCATAAGTCAAGCTGTGCTGCTTCGCCGCGCGATCCAATTCACTCCATGTCGCCGTCAACCGCGCCTTCGTCATCCAGTTCAAGAAGGACAACCGCAGTTTCAACACACAATTAATCCGCTCGCCAATTTGCGCTTCGTTGCCAGCGCCAGCGCTGATATAGCGCACCATCACCGGCAGGCAACGCTGGAACATAATAGCATAGTTGACGGAGTAATCCGAAAAATCCGCGCCGTTGAGCGCCTCCTCTACACGCGTTTTTATGATGGCAATTAACTGCTCGCTTTCCGGGCAATACTCACTGCTCGTTGCCATGGAACGAAGCAGCCCCGCGGCGGGCGCAAGGAATTCCAAAGGATTTAAAAGACTGAGTTCGTTCGCAGACAAGAATTTTCCGAGAAACTGTTGCTTCAATGTATTATCTTGTGTGGTATGCAACGCCTTCTGCAATGTTGTCATTTGCGGCAGAAAATACACAGCCCACCACGGTGCGTAGTCATTGGCCGTAACACCGTTAACCTGATTGCGCCACATGCACAAGATCCATTCCGTGAGATTTTCGCTTATGTGCGGATACGCGCGCAAATCGTGCGGCGTCCCGGTGCCCACGTCAAGGTATGAGACCGTTGCCAGAACCGTCTTCGCCGCGGCCACGGCGGCGGTGGTGCATAGCGGCCCTTCGCGCAGGAACAGGCGCAGCGCCTCTTCCGCTTGCTGCCGCAGCGCTGCTTTGCCGTCGGCTGGCGCGGCCGGCGCGGCCGGCGCGGCGGTCGCGGCAACATACTTGCGAATCTCATTCAGCGGCGCGTCAAGCTGCCAGATGCTGTTGCTCAGCGCGTCAAAGCGCTGCTGCCAGACGGCCTTCGGCCAATGGCCGGTGAAGAGTGCCAGCGTCGATGAATAATTATTCGGAGCGCTGCTAACATTCCATGTGAGTGTGCTGGACAAGTCCCATGCAAGTGCATTATCCACTTTGCAGCCCCAAGTTGACCCACCGCCGTAATGAATGGTTGCCATCGAGTTTGTTAACTTGCTTATTGACACAAGGTCGGATACACGCCGGGGTAAGTTTGTCGAATAAGAGCGCGTGCGGTAAGAAGATTTATCGAGCGAGTTGGCGCGGAGAAGTCCTGCTGAAAAAGCAGACTCACCCATATCGAATGACCACATCCATACATCTAAGGTCTCGCTCGGCTCCAAGCGAATAGCAGCTAGCACATAAGGTTCCAGGTTAGGAACACCTATAACACTCAATCCAGCCGTTTTGTTCAGCCGTGACAATTGCACATTCAGCACATCCGGCTCGCGCAGTTGTTGCGCCGCTAACGCGGCGTATCGCGCCAGATTGTTCACTGCCATCATGGCCAAATAGGGCTGCTCCTCGATCATGTATTCGCGCGCCGTGGCGTACCAGCGTTCGAGTGCGCGCGCCACTGACGCCGGCGCGTAGCCGGCATCCGTCCATGCCAGGTCATTGAGCAGTCGCTGATAATGGCGCGTGACCATGTTGGAACTGATGCCCATTGCATCTGCATTTGCGAGCCAGTTCAGCATGATCGTGCGCAGCAGACTGGTCTGCACGCGAATCACTTCGGCCAGATTGGTGCGCTGCGTCAGGCCTATCAAGTATTCATCAAAGGTGGTGCGATCCACCTGGGAGCTGCGCCAGTCGAGCGTGGTCCATTGATATTGTAGCGCTTCGCGGACGTTGCGATTGGCGTTCGCGTCGCGCGGGCTGTCGACGCCGAGTGCCAAGGCATTGCGCAACTCGTCGCACGGCAGGCCTTTGTCGGTCAAGGCGGTCATGGTGGTGCGCATCAGCTCGGCTTGGCCGTTGCGCAGCGCGGCGGTCTGCGCCACGCCGGCCACGCGCGCAAGCTGGTCGGTGGTCAAACTCTGATCCTGCAACAGGCGCAGCGCGGCATCCGTCGCGGCCGCCGCCGCGCCCTGAATGTAAAGCTGATGCTCGATTTCCTTGATGGCAACATCCGTGCTGACGGCGGCGCAGGCAAGAGCAGCACTAACGGCGATTGAAGCAATCCATTTCATACATGCCTTCCGGGTTGATTAGAATAAAACATTGACGAAGAGGACAAGAGGGCGGAAAGAGTAAAAAGAGGCAGAATATACTTGTTGGTTCGGCATTTCTTTTTTCTCGTTAAGGCTCTTTGTCTCTTTGTTAAAAAACTCTGAATATTGTTTACTTGCACCATCATAGCAGATGCGGATGGGCAAGTTGTCACACTGATGTCAAGCCGGCCCATAATCCTGTTCCAACACTTTTTTAGTGCTCCCCACCGATCCACGCCGGCGGCGGGATCGGTGGGAGCAAAGATTAAGAAATGGAGATTCGCACGCCGAATCTCCTCCCAATTTTCCCTTCCACCGGTCCCGCCAACGGCGTGGATCGGTGGGGAGGGCAGACGACTGCTTCCGAGACCCCCACGACCTCGCGTCGTGGGTGAATAAGATTGAGAAAACCAGGCGCGCCGGCCTTCCACCCAATCTTTCCTCCCACCGATCCCGCCAACGGCGAGGATCGGTTGGGAGGTTAGTGCTTGCATAGAATGGCATCCACATCATACTCGCTGAACGTGCCAACATAGAACTGATCTTCCCATATGCGCCCGCTACGCATCTGTTCGGCGACCCCGTTCTGGAATGCGCAACCAATGTCATTGGGTGATCGTTGCGGATCACCGCGCAACGCACAATGGACATGATCCGGCATGACCGACACCATTGCCACGTGGCACGCCAGCTTTTCACCAACCGCCAGGATCCCGTCGCGAATGCACACCAGTTCGCACTCCTCAACGAATCTATGACGCCCGCTAACAACCAAGACCAGATGCAGATTGTACCAATAGCGCCCGTGCGCCGTTTCCGCAGGCTTGGCGAGATCAACCGTTGGTACAGTAATCGTGTACTGCTGCAGCCTCGCCGCAAAGCGTGGATCAGCAAAGGCTTCTTTTGCCACCTGTCGCCCCAGATATTGCTCGACCGCCGCGCGCGCGTTGTGCCCAACACTGCGCACGGCAACCTTGCGGCTGAACACAACTGCATGGCCCTGCGCGTGGAGCGCATGCTGGAGCCGACCTTTGGCGCGTTGCGCGAGTGTCACCGGACTTGTCTCTGCGTCCGTACTGAACAAGACCTGTAGCATATCGTCCTGCACATGAACCGCATCAACGGTTAGGTGATCTTGTGCAAAAACTGATGGTGACTGTTCCAGCACGGCAGTAACTGTCTGCGAATCTAAAGGCGCGCCGGTGGTCCAGCCTGTCCAACCATACTGCAACCGATGAACAATGTTGTTGCCTTGTCCTGTATACAACATTAGTCATGCCTCATGCCGTGGGTGAATGAGATTGAGAAAAAATGGGGCGCCGGCCTTCTTCCCAATCTTCCCTTCCACCGAGGCGAGCTCGGTGGGGAGGGCAGATGCAGAAGACCCCCACGACCTCGCGTCGTGGGTGAATAAGATTGAGAAAAGCCGGGCGCGCCGGCCCTCCTCCCAATCTTCCCTTCCACCGGCGCAAGGCCGGTGGGGAGGGCAGAGACACCGGGCGCGCCGGCCTTCCTTCCAATCTTTCCTTCCACCGAGGCGAGCTCGGTGGGGAGGGCAGAGACACCAGGCGCGCCGGCCTTCTTCCCAATCTTCCCTTCCACCGGCGCAAGGCCGGTGGGGAGGGCAGAGACACCGGGCGCG
>JAPLST010000433.1 GCA_026398485.1 bacterium
CCGCACCGCGTCGTTCTCGTCCACTTGCAGGATGACATACAAGCCGCCCTGCAAATCAAGGCCGAGGTTCAAGGCCCGGTCGCGATCGCCTTCCCACCATTTCTTGACGCTGAACTGGAATTGTTTGAACAGGTCATCTTCCGGGATGTTGGCCTGCTCCTCCTTCCACGCGCCGAGCGTGTTGCTCTGCGGGTCGCCGATCTTCTCGATTTGTTCTTTCTCGGTGTAGCACGACCAGCGGATCGTCGGATAGATGCAATACAGGCAAAAAAGAACGCCTAACAGAATCACACTGCCTTTTATACGAAGTTCACGGCTCATGAGCAATGCACGCGGGGATGCCGCGCCTGATGGTTAGTGGTATGCATGTAGTCAGTTTTCAGTTTTCAGTTTTCATTTTTCAGGGCACAAGCAGAAAGAAAAGCGGCCGTGGGCCGGGGAGAATGACGAATATCGAACAAGGAATGACCAATGATGATCCCGCCGATGGCGCGACTTCGAGCAGAGTTCTGCGCAGATACTTCGGCCTTCGATATTCCTTGTTCGACATTCGATATTCATCTTATTTTGCCTCGGCGGCTGACTCGCCGCGCTCGACGACATCGGCAATGGCGGCTTTGGCCAGCTCGATCCGGCATTGATCGTCAATCTGCAGCCGGACGGTTGTTTCTTTCACCTGCTTCACGACGCCGTAAAGGCCGCCGGTCGTGACAATTTTATCGCCTGGCGCGACGCGCTTGAGCAACTCCTCTTTTTCCTTGCGGCGGCGCTGCTCGGGCTTGATCATGAAAAAATACATGACCACCAGCAGGCCGCCGACCATGAAGATCATCGTGTACGGGCTGCCGCCCTGGCCGCCACCCTGCGGCACGCCCATGGCATACGTTTGCTGCGCCATCAGTGCCAGCGCCAGCACCGTTATCCAACCGGTCATTCGTCTCATTGTATCTCCTGGTTAATCTCAAATCTCAAATTTCAAATCTCAAATTACTGCTGCACCAGCCCCAGCCAGTGCTGCACGATCGGCGACAGCTTCAAGAACACGGGCGTGAACACCACCGCAACCATGCTCATCAGCTTGATCAGGATGTTCATGGCCGGGCCGGCCGTGTCTTTGCAGGGGTCGCCGACGGTGTCGCCGATGACGGCCGCGCCATGAATCGGATTTTTCGAGCCATCCGGCAGTTTCTTGCCGCCCAAATTGCCTTTCTCAATGAATTTCTTGGCATTGTCCCATGCGCCGCCGGCATTGTTCAGCATGCAGGCCAGGGCAAAGCCGGCGGTCAGCCCGCCGCCCAGCAGGCCCATGACGCCGGGAATGCCCAGCACGATCCCGGTCATGACCGGCACGACAATCGCCATCAGCGACGGCACCAGCATTTCACGTTGCGCGCCGGCGGTCGAAATTTCGACGCAGCGGGCATAATCGGGCTTGTCGGTACCGGCCATGATGCCCGGCTTTTCCTTGAATTGCCGGCGCACTTCCTCGACCATTTTCCCGGCCGCGCGCCCGACCGCTTTCATCGCCATGGCGCAGAACACAAAGGACATCATTGCGCCAATGAACATGCCGCACAACAAGAGCGGGTTCATCAGGGTGATGTCGTAGACGCGCACAAAGTCACGGATGCCGGCGCCGACGATATTGACATATTGACCGGCGGCCGCCAGCGGGGCGCTGTCGGTGAAGCCCTGGAAAATATGGGTGCTGCTGTCTTTCAGGTAACGCGCGACCCACACTTTGTCTTCCTCGATGCAGGCCGCCAGCAAGGCCATGGCGGTCAAGGCCGCCGAGCCGATGGCAAAGCCCTTGCCGGTTGCGGCGGTCGTGTTGCCGAGGGCATCCAAGGCATCCGTGCGCTGGCGCACTTCGGGCGGCAGATGGCTCATCTCGGCATTGCCGCCGGCATTGTCGGCGATCGGGCCATACGCGTCCGTCGCCAGGGTGATGCCCAGCGTGGCCAGCATGCCAACCGCCGAGAAGCCGATGCCGTACAGCCCCATGCTCATATCGTGGAAGCCGCCGGAAAAGCCATAGGCACACAGGATCGCGATGACCACCGTGATGACCGGTATGGCCGAGGAAAACATGCCGACCGCCAAGCCGTCAATGATCGTCGTGGCCGCGCCCATCTTGGCTTGGCCGGCGATGCCCTTGGTCGGCGCATATTCATCCGAGGTGTAATATTCCGTCGCTTGGCCAATGACCACGCCGGCCAGCAGCCCGGCCACCACCGCGCCAAAAATGCCCCAGCCCAGCGCCATCAACCAGCAAATCAGCGCCGCCGCGACAATGATCAGCACCGAGCTGCTCAACGTGCCGGTCAACAGCGCGCGCAGCAGGTTTCGTTGCGACGCGCCCTCTTTGCAGCGCACCATGAAGATGCCCAGAATCGAGAGCAACGTGCCGACGCCGGCGATGACCATCGGCGCCAGCACATATTTCAGCGCGCCTTCCGCGCCGCCGCCAATCACGCCCAGCCCGGCGCCCAACGAGGCGGTCGCCAAGATTGAGCCGCAATACGATTCGTACAAATCCGCACCCATGCCGGCCACATCCCCGACATTGTCGCCGACATTGTCGGCAATCGTCGCCGGATTGCGCGGATCATCCTCGGGAATGCCCGCCTCGACTTTGCCGACCAAGTCCGCGCCGACATCGGCCGCCTTGGTGAAAATGCCGCCGCCCACGCGCGCAAACAGCGCCTGGGTCGAGGCACCCATGCCGAAGGTCAACATCGTCGTGGTGATTTCCACCATCTTGGTGTGCGTGCTGGTGCCGGCCTGCACCAGCGGGATGCCGCACAACCGGAAGCCGTTTTGCAGGTGTTCGGGCGTGAACACCAGCCAATTCAGAATGGCATACCAGATCGAAATATCGAGCAAGCCGAAGCCGACCACGACCAAGCCCATGACCGCGCCCGAACGGAACGCGACCTGCAGCCCGCGGTTCAGGCTGACCGATGCGCCCTGGGCCGTGCGCGAGCTGGCCTGCGTGGCGGTCTTCATTCCAAGAAAGCCGCACAAGCCGCTGAAAAAGCCGCCGGTCAAGAAGGCCACCGGCACAAAGGGATTTTGCAGGCCAAAGAACGCCAGCGTGGCAAACACCAAAAAGAGTACGACAAACACCTGACCGACGACCCGGTACTGGCGGAACAAATAGGCCATGGCGCCTTCGCGCACATACTCGGCGATTTCGCGCATGCGCGCCGTGCCGGCGTCCGCTTTCAGCATATCGAAATAGAAATACGCGGCAAAGACCAGTGCCAAGATCGAGCCGATCGGCGCAATCAGCCAGTAACCGTGCAAAGTGCCGGCGCTCTCCGCCGCAAACAAGGGAGAACTCACCGCGCAGACGCCCAAGGTCGTCAATAGTATCCGTCGCATCCTGCAAACTCCATTTAAAGGTTAGCGGCAGCCCAAACCCGCACGGGTGACTGCCAGCCAAAGAGTGCTGCCTAAAACGAGTAGAAGTATACCAACTACGCCTGTTTTTGTCAAAGCCGGTTGAATTCTCCCTGAAATTCGGCTGTGGAAAAGCAGCCGCATTAGCGGCGGGCAAGCCCCGCATGCCGTTGCTGATGTGGCCACGGCGCTCGCCGCAGATGCTGCGGTTTGTCTCTGTGTAGCCGCGGAACGGCGTTCCGCGTGATGTGCTCTGCAACCATAAATTCTCGTGTCGCACGAGAATGTAACGGCGTTCTGCGTCAGACCGCTGCCGTCTGCTGCTGCACCATTCTTCCATCCATCCAATCTTCCATTCTTCCAGTTCCGGCTTGCCGTGGCTGCGGGGCACGCCGCGGGTGCGGTGTGAAGAGGTCTTCCGCACCACGGCGGCGCACCATCTTCCTCATGGCGGAATTTCAGGAACAGGCCTATGCGGTTGCAAATTCAGGCCGGTCTTGGTATACTCTGCATTGCAATTGTAATCGTCAGTGGCCCGTTCGTCTAGTGGCTAGGACACATGGTTCTCATCCATGAAGCAGGAGTTCAATTCTCCTACGGGCTGCCATTGTGCGGCACTGCTTAAGTGCCTAATTTTACTTGTGATGCCATGCACGAAGCCAGCGATCTCCGCAAAGGACTGAAACTGCAAATTGACGGCCAGCCGTATGTCGTCATCGATTTTGAGTTCACCAAGCCCGGCAAAGGCGCATCCATTTATTGGGCGCGCATGAAAAACATGATCACCGGCGCCAGTTTTGAGCGCAATTTTCGCAGCACCGACAAGTTTGAAGAGGCCGACCTGGTGGCCCGCTCAATGCAGTATTCTTATTTTGACGGCCAGAATTATTGCTTCATGGATGCGACCACCTTCGAGAATCACCTGGCGGACCAGGCGGTGGTCGGCGACAAGAAGAATTACATGATAGAAAACATGCCGGTCGACATTCTCTTTTTCGGCGAGCGCATTATTGACGTCGGCTTGCCGTTGACGATCGTCCTGAAAATCACCAAGTCCGACCCGGGCGTGCGCGGCGACACGGCCACGAATGTGCTTAAGCCGGCCGAGCTTGAAACGGGTGCGACCGTGCAAGTCCCGCTCTTCATCAATGAAGGCGAGTACATCAAAATCGACACGCGCACCGGCGCGTATATCGAGCGGGTCAAGAAATAACCAACGGTTGCGGCGGCGCACCCCGTTCATGACGCTGCCCGACAAAGCCCCCTTTTTGGCGCGCCGCGCGGCGATTTTCCGCGCGGCGCGCGCGTTTTTTGATGACCAGGCGTTTCTGGAAGTCCACACGCCGGTGCGCCTGCGCGCGCCGCTGCCGGAGCGCCATATTGATGCCGTGCCGGCCGGCGGCATGCACCTGGCCACCTCGCCCGAGCCGCACATGAAGCGGTTGCTGGCCGCCGGCTATCCGCGCATATATCAAATGGCGCCATGTTTTCGCCACGGCGAACGCGGGGCGCGCCATAATCCCGAATTCACCATGTTGGAATGGTACCGCGCCGGCGCCGACTATCTTCAGCTTGCCACCGATGCCCGCGCACTGCTGGGCGCCGTCTGTCGCACGGTGCTGGGCACAACCGAGATTGTCTATCAAGGCGCGCGCGTCGATGTCGCTGCCGCATGGGAGTTCTTGACGGTGGACGCGGCCTATCAGCGCGAGGCTGGCTGGCTCCTCGAAGCGGAACCGGATCCGTTCCGTTTTGATTGCGTCATGGCCCGCCAGATTGAGCCGCGCCTTGGCTTTGGCCGGCCCACCGTGCTGCACGATTATCCCAGTTGCTTCTGCCCGATGGCCGAGCCGCTGGCCGCCACGCCGCAGCGCGCCGCCCGCCTTGAAATTTATCTCGCCGGCGTCGAGCTCGCCAATGGCTGCAGCGAGCGCCGCAACCCGCGTGCGCAAGCGCGCGCCCTGCGCGACGAACAAGCCGCGCGGCAGGCCCTGCACAAAGAAGTCTATCCCTGGCCCGCTGAATTTGTCGCCGCGTTGCCGGCCATGCCACCCAGCGCCGGCATGGCGCTCGGCCTTGACCGCCTGGTCATGCTGCTGTGCGACACGCCGCGCATTGACGAGGTTATCGCCTTTGTTGAAGAGTGAGTCGTTCATCGTTCATCGTTC
>JAPLST010000213.1:0-8983 GCA_026398485.1 bacterium
ACGCGCACATGCTGGGGTTGGCGGACTTGTACCAATTGCGCGGACGGGTTGGACGCGCCAACCGGCAGGCCTACGCCTATCTGGTGATTCCAACGGACTTGGCCTTGGATGGTGCGGCGCGCCACCGGTTGAAAGCGCTGCTGGACAACACCGCGCTCGGCTCGGGCTACGCGATTGCAATGAAAGACTTGGAGATCCGCGGGGCCGGCAATTTGCTGGGCGCCCAGCAATCCGGGCACATTGCCGCGATCGGTTTTGGCCTGTACTGCCGTTTATTGCAGCGCGCGGTGCAATTATTGAAGAGCGGTGATCTGGCGCAGGTGCTGGCCACGCGCGCGGCGGAGCCGGCGCCGGCGGAAGGCGAAGCGCCAACCCGCTATGACTGGCGCAAGGAAATCCCGCGCTGGCAACCACCGGGGCAGGGCGTCGAGCTGCATCTGCCGTTCAGCGGGAACATACCCGAGGAGTATGTCGACAGCCCGGCCTTGCGGCTGGATGTCTTCCGGCGGATCGGGCAGGTGACGCAGGTCAAGCAGTTGCGCGCCATTGAGGAGGAGTTGCGCGACCGGTTTGGGCCGGTGCCGGAGGTGACGCTGCTGGCGCTGCGCTGTGCGGAAGCGCGGCTGCACGCGCGCTACCGCGGCATTGATTGCATCGAGATTGTGGAGGGCAAGGTGATCCTGCGGCGGCGTGGCGTGATCGTCAACCCGACCAATGTGTTTCCGCGGATTCAGCGGTTGACGCCGTTGGCGGCGATGGATGTGGTGCTGGCGACACTGGCACGGGTGAGCGGGGACTTCGTTCCGCTATAAATTGTCGCGCCGCATATCCTGCATAAATATCCAATATCGAACACTCAATATCCAATAACGAAGTATCTTTACTTTATTTTGCAGCAAAATAAATAAAAAAAAGAAGGGCGCCCGAAGGCGCCCCTCTAACAAACCTAACAGCAAGCCAGCTTACTTCTGCGGTGCCGGGAAGGCAGCTGCAGCCGTCGCACAAGCATCGCGCTCGAGGTAGATCGGCTTGACGCAGAACGGCAGGTAGCTGTTGCCTTCGTCGGGCAGCAAGCCGAGGGATGTCGCCGAGGCCGCCGAGCAACCGGCCAACCGCGTAGACCGTGCCTTTCACCGGGCCGATCACCAGACCGACAACGCTGTACTCATTGACATCTTTGAAGAGCCAATGCGTGACTTCGGTCGGGGAAACAACCATGTTCTCGATGCTGCGCTGCAAGCCTTTGGTCATCAAGGAACCGGTGTTATTCGACCACGCCGGAAAGCCTTCGGCGAGCGCGAGGCCAGCAACCAAGCTGGCTGCCAATGTTACTGCGATGATACGCTTCATACTATCTCCTAATGGTATCGTTACATGTGATTGCTGCCGTTAAGCAACGGCACCGACAACCACTTAAGCTACTGTAGCATATTTGACATGAAAATGCAAGCGGGTGTTGAATGGGTGCTGAATTGTCAGAAAATTCTGTTATAAGGACGGGCGCTGCATTCCCGCACGGCGATCCTGCCACGGTAGCCACCGGCGTAGAGCACGCAGACAGGTAGGGCGGTCAGGCCCTTGACCGCCGCGGTCGACGCTGATCCCTTAGCACCCTCGTGCGCGCGCATGCAGCAACAGCGGTCAGGGCCTGACCGCCCTACCTCAACCTCCGGCCACGCACACGCAGCGTCAGCGGCAGCGGCAGCGGCAGCGGCAGCATCTGACGGTCGATTGACAGGCGGGCGGGCATCGTGCTATACTTGCCGCATGAAAACGACCTATGGGTGTGCGCTGGTGCTGAGCGCGCTGCTGGCCGCCTGCAGCAGCACGATGCAGGTGCGCTCGGTGAATGTGCCGGTGAAAAGCACGGCGCTGTTCAACAGTCAGGGCAAAAAAATGTATCTGGATCGGGTGGTGCTGCCGCCGACAAAGAACAACAACATCGGCAGCCGGCGCACATTGGCGGGCCGTTTTTGGGCGCATATCCAGAGCGAAGGCGATCTGCGCGCCTGGGCAACCACGCAATGGCGGCAGTTTTTCGCGCGCCACCGGCAGATCGTGGTGAGCAAGCCGGAAGCGGCGGATTATTATGTGCAATGCGACATTACGCGCCTTGAAGTGATCAAAAAATACGAGTGGATTTGGAATGATCAATTCAAGGCGGATGTCGCGATGCGCGTGACCGTGCGCGACCGGCAATCGGGCAAGGTGCTGTACACCCATCCACTGGCGAAGGTCGTGTACAAAGAACGCGCGAATGAGGACACCGAACGCATTAGCGATGACGACATGCTGAACGCATGCCTCAGCAGCGCGTTTCAAGAGGCGCTGGAAGAGATGGAAATGCCCTGAGGCGGGAACCACGTGCGAACCTTGGCCGCGTCATAAATTCTCGCGCCGCGCGAGAATTTTTGCGGGATATGGAAATCCCGCATCCCTTCAGCGGCACGGGCGTGCCGCGTTCCCTTCGGCAGCCGGCTGGCGGAAAGGCATTTGCAGAATGACACTGTGCACGGAACCACCGACAACTTCTGCGCCTCTGCAACCATAAATTATCGTGGTGCACGAGAATTTAACGGGGTTCCGCGTGATGTGCCGCGCGGCTACGGCAGGGCGGCGAGGACTTCCAAGGCACTCTCGTAGCGGCCGAAGGGCGGAAACAAATAGATGCCGGCCACGCGCGGATGGCGCAAGGCTTGGCGCACAATGTCCTGGGCGATGCAGATGCCTTCGCGCTGCTGGTCTTCCTTGGTGCGCGCGGCGCGCAAGCGCGCCATGATGTCGGCCGGGATCTGCATGCCGGGCACCTCATTGTGCAGGAACTCGGCGTTGCGCAGGCTGGCCAGCGGCAAGATGCCGACGAAGAAAGGGATCTGACTGTGCGCCGTGGTAAGTTCGAGAAAGCGGTCAAGCAATTCGGGCAAATACACCGGCTGGCAGAAAAAGAATTCAGCGCCGGCTTCGACTTTGAGGGCGAAGCGCCGGGCCTCGTGCGCGAGATCAATCGCGCCGGGATTGCAGCCGGCGCCAATGACGAACTGGGTCTGGCCGCCCAAGTCGGTGTTGGCCAGGCCGATGCCGTGATTCATGTCGTTGACCATTTTGATCAGGCCGATCGCATCCACATCAAAGACCGGCGTGGCGGCTTGCACGTTGCCGATCTTGGGCGGGTCGCCGGTGATCAGCATCACTTGATGAATGCCGAGTGCATGCGCGCCGAGCAAGTCCATTTGCATGCCGAGCAGATTGCGGTCGCGACAGCAATAATGCACCAGCGTCTCGAGGCCGACCGTGTCATGAATCAAGCGGGCAGAGGCGATCGGGCTCATGCGCGGCGTGGCGCGCGGCCCGTCGGGTATGTTGACGATGTCGACGCCGCCCTCCTTGAGCAGTTGTGCGCCGCGCAGCAAGCGGGCCGGGTCGGTGCCGAGGGGCGGGCTCAGTTCCACGCTGACCAGCGGGCGGGTGCGGGTGCGGTCGCACAGCTTGGCGCCGAAGGCGGAGCGTTGCGCGAGCGGGATCGGCGTGCGCGCGGCCTTGGTCGCGGCGCCGCTGACAAATGCGCGCGAGCGTTGGGCGGCGGTCACGCCTTTCAGAAACTTCGCCATTTCCTTGATCATCTCGGGCGTCGTGCCGCAGCAACCGCCGATGACGCGCGCGCCGGCTTGTGCATAGCGGCGCGCATATTCGGCGATGTACTCGGCGGAGGTGCCGAGGCACAGCAAGCGGCCGCCGTGCGTTTCCGGCACGCCGGCGTTGGCAAACACGCTGACGGGCGTGGGCGTGGCGCGCGCCATTTCCTCGACAATATGCAGAAGTGCGGCCGGGCCGCCACCGCAATTGGTGCCGACCACATCGGCGCCGTGGTCGGCCAGGGTACGCGCAATGTCCGCCGGAGTTGCCGCAGCCATGTCGTATTCGGCCTGTTTCTGTGCGTCGAAGGTGACTTGGGCAATGACCGGCACGGGCACGCGGGCCTTGATCACATCGAGGGCGACCAGCAGTTCGGCCAGCGAGTAAAAGGTCTCAAGAATGATGACTTCCACGCCGCCGGCGACGAGTGCCTGGGCTTGGGTGAGAAAGGCGTCGCGGACGCGGTCGGCGGTCTGCGGCAGGTCGCGTTCGAGGATCAGGCCGGTGGGGCCCATGCTGCCGGCGACGAGGACGGCGGTGCCGTCCGTGCAGGCGCGGGCGATGGCCGCGCCGCGCTCGTTGATCTGCGCCATTTTCTCGGCCAAGCCGTGGCGCGAAAGGGCAATCGCGTTGGCGCCGAACGTATTGGTCTCGATCAACTCGGCGCCGGCGGCGATGTAGGCCCGGTGAATTTCCTCGACATCCGCCGGCTGCGACAGATTCAGCTCATCGTAGCAGCGGTTGATGAACACGCCGCGCTGGTAGAACATGGTGCCAAGCGCGCCGTCGCCGAGCATCAGGCCCTGCTGCAGGCGCGTCAGAAACGCCGGGGCATCCATGACAATTAGTTGTGGGAGGCGTTGGAATATTCTTCGCTCAGCCAGGTGGGATGGCCGGCGATGATGCGCACATATTCCTGCAAAATCAAGGCGCGTTTTTGATACTCCGTGGTGAGTGCGAGCGTGGCTGGATCGTAGAGCTGGGTCAGCAACGGCGTGCGCACCCACGGCGCCCAACTGGTTGATTGTTGCGCCTGGCAAGCGCGGACGTAGTTGCAGTAGACGGTGAACATTTTTTCAACATTGGCCGGCGGCATGCTGGTCACGCGTTCGGCGCACAAGGCCAGCCGTGTGCTGGTTACGCGCGGATACTCGCGGATCAGTTGCATGCGCCGCAGGCTGCTACTAAGGCTTTGGTAGATGCTGTCAGCCGCGACGACATTGAAATCGTTCCAGCCGGCGCGCACCCAGGTGCAGGAGAGCAGGGCGGTATGCCCATCGCCGAGATCAACGAAAACGCTGATCAGGCGGGTGACATAGATTTGCGAATCGGCCCATGACAGGCCGCGCAGATTGGTGCCAGGGATTGCCTACATTGACGCCGCGCAAGCCGATGGATGACGGGGCCAGCACGCGGGCGGTGAAGATCAAGGCATCACGGCCGGCGATGGTGGTGCGGATGAAGGTGCAGGCGGAGGTATACGTGTAGGCCGAGCCGGCGTCGGGATTGGGCGTGGTCTCCTCGTAGCGCAGGAATGCCGCGCTGCGGACGGCGCCGGCCGGCGCGGGCGTGGCAACGCAGCGCAGATAGGCGTCGCGATAGCGCGCTTGGTCGAGGGGCGCGGCGTAGCGCAGCACGTCGGCATACAAGGTGTACATCGGGATGTTGGTGCCAAAAAGCATCGGCAAAAATTCCTGGAAACCTTTGCTGATATGCACCGCGTTGCCCGCGCCGGACGCGTTCCAGCGGTCGGCCATGCGGAAGGCATTGGGCACCGTGCAGGCCTGGCAGGCAAGGTTGACAATGTCGTCCAGCTCATCCGGCTTGAGCGCCACGCCTTGATCAACGTTGGCAAAGAGGCGCGAAAGGTCTTGCTCCACCGCGGTGGGCACGGCGGTCATGTTGACCGTGACCTGCGATGTGGCCAAGGCGGCGAGGGCACTGGGTGCCGGGCCGGAATCCTCCGGCGCAGACAGCGCGATGCCGGCACACAAAATAGCGTATAAGGTAAAGGTTGTTTTCATGATGGCTATTATATCAAAAAAGGGATAATTGCAACTGGTCGTCAACCGGCGCGGGCGCGGGTGGCGTGGCGGCGGGCAGCAGGCCTGGAGGGGTGGAGGGATGGAGGGATGGAGGAGGCTGGAAGGATGGAAGACTGGAAGGATGGAGGGATGGAGGAATGGCGGGCGTGGGCGGCGCGGCGCCGGTGGCAATGGCTTTTTCCTGATGGGTGGCCTCAAGATGTTCAAGGATGGTGTGGGCGCGGCTGATGACCGGCGCGGGCAGGCCGGCCAGGCGCGCGACATGAATGCCGTAACTGCGGTCGCTGCCGCCGCGCACGATTTCGTGCAGAAAGACGACCGTGTCCTGGTACTCGCGCACGGCGACATTGTAATTGAGCACGCCCGGCAATTGCGCTTCGAGCTGCAGCAATTCGTGGTAATGCGTGGCGAACAACGTCTTGGCTTTGACCCGCGGACAATTGTACAGATACTCGACGACTGACCAGGCGATGGCCAAGCCGTCATAGGTCGAGGTGCCGCGCCCGATTTCATCCAGGATGATCAAGCTGCGCGGCGTGGCATTGTTGAGAATATTGGCGGCCTCGGTCATTTCGACCATGAAGGTTGACTGGCCGCGGGTCAGCTCGTCACTGGCGCCGACGCGCGTGAAGATGCGGTCGACCACGCCGAGCGTGGCGGACTGGGCGGGAATGCAACTGCCCATCTGGGCCATCAGTGTCAGCAAGGCCACTTGGCGGATGTAGGTGGACTTGCCGGCCATGTTTGGCCCGGTCAGAATCATGATTTGCGCGTCGCGCGGATTGAGCCGGACATCGTTGGGCACAAACTGGCGCTCGGGCAGCAGGCACTCGACGACCGGATGCCGCCCGGCGACAATCTCGAGCGCGTCATCCCCGGTCATGTGCGGCCGGCAATAATTGCGCTGCAGCGCGAGCCACGCCAAATTCAGGCTGACATCCAGCAAGGCCAGGGCGTGCGCGCTGCGCTGCAAGGCCTCATGCTGCGCGGCGATCAGCAACCGCACTTGCTGGAACAAATCATATTCAAGTTCCTTGGCGCGTTCATCGGCGTGCAGAATGCGCGCCTCCATTTCCTTCAATTCCGGCGTGACAAAACGTTCGCCGTTGACGATGGTTTGCTTGCGGATGTACTCGGGCGGCACCAGGTGCAGATTTGGCTTGGTCACTTCGAGGTAATAGCCGAACACTTTATTGAAGCCGACTTTCAGGGATTTGATGGCCGTGCGGTTGGCCTCGGCGACCTGCAGCTTGGCGACCCAATCCTTGCCGCTGTGGGCCAAGGCGCGGATTTCATCGAGCTCGGCGTGGTAGCCTTCACGGATGATGCCGCCGTCCTGCAGCTTGAGCGGCGGGTCATCCACCAGCGCGCGGGCCAGTGTCGCGGACAATTCCGGCACATCCGCCAAGTCGGTGAGCAGCGCGGCCAGCAGGTCGTCTTTGTCCGGCGCACCGTCGTGCATGGCGTCGGGCGTGCCCGGCAGCACGTCGAGCGCGCGGGCGGCCAGCACCTCCTGCACGCCGGCGCGCACCTGCGGCAGGCACTGCAGCGTGTCGCGCAAGGCGGCCATGTCGCGCGGCGAGCCGTAGCCCGTGCTGAGCCGGCTGGTCAGGCGTTCGATATCGCTGACCGACTTTAGCGTGTGTTGCAACTGCGGCACCACGCGTTGTGCGCGCATCAAGGCGGCAATGACCTCCTGGCGCTGCACGATCGGCGCCACCATGCGCAAGGGCGTCAAGATCCACTGGCGCAGCAGGCGCGCGCCCATGGCCGTGACGGTGTGATTCAAGACGCCAAAGAGCGTGCCCTCCGTCCCGCCATCGCGCAATGACTGGACAAGCTCGAGATTGCGGCGCGAGACGTCGTCCAGCAACATGTGGCGTTCGCGCTGAAAGACGCGCAGCGCGCGGATGTGCGCCAGATTCGCCTCCGGCAGATTTTCCTGGACATAGCGCAGCACGGCGCCGGCGGCGCAGACCGCGCTGGTCATCTTTTCACAGCCAAAACCGTCCAGGGTCAACACCCCGAAATGTTTCAGCAGCACATTCCGGCCGTCATCAAAGAACAGGGCGTCGCGGGTGATGACCAAGGCGCTGGCGACGGCCGGCTGTGCGCGCAGCTCGTCGAGCGGCAGGTCGGCCGGCGCCAGCAGCTCGCGCGGCTGGACGCGCACCAGTTCCTGCCGCAAGGTTTCGGCATCCGCCACTTCACTGACTTCAAAGGCGCCGGTCGTCACGTCCAGCACGGCCAGGCCAAGGCGCGTGATCGCCCCGGCTTTGCTGCGCAACGCATAAATGCCGGCCAGATAATTGTTGGCCGTCACCGGCACCGTGCGCTCGTCAAAGGTGGTGCCGGGCGTGACGACGCGCGTGACCTGCCGCTTGACAATGCCCTTGGCCATGCGCGCATCTTCGACCTGGTCGCAAATGGCAATGCGCTTGTTGTGGCGCAACAGCCGGCCGATATACGTTTCGGCGGCGTGATAGGGGACGCCGCACATGGGGACGTCATCGCCTTTTTGCGTGCCGCGGCGCGTCAGCGTCAGGTTGAGCAGGCGCGCGGCCTCGATCGCATCGTCATAAAACATTTCATAAAAATCCCCCAGACGAAACAGGAGGATCGTGTCCGGGTGCTGTTGCTTGATCGCCAAATACTGGCGCATCATCGGGCTGAAATCAGGCGTGGCCATGCGGGTTCAAGGGCAATTGTTCATTGGTTAGCGTTCATCGTTCATCGTTCAATCCGCAGTGATGGTGGTGACAAAGCCGCTCGTTTTCTCGGCGAGGGCAAGTTTTTTTGCCAGGGCATCCGCGGCTTCGCGGCCTTGATAGCGGCCGACCAGCACGCGATAGCCGGCCTTGCCTTTGATGGTCGCGGTGTCGACATAGGCATCGTAGCCCTTTTTCTTGAGGCGTGCGGCGGCGGCTTGCGCAAAATCGGCGCGCGGCGTGAAGGCGACTTGGACGGCAAAGCGGGTCGGGCTGGCCGCCGCCGCGGCCGGCGGTTGCGTCGTTTCCTTGCCGGTCAGCATCAGGCGGGTTTCAAGGCTGTTGGGATATTGATTGCGCAGAATGCTCTCGTAGCGCGTGACCAGGGCCGTCTCGCCGCGCGCGCGATGGACGCGCAACAGGCGGTAATAGACACTCGCACCGTATTGCCGCAGGAATTGCGCGCTCATCGAGCTCTTGTAGGCCTTCAGCGCCTCGTCATATTTTTTTTGATGAAAGGCCACGTCGCCCACACCGAGATAGGCGTGGGGCAGCCACGCCGTGGTAGGATAGCGCGTCAGAATCGTTTGATACGCC
>JAPLST010000213.1:9027-17106 GCA_026398485.1 bacterium
TGCCGCTCATCAAATACGATTGGCCCAGCATATACCAGCACATGGCGCGATTTTGCTCGCTCACGTCAAACGTCAAGGCTTGTTCATACGCCTGAATGGCCGCGCGGTAGTTGCGCTGCAGAAAATACTGTTCGGCGTCATCCATGGGCCCGGCCTGGCACAGGCACGCCGCCATGGCGCCGCACGCCAGAAGCCACGCATGTGCCGCCCGGCCCATTATACCACACCGCGCTCGTTGAGCGAAATAAAACTATCGCCGGCAATGATGATGTGGTCAATCAGGCGCACGCTGAGAATGCTGCCGGCATGCGCAAGTTGCGCGGTGACGGCAATGTCTTCGTCACTTGGCTCGGGATTGCCCGACGGATGATTGTGCGCGATAATCACGCTGATGGCGCTATACTCGAGCGCCGGGCGAAAGACTTCCTTGGCATCCACCAAATTGGCGGTGATCGTGCCGATCGAGACGATCTCCTGGTGAATCACGACATTGCGCGCGTTGAGGTACAGGCCGCGCAATTGCTCTTTGCGCAGCGTGCGCATGTCCGTCAGAAACTCAAAGACATCCTGCGGCGTGCGGATCGTGACGGCTTGCTTGTCGTTCGGCAACGGCTTGAACAGGCGCGCACCCAGCTCGAAGCAGGCCAGCAGCTGGCAGGCTTTCACATGCGGCAGCCCCGTTTCGCGCCGTACTTGCTCGTAGTCATGCACGTCGCGCAAGGCGAAGGCGCCATACTCATGCAGAATCCGGGCGGCCAGTTGCTGGACCGTTTCGCCGCCATGCCCGGTGCCGAAAATAATCGCCAGCAATTCGGCCACGCTCAAGGCATGCGGGCCGAGCTGGGCGAGTTTCTCGCGCGGCATCAGGTCTTGGGCCGGCGCGGCGGCCGGCGTAGATTTGGCGCGGTGTTTCATGGCAGCTGCTCTCCGTACAAGGTCAGCGGCGTGGCGTGCGTGATGCACACCTCGGCAAACGACCCGGCCAGTTGCGCGGTGCCGGGGAAGACAATGTTGAAATATTGCGCGCTGCGCCCTTGCAGCATGGCCGGATTGGTTTTGCTGGGGCCATCCACCAGCACGAGCTGGCGCGTGCCGACCTGCTGCTGATGGTGTGCCAGGGTATGCGCGTTTTGCAGGGCGAGCAACTGCTGGTGGCGCGCCTCCTTCACCGCGGTCGGCACATCGTCGGGGAAATCGCGTGCGGCGGCCGTGCGCGGCCGCGGACTATATTTGAAAATGAACGCGCTGGCAAAGCGCACCTGCTCCATCGCCACCACCGTCGCCTGAAAATCCGCATCCGTCTCGCCCGGGAAACCGACGATGAAATCGCTGCTGAACATCATTGCCGGCACAGCCGCGCGCAGCCGCGCAACGTGGGCGAGATAGTCCGCGCAGCGATAGCGGCGGTGCATGCGCTGCAGCACGCGATCCGACCCGGACTGCAGCGGGAAATGAATTTGCGGGCAGACTTTCTTGCACGCAGCCAGCGCGCCAATCATCGCGTCTGAAATGTCCTGCGGATTCGAGGTGACAAAGCGCAACCAGCACAAATCCGCGATGGCGTCGAGCCGGCGCAGCAAGGCGGGAAACGCATCAGAACCCTCGCCGTGATCCTTGCCGTAGGAATTCACATTTTGACCGAGCAAGGTCACGTCACGGCAGCCGCACGCGACCAGCTGTTCGACCTCCGCCACGATATCATCGGCGGCGCGGCTGACTTCCGGCCCGCGTGCGTAGGGCACGACGCAATACGAGCAGAAATTGCTGCAGCCACGCATGATTTCGACGTAGGCGCGCCACGGCTGGAGCCGCACGGCGATGCGCTCGTCCACGGTCGAGTGGGCATCCAGGCCGATGACGATCCGGGCTTGCGGTTCCGGCGGCGCGTGGCCATTGAGCGCCAGGCGCAGGCGCTCGAGTTGTGCGGCATTGTGGCGCGTCACCGGTGCCACCGCCACGCGCCGGCACAGGGCCTGATACAGCAAATCGGGCACATGCTGGCGCTGATTCGTGCCGCACACAAAATCAAGCTGCGGCGCGCGCCGCAGCAGTTCGTCGCCGTTCAACTCGGCCATGCAGCCCAGCACGCCCAGCACCAGTTCTGGCCGGCGTGTGCGCGCCTGCGTCAACATCCCCAGCTTGCCCAGCACTTTGCGTTCGGACATGTCACGCACACTGCAGGTGTTGAACAGCACCGCGTCGGCGGCCTGCTCATCGGCGGTGATGACAAAACCGCGCGCCGCGAGCAAGCCGCGGAGTATCTCCGAGTCCAGCACGTTCATCTGGCAGCCATAGGTGCGCAGGTGGACGAACACCGGCGCATGCAACATGGCATCGGCCGGGGAACTGGCGACCATGCCGGTCGCGGGTGCAGTGCATGCAATTGACATGTGCATAGTCTACCATTTTGCGCGCTGGCAATCAAAGAGGTAGATGGGTTGTGTGCCGCACCACAGATAGCGCATGGCGGTTTTGCATTCGCGCAAAGTGCCATGCAGGCGCCTTAAATGCAAAAACCGCGCCAGACACTGGTGCATAGCGCGGGTTTTGTACTTAAGGGTGTCGGGGTGATATAATCCATGTGCGGCACGGATTGCTGCACCTTCTTTGTTGCGCATCCATGAAGAAAGCTGCGCATGCAACCTTAAATTCTTTCGCCGCGAAAGATTTAATTGTGTACAATACTGCATGCGACCTTGGCTGTGCATGTATTATGTGACGTTGCGCTGCACTGCGCGCTGCGCCATGTGCGACGTCTGGCGCGGCGCGGACGCGCCCGGCTATCGCGAACAGACGCTGGCGGAAGTGCAGGCAAATCTGCACGCACTGCCGCGGCTGGGCGTGCGCTTGATTGATTTCACCGGCGGCGAGCCGCTGCTGTTCGCGCATATTCTTGATGCACTGCGCTGCGCGCGCCAGATGGGCATGCGCACCACACTCACCACCAATTGCGCGCTCTATCCCGACCTTGCCGAAGAACTATGTGGCCTGGTGCAGCATCTGCAGTTTTCGTGCGAGGCGGCTGACGCTGCGGCGCATGATGCCGTGCGCGGGCCCGGCTCGCATGCGCGTGTGCTGGAAAGCATGGCCTGTGCCCGGCGGCTGGGGCAGCGATTCAATTTGGTGGCGACAATCACGGACGCGGCACTGGCACAGCTGGACACGCTGCTGGCCTTTGCTGCCGCGCAAAGAACCGTGCTGGCACTGAATCCGTGCTTCGCGTCGGCGCACCAGGCGGGCTTGAGCGCGGCCGGCGCACGCGTGTTGATGCGCGCGGCACGGCATCCGTGGGCGGTAGCAGATCATGCCGCACTGGCCTTGATTGCGGACGGCGGCAATCAATGTGCGCGGCCTGTTTGCCGCGCCGGCCGCGCGACCATGACGATCACGCCCGACAATCAAATTGTTGCGCCGTGTTTGCATCACGAACAACAACGCGTGCCGATTGCAGGCGACCTTGCGCACGCATGGCGCACTACCCAGGAGGTCGCCGCACGGGCCGGCACATATGAGGTTTGCCGAGGCTGCACCTTGTATTGCTATATGCGCGCGTCGTTGTACCGGCGCTATCCGTTGCGCACGCTGCGCTCGCTAACGAAATATTGTATGACCCGCCTGCGACGCGGTTCCGCATGAAAACCATCCTCGTCTTTAGTGGTGCCGCCGGCTACGGCCACGTGCGCGCGGCGGAAGCCCTGTGCGCCGGCGCGCAGCGTTGGTTTCCCGATTTGCGCTGTGTCCATGTCGACACGGGCACACTGGTGCCGGGCCTGCTGCGCTGGGTCGCGGCGGATTCATATTCGCCGTTGGTGGGCGTCATGCCGTGGCTGTTTGACATGATCTACGAGGTGGTCGACACGCTGTACAACACGCGTGGCGGACGGGTGATGCGCCGCTGGGGACACGCCCGCTGTCTGGAAGGCATCGCCACAGTGGTGGCAACGCAACAGCCGGATGCGATTATTTGCACGCATTATCTGGCGGCGGAACTGCTGGCGCTGCTCCGCGCGCGCGGCACGGCGTGTCCACCCGTCTGGGTTCATTTGACGGATTGCGATGCGCATGCAATCTGGGTGCAGGACCATGTCGCCGGCTACTTCACGCCGTCGGTCTGCGCCATTGAACGGCTTGTGCACCACGGCGTGGAGCGTGCGCGCATTCATCTCAATGCCACACCGATCATGCCGGCCTTCAGCACACTGCCGGACCGCACTGTCTGCGCACGCGAACTTGGCATTGATCCGGCGCGGCCCACCGTGCTGGTGATGGGCGGCGCGCGCGGTGCGGGCGATCTGGCGGGCATGGCGCGCGCCATTGCCGAGTGCGCGCCGCAGGCCCAAGTGCTGGTGCTGGCAGGGCGCAACGAACAGGCGCGGCAGCAGGTCACGCACGCATGTGCGGATCTCATGCCGCGTGTTGTCGCGCTTGGTTACACCGAGCACGTCGAGCGTGTCATGGCGTGCGGTGATGTGCTGGTAAGCAAGGCCGGCGGTGTGACGTGCGCCGAGAGCATGGCGATGGGATTGCCGATGGTGATTGTGCCGCACATCGCCGGGCACGAACTGCCCAACGCGCTGCTGCTGGAAGCGGCGGGGGCGGCGCGGCGGCCGCACCGCGTGGGCGATGTGCCGGCTGCGGTGGCAGCGCTGCTGGCGGCGCCACAGCAACTGCAGCAAATGCGTGCGGCGGCGGCGCGCCTCGCGCGGCCCTATGCCGCGCGCGATGCGTTGGCCGTGGTGACCGGATGGCGCGGCGAATAGCGCGTGCCCCAATGATCGCCGAACAGCAGCTTGCCGATGTCGTAAAAGAAACTGGTTAGTTGCGCGCGGACAACGCCGTACGGCATCATGTGTAGCAGGCGGTTGCGCAACATGAACGCCGGCGAGAGAATCGCGCGGAAGGTTGCGCGCGTGACGCAGCGCTGCAATGCTGTTTGACTCAAGGTGTGGGTGCGGACATTGGCGTGCGCGCCGTCATAGTGATCATAATCGAAATTGCACACAAGCTGCTGCCGGAGCAGTTCGCCGCGCACGCGCGTGCCGGGAAACGGTGTCATGATTTGCATACTGAAGGCATCCGGCCGCAGGTGCCGGACGGCGGCGGCATCCGCGCGGATGGTTTCACGTGTGTCATCCGGAAAGCCGGCGATCAAGCCGGCGATGACGGCAATGCCGTTGCGCTGCAGGTTCTCGATGGCGCGCCGATTGATGTCCGGCGTGGCCGGCTTGTGTGCCGTGGCAAGGCGCGCGTGGCGCATGGATTCCATGCCGACAAAGACGATGCGCATGTTGGCGCGCGCCATCAGCGCGACTATGTCTGGATGCGCCGCCAGCGGCGCGGCGCCGACCTGCACGATAAAGCGCATGGTGGTGAAATTGTGGCGGCAGATGGTTTCGCAGACGGCGCGCCAGTGATCAGGATCGCAGGCCAGATTATCATCGGTGAGCATGATGAATTTGGCGCCGCGTGCGCGGAGATCACGCAAATCTTCGACGATGCGTGCGATGGGAAAGGTGCGATAGTGCGCGCCAGACATGGCGTGAATCGAGCAAAACGTGCAGGCATGCACGCAGCCGCGCGACGTTTCCATCGTGTCGCACAAGCCGCCGATCGAGGGGAAGCGGGTCACCAGCCGTGCGGCGCGCCGCGGCAAGGCGATTTCGTCCAGCGCCAGCAGGGGCCGCGCCGGATTGTGCCGCCACACGCCGGCGTCGCGCCAGCTCAGGCCCGGCACGGATGACACGTCACGCGTGCCGGCGTCAAGGACGGTCAACAGCTCGCGCAAGGTCGCTTCGCCCTCGCCACGCACGATAAAATCCAGGGGCGTGTCGGGATATTCGACAGCAAAGTTGTCCGCCAGCAGGGAAACATGAAATCCACCAGCGACGATCTTGACCGCTGGCATTTCAATGCGTGCGCCGCGCGCCAGGTCCAGCAACGAACTGAATTGAAACGTCATCGCGGTCAGGCCGAGCACGTGCGGTTGAAATGTGCGCAAGGCCTCAATGAGCAAGGCATGCGCGCGGCGCGGCCGGCCCACCAAATCGAGCACGCGCACGTCATGCCCCGGCAGATTGCCGGCCAAGGACGCCAGCGCGCCACTCGGCAGCCGCATGCAGCAGCCAATCGAGTGGGCCATGTCCGGCATGCTGACCAAAAGAACGCGCATGGGTTTATTGTACCATTTATAATTCTTTCGCCGCGAAAGAATTACGAAAGAATTACGTCCTTGCCGAATGGCCGTGCATTTGTTATAGTTGTACAGTTTTATGAACGGCATGACCACGAGCACGGCACCTGCAGCACTGCACCTGCGCGACATCGGCAAACGCTACGATGGGCGCTGGGTCGTGCATGACGTGAACTTGGCCGTGCCGGCGGGTGAGATTGTCGGTATCCTGGGCCACAACGGCGCGGGCAAGAGCACCGTGATTCGTGCCTGCGCCGGCTGGTTGTGCCTGGATCACGGGCAGGTCGAGGTGAACGGGCGGGTGGTTTGCGACACGGATCTTGGCGCGCGCGCCGCCTTGGGCGTCGTGTCGCGCGACACGCCTTTGTATGCATTTCTGAGTGTGCGCGAGATGGTGCTGTTCCAAGCAAGTTTGCAGGGCATGGCCGCGGCGGCCGGCGCAGCCGCCTGTGCGCGCGTGCTGGCGCTGTGCCAACTGGACGCCGTCGCCGCCCAGCGGATCAGCACGCTGTCGAGCGGGATGTACCAGCGCGTGCTGCTGGCCTGCGCCTTGGTGCATACGCCCGCCGTGCTGCTGCTGGATGAGCCGACGACCGGGCTGGATCCGACCGTGCGGCAGCATGTCTGGGCGATTCTGCGCACGCTCGCCGCGCAGGGCTGCGCGGTTTTGTTGACGACCCATTATCTTGAGGAAGCCGCGCAGGTGTGCGACGCGGTGTATGTGCTGGATCACGGTGTGGTGACGCAGACCATGCGGGACGCGGCGCCGGCCGCACTGCTGGCGGCGTTGCAACGCTGGTTTGCCGAGCCCGCGGCAGGGGAGACGTGCGCATGAATCTTCGGCGCATGACGTGGATGCTGTTGCGCGTGCAAGTGCTGCAGTGGTGGCGCGAGCCGCGCCATGCACTGGTGAGCGTTGCGCTGAGCGCCGTGTTCTTGATGATTGCGCATTATTTATTGATTGTGTATATCGGCACGCACGTGCAGATCGGGTTGTACGTGCCGAATCCGGCCTTGGCGCGGGCGATGACGCGCGCCTGTGCCGCACACGAGCTGAACACGCGCACGTTTGCCACGCCGGCGGCCGCCACGGACGCATTGCGGGCGCGGGCGATTGTCGCCTGCGTCGCCATCACCAGCAATTTCCCGCATCAGGTCGGCATCACGCTGGCGGGCTACAATCCCTTGCTGGACCGGATTATTGCCGGGATGCTGATCGGCGTGGCGGCCGACATGTCCGGCGCACAGCCGGGCGGGCCCCGATTGCAGATGTACAACATGCGCATCACGCGGCGCGCGCTGGCCATGTTTATGGCAGCCAGCATGCTGCCGTTGCTGATCATGATCTTGACCGCGCTGAACGGCGGCCTGGCGTGGATTTTGGACTGGGAGCAGGGCATGCTCTTCCGCATTCTGGTGGCGCCGGTGCCGCGCCTGCTGCTGCTGCTCGTGCGCGCGGCTGGCAGCGCATTGCTGACCTTGCTGGTGGTGGCGGTGGCTTGGGCGCTGTACAGCAGCATCAGCCGGCCGGGTACGCCGATGCATGTGGGCGCGGCGCTGGCCGCCGTGCTGGTCTTTGTGCTGGCGGCCAACGGCGTGATGAGCGCCATTGCGTCGATGACGCGCCGGTTTCTATTGTACAGCGACATCTGCTTTCTGCTCTCGTTTGTGCTGATGTTTTTGAGCGGCGCATTGGTGCCGATCGAGACGTTGCCGAACTGGGAGCGTTTTCTGGCGTACTGCACGCCGACGTATTACGCCATCCGCCTGGCGCGTGCGGCATTTGCCGGCACGGAGCCATTGCTGCTGCGGGATGTGCTCATCCTGATCTGCTGGGGCGTGGCGGGCTATGCGCTGGCATATCTCAACCTGCGCAATGCGCGGATCGA
>JAPLST010000131.1 GCA_026398485.1 bacterium
CACCATTCCCAGACATTTCCCGCCAAGTCATAAAGCCCATAGCCGTTCGGCGCGAAATAGCCGACCGGACTGGTGTACGGCTCGTCGCCCGGCGTGAACAGCGGGTTATACCCGTCCGGGCCCAAGTCATATGCAAAATATGTATCACTACAATAGTTCGCGCGCGAATTCGTGATCGTATTTGCATCACTCCACGGGAAGCGCATGCCAACCGCGCCGCCGCGCGCCGCCTTTTCCCATTCCGCCTCGGTCGGCAGGCGATAACCGTTGGCACTCCAGTTCACCCATTCGTTCGACAGATTTGCTGACCCGCCGCGGTACACCAGGGTCTGCGCCGCGTTGGTATAATAGCACGGCGTCAGGCCTTCTTTCTCGCTGCGCGCATTGCACCACTTGACACAATCAAACCAATTGACTGTCTGCACCGGATGCAGAGCACCTTTGCCGGAACCCGCGCCAAACGCATAGCCATTCGTCAGCGCCCAGTTTCTTACCTCAAACCACTGCTGCGACGTCACCTCGTGTTTGTCCATGAAAAAGGCGCTGAGGGTCACGGTATGATTCGGCCCGGCATCGGCCATTTCTGATTCATAGGGCAGGTTGTTCGTACCCATCTGGAATGGGCCGGCCGGGATCAGCGCCATGCTGTCCGACGCCAACACCCGCACTCTGGTAAGCGGATAATTGTTGGTCGGCAGCGTGTCGTAGCGGGCACCCCAGAAAATCTGCTTCGTCGTGCCCGGCGCCACATTGTTGCCCACCGCGCCGGTGAAGTTCGTGCAGGTGCTGAAAAATGTCGCCCCGCCATTGGTCGAGATGCTGACGCCCACGGCATTGGTCAGCGCACTCGGACTGGCTAAGTCATAGCTGATCGTCACTACTTTTCCGGGTGACACGACGGCGGTGACATTCGTGACCGTCACGGCGGCGAAGGCAGTGAATGCGTTCAGTGCGAGCGATAGCACGACGGCGGTAATAGGTGTTGTTTTCATGCAGGATCTCCTTGATTTACTTGATTGATGAACTTCGTGGCATGGGCATCTTGCCCATGATTCTGCATCACGGGCGGGACGCCCGTGCCACAACGGAACATTCGCGGCGCGGAGGCCGCTCCCACTTTCATGTGCGGCGCAGCAGCAGCCAGAGCGGCAGAATGGCGGCTGCAATCAATGCCGGCTCGGGCACGGTTGTGTCCAGCGCGAAATCCGGCGATTCGGCTTGGCCCCATTCGGCCAGGCACGGCACGGCGCACAGCGCCAGCAATGCCAGCAGTACAATCAGTTTGGTACGCATCGTTCTGCTCCCTTGTTGTTGTTGTTACAGACAGTTATGTATTGACCGGCGCATGCATTCAAAGTTGTGGCGCACGTGTGACCGCGGTGCGCGCAGGCACAGCCGTCAATGCCCGCGCGCATTGCGGCTAAAGAATGGAAGAATGGAAGGCACTGGCGCACTGGCGCACTGGCGCACTGTATATCAGGTTCATCGGCATGATGCAACTATAGCACAATGCGGATAAAAAGTAAAGCAGTCCTTTTGCACTAACTGAAATTCCGCTATAAGAACGGGAGCCGCCGGCGTAGAGCGCGCAAACAGGTAGGGCGGTCAGGCCCTTGACCGCCGCGGTCGTCGCTATACCCCCCCTGAACCGCTGCTGAATATCGAATATCGAATCCCGCCTTTGACGGGACTCCAAGCAGCAAGGAATATCGAAGGTCGAAGTGTCGGCGCAGAACTCCATCATTGGACATTCCTCGGCTATAAAAATGAATTGCGGCAATTCATTTTGCACAAAATGGTTTTGCAACAAAATCATTTTTCTCTGCAACCCTGAACCCTGAACCCCGCCGCTGGCGGGATCCACGCCGTTGGCGGGACTCCAAGCAGCTCCAAGCAGCCCTGAACCCTGAACCCTGCTTTGTTGCTTGCTCTGCATTCATCATTCATCATTCATCATTCATCATTCATCATTTCCCCTGCACCCCAACCCCATCAATTCTGTATAATATGTCCCTAACCATCTTGGAGCACTTGCGATGACCATCTCCACCGCGACGCGCGCCAGCGGCATTCTTCTGCACCCGACCTCGCTGCCCGGGCCGTACGGCCTTGGCGACCTTGGCCCCGGCGCGTTTCAGTTTGTTGATTTTCTGGAGGCCGCCGGCCAGCGCGTCTGGCAGGTCATGCCGCTCGGCCCCACCGGCTTCGGCGACTCGCCCTACCAGTGCTTTTCGGCCTTCGCCGGCAATCCGTACCTGATCAGCCTGGATGCGCTGGCCGCGCAAGGCTGGCTCGACCGCGCCGCCCTCGCCGCCGCACCGGTGTTCTCGCGCGACCGCGCCGATTACGGCCCGGTCATTGATTTCCATCGCGCCATGCTGGCCGCCGCCTTCGCCGCCTTTGTCCGCCATGGCACCCATGCCCAGCACAAGAAACTCGCCGCGTTCACCCGCAAATACGCCGACTGGCTCGATGACTTCACGCGCTTCATGGCCCTCAAGGAATTTCATGGCGATCGCATCTGGAACACCTGGAGCGCCGGCAAACACAAACTCTACGAGGCCGAGCCGCCCGACCTTGCCGCGCGCATCCGCTACCACGCCTTCGTCCAATGGCAATTCTTCACGCAGTGGCAGACCCTGCGCGCCTATGCCCACGACCACGGCGTGCAGATCATCGGCGACATGCCGATCTTCGTCGCCTATGACAGCGCCGATGTCTGGGCCAATCCACACTTGTTCCAGCTCGATGACAAGGGCATGATGACCTTTGTCGCCGGCGTGCCGCCCGACTACTTCAGCGTCACCGGCCAGCTGTGGGGCAATCCGCTCTACAATTGGGACGCCTGCCGCGCCGACAACTTCGCCTGGTGGATCGCCCGCTTTCGCGCCTTGCTGCACATGTTCGACATTGTGCGGATCGACCACTTCCGCGGCTTCGCCGCCGCATGGCATGTGCCCGCCGGCAGTGCCACCGCCGAGCACGGCGAATGGGTCGCCTCACCCGGCGCCGCATTGTTTGAACAGGTGCGCGCCACGCTCGGCACGCTGCCGATCATCGCCGAAAACCTGGGGCTGATCACGCCCGAGGTCGAGGCCCTGCGCGTCCAATTCGGCTTCCCCGGCATGAAAATCCTGCAGTTCGGTTTTGGTGATGATGACGCCACCAATGAATTCCTGCCGCACAATTATCCGGCCAATTGCGTCGCCTACACCGGCAGTCATGACAACGACACGACCCGCGGCTGGTACGACAGCGCCGACGAAAAAACGCGCGACCACGTCCGGCGCTATTTCGGCGTCAGCGGCAGCGATGTTGCCTGGGACATGGTCCGCGCCGTGCTCGCCAGCGTCGCCGACACGGCCATCGTGCCGTTGCAGGATGTCCTCAACCTTGGGAATGCCGCGCGCATGAACTATCCCGGCAATCCGGAAGGCAACTGGCAATGGCGCTTCCGGCCGGAGGCACTAACGCCGTTCATCGCCGCGCGCCTGCACGATCTGGCCGCGCTCTACGGCCGCGTCCCGCCGCCTGCAAAAACGATGAACGATAAACGCTGAACGCTGAACGTAATTTGTAATTTGTAAATCGTAATTCGTAAATTGCTTTTTCGCCCGCACATTCTTTTCCGCCCGCCGGCCGAAGCCGACAGCGTCCTTATTCGGATCGCCGACGGTTGTCCGTGGAACGCCTGCACGTTTTGCGCCATGTACAAAGGCATTCACTACCGCGCCCTGCCGCTGGATGAATGCCTGCGCGCCATCCGCCGTGAAGCCCGGCGCCAGCCCGATGCCGCGCGTGTCTTTCTGGCCGACGGTGACGTGATGGCCCTGCCCTTCGATCTGCTGCGGGCGGTGCTGGACGAACTCAATGCCGCATTCCCGCGCTTGGCGCGCGTCAGTGTCTATGCCAATGGCCACTCGATCATGGGCAAAAGCGACGACGCGCTGGGCGCCTTGCGCGAACGCAAGCTGCACACGCTCTACCTGGGCTTGGAAAGCGGCAGCGACGATGTGCTGCGCGTGGTGCACAAGCGCGAGACCGCCGCCGAAATGGTCAGCGCCGGCCAACGCGCGCAAGCGGCCGGCTTGCGCATGTCGGTCATGGTTCTGATCGGGCTGGCCGGCCGCGCCGGCAGTGCGCTGCATGTGCGCGCGACGGCGGCCGCGCTCAATCGGATGCAGCCGCGCTTGTTGTCGGCCCTGCGCTACATTCCGATCGCCGGCACGCCGTTGCATCATGACCTGCTGGCCGCGCACCAGATGCTGACCGAAGACGAGGCGGTGCGTGAAGTGCGCGACCTGCTGGCCGGTTTGCAGCTTGACCGCACGGTGTTTCGCGCCGATCATTCCTCGAACATCGTGCCGCTGCAAGGCCGGTTCCCGGCCGACAAGGCGCGCCTGCTGGCGGAATTGGACGCATTGCTCGCGTCCGGCACGCTCGACCGGCAGACGCCGGGCCCCTTGCCGACCATGCTCTGACCGCCGCCGCTGCTGTGCGGGCGGAACTTGGGTTCAGGGCTGCTTGGAGCTGCTTGGAGTCCCGCCAACGGCGTGGATCCCGCCAGCGGCGGG
>JAPLST010000170.1 GCA_026398485.1 bacterium
GGCCCGTTGGGTGAAGCCGTGCAGGTAGGGAAAGAGTTTCTGGTTGACGAAATCGCGGAGGTCATCGCCGGTCTGGGCGGCGTTGTGGTCGATCTTGCCATCCTTGCTCTTGGGAGCGGCCCAGCTTTCCCAGCGGTACGGTTTGTCGAGAATGTAGGCGTATTTCTTCCCTTCCAGAGCGGCTTCGGTGGCTTTGTCCTCTTCGAGGCCGTCAAGGTATTTCAGGAACAGCAGCCACGAGGTTTGCTCGGCGTAGTCAAGTTCCGTGGTACACCCGGCCTCTTTCCACAGGACATCGTCGATATTCTTGAAGGCTTGCTCGAACATGACTGCCTACATGTTTGTTACGCAACGCTTGAGAATTATACGCATTCGCCGGCGCTCAGTCGACCGCACGCATGAATTGGGCTCGGTGCTTCATGCCACCAGGGTAGCATAAGCCCATGTCAGAATCTGTCAGGAACTTTCTCAGGGTGCATCCGTCACCGCATCACTGCGCCGCAAAACCACGAGTTGGTTCTTAAAAAAGAGGAAGACATCGTGATGATGCCTTCCCAGTGACTCAATACTCGCTTGGCTGCAAGACCGTGGTGGCACTCCGGTCAGCCTCAGTGATTACTCATATCTTTGTGCCATTCCGGGCCTTCCGCCGTAGCGTTTGACTTCGCAACACAATAATCGTAAACTGTACTGGAAGACAGTTAATTTAACCGGAGGCGCTTTGTAGGGAATTAAAACCCCAAAAAGCGACATTAACTGAAAATCGCGCCGCCCGCTTTCGATGCGGCAGCCATGCTGCCGGGAGCGCTGACCATCCGACGCCGAGCACGGCTCGGCTATGCAAAGCGGGAGCGCGGCTCCCGCACTCCAAGGTTCGGCTGCGCCGAACGAAGGGGCCGTCCGCAGCACCGCGGCGGTTCATTTCCTTATATCGGAATTTCAGCGTGTGCAGCCGTAATTTGCGTTCTCGGGCCCGTTGTGCTACACTAGCGAGCCAGCGCGCCGTGGGCTATGCTGCAGCTTGTTGTTGGCTGTACGCAGCCGCGTTGCGCCAATGTAATCAAATCACCCGGAGCCCATCTTATGAAGAATTTGCTCCTGCCGACTATCGCGCTTTTTTTCTGCGTCACGTTCAGCAGCATGGCCTCTTCGTTTACGCCCGGTAATGTCGTCATCTATCGTGTCGGTGATGGCACGTCGCCGCTGGCCAGCACCGGCAATGTGGTATATCTCGATGAATATTCCACCAATGGCACGCTCGTACAATCCATGTTGCTGCCGCCCACGGCAGGTGACGGCAATCAACTCGTTGCCAACGGCACGGCCACCTCGGAAGGCCTGATCACGCGCTCGACCGACGGCAAATATCTCATGTTCACTGGCTATCGACCCAATCCGTTTCCTTACACCTCGGGTTTGCAGGCTAGTGCCGGGACATCGGTCAATCGTGTTATTGGACGTGTCAATAGCTCGGGAACACTGCAAACCATGGCGCTGGCTGACTTCTCATCCCCAGGCAATCCACGCGCCGCCTGCTCGACTGACGGGAACGCGGTGTGGATGTGTGGCGCCATGGGCGGTGTGCGCTATGCCGCGTGGGGCGATGCCACTTCCGTCCAGATTACCAGCAACAGCACAACCAATATCCGCCAGGTGAAGATCTTTGGCAATCAACTGTTTCTCTCCACTGCTTCGGGTGACAATCGTGTCGTTAATTCGGTCAGTGGTGGCCTGCCGACGACCTCCAATCAAACCATTGAGTTGCTGATCGGCTTGCCCTATGCCACGGTCAGCAGCGCCTATAGCTTTGTCATGGCGGATCTTTCAGCTGACGAGCCTGGCATTGACACATTGTACGTTGCTTTTGACACCCAGAATGTCCTGTCGAAGTATTGTCGGTCAGGCATCGTGTGGCAACACTACGGTGTGGTTGCCGCGAGTGCCTATCGTGGATTGGATGGCGTCGTTAATGGCAATGATGTTACCTTATACGCAACAACGGGTGGCAGTACCGCAACCGGCGGCGGCACGTTAGCAACCGTGACCGACACCAGCGGATATCAAGGCACCTTTTCCGGCAGCCTGACGATCTTGGCGACCGCAGGCGCCAACGCGGCATTCCGTGGCGTGGCGATGGCGCCAGTACCTGAGCCGGCCGTGCTGGGGCTGATTGGCGCAGCGATCATGGCGTTGCTACGCCGCAGATAAGCAGGTGCAAGGCAGAGGACTACATCTGCGCCCAATCACGGGATTTCCATATCCCGCTTAATTCGCGTGCGACACGAGAATGTATGGTTGCAGAGGGGCAGAAGTTGCCGGCGGTTCTGTGCGCGGCGCTTTCCAACAAAAATTGCGAACTGGAGATCGCACCTGCGCTCAGTTCCGTCAATGGCGCATGCGCGTCAACTTTGGAACAGACGTGCCAAATGCCGATATATGAAGAACATCCGCGTGCGACACTTGACGGTTGAACCAAGTATCACTATACTATCACTTAGAAGGGATTGCCCGTGGGGAAAAGGCAGTTCAAGCAGGCCAGTCGTGTTCTCATGAGCAGGCCCAGAAGAGGATGAAACGATGGTTGCGCTGTATCGGCAGTTGGTATCCCTCCCTGTCGCGTCTTTTACAGAACCGAAGTGAAGAAAATCTTCATCCTGCATGTTATGCGAAGCGAGCAACTTCTGTGGCCGGGGGCTTTAGAGAAGGACTGAAGAAGGAGCCGGCGAAATCACATCTGTTTCTTGCCCCGTGCGGACAGAATCGCGTCGTACGTTGCGCTGACTTTCGAGCAACTGCGGCAACTATGAAAGACTCAGGCATAGTCCGTGACACCCGCCGCGTCCGCGCCACAATCTGAAAACAACGTTGGCAAGTACATTCGTCATCTTCAGCGCCAAAAAGAAATTCCAATATAAAGAACCCCTCACCTGGGTAGCGCAGTGCCGTTGCTGATGTGACCAAATAATCTTCTGGAGATGTTGGTCGTGTGGCGCTTTGAAACGCGGTGCGTGCCAGATCTAACTCCAAATTATTTCGTTGCGAAAGAATTTACTCACGGCAAACGACAGATCACAGCGGGAATTGGGAACGCAAGGCCCAGAGGCCGAGCGCGGGATTGCGGATGAAATAGATGTCTTCGCCGGCGATGGTGTGGCGCCCGTTGTGCAAGCGTTCGGGCTGGTAGCGGCGCAGCGTGTCGGCCAGTGGCGCATGCGCAAAGCCGACGGCCTCGAGCGCGGCGCGCGTGAGCTGGCCGGTCGCGTAGGTGATGGTGAAGCGGCCTTCGGACGAGCCGTGAATCAAATGGGCGGCGGCCGACAGGTTGTCGCGCAATTCTTGATTGGCGTGCACGGCGGCGAGCGTGGCCGGTGTGTCGCGATAGCCGTATTTACTGATCAAGCGGTTGATCTCCGGGTCTTCGCCGAACACCGCGACGCCCGGCGCGATGACCAGCAATTCGCCGCCGTCGGCCATGGCCATGCGGGTGCGGTAAATCGCTTTGTTACCCAACCAGGTGCTCTTGAATTCATGCGGGTCAAGGTAGACCACCGCTTTGCGAATGGGCGCGTCGAGCAGAGTGATGTTCAATTGCTGGCTGAGTGCGGCGGCGGCGCGAAAGGGCGCGTGGCCTGCGCCGGCGAAGAGGCCGCGCATGCTGACTGCGCCGTCGGGCGCCGTGGCCATGACGGATTGCAGGTAGACAATTGGCAGGCCGCTGAAAAAGTGATCCTCGGCATAATCAAACACGGCGCGCACGGGATTGCCGGCGCGGCCAAGAATTGTTTCCATGTTGCAAACGGCGCCGAGAAAATGGGTTTTATTGATCGTGTCGTGGCCGCCGACGCCGACCCGGATATTCTTGTTGCCGTTGGCCATGCCAATGACTTCATGCGGCACGACCTGCCCGATGGAGAGGATCAGGTCAAAGGCGCCGTCGCGCAGCAGGGCATTGATTGCGACATTGATGGAATAGTCCAGCTGGCCGTGCGACACTTGGTGAATGAACTCGGCCGGCACGTCGCCGAGGTGGGCCAAGCCGCTGCGCCAATTATGGTCGACAAACAAAGCGGCCGGCAGGTCGCCAAACAGGGCCGTGCGCTCCGCCGCGGTCATTGGCGTATGCGTGCCGAGTGCGGGCAGGATGGCGATGTGGCAGTCCGGGCGTTGCGCGCGGGCACGTTCGACGACGAGGCGCGTCAACATGCCGGCGCCGGCATTGGCGCGGGTGATATCGGGCGGAATGATCAGCAGGCGGCGGAGTGCCTGCGGCTGGGCGTCGAGGACCGCCTGCACGGCGGCGCGCTGGTGCGCCAGGGTCAGCGGCGTGTCAGGCGAAGCGTGGGAGTAGAGCAGGGACATGCGCAAGGGAGACGAAGGACGTAAAGGCCGCAAGGGACAGCAAGGACGCCGGATGCGCATGTACGAAACATACGCGCATCAGCCGAAGACTTCGCGCATGCGCTGGCAATAATAGCGCACGTTGTCCCAGATGGCATCGGGGGCGATGCGGTGGTCGGGGCAGGGGATGAAGCCACCCAATTCAACCAATGTTTTCAAACGGTCAACTTCGGTGTTGATGGCCGCGCGATCGTGTGCGAAGACGGTTTTGTTCATGCCGCCGACGCCGCGCAGTTCCGTGCCATAGGTGGCGCGCCACGGCGCGATGCTGGCGTCCCACGTGCCGACTTCGATGGGGAACATGATGTTGACGCCATTATTGATCCAGGTCGGGATCAGCGCGTCGATCATGCCGTCGCAGTCGAGTGAGCAGAGCGTGATGCCATGCTGGCGGCCGAGTTCGGTTATGCGTTGGTAATGTGGCCCGACTTTTTCGGCGAAGACGGAGGGGATGACCAGCGGGCCGTTTTTAAAGCAGATATCTTCCCAGAAATGCAGAAAGTCGAAACGCAGGCCCTGGGCCAGCACATGCTGGGTGCATTGATACGCCACCTCGCCGACGGTATCAATAATTTCGGTGAAGAGCGGTTCGTCGTCGGCATACAAATAGCTGGAGCCCTCGACGCCCAGCCAGTTGCGGATGATGCCGAACAAGCTGCCGCAGAAGAGGCCGCGCGGGAGATCGCGGGCAGGCTGGCGCAGGGCTGGGTCTGCGGCATGGGCGGGGATGCGTTCGAGCGCGAAGTGCAGGCGCGGCTTGTAATGTTCTTCCCACGTGGCGCGGTCTTTGAGCAAGTGGTCAATTTCGGCCGGGATTGAAACGACCCCGGGCTTGACGACGACAATCACGCCATCGGCCGTGAACTTTGTGTAAGAGCCGTCGGGGAATTGCTCGATGACCCGTTCGGGGAAGCCGGGCACCAAGCCGGTATTGGGCCCCACGGCGCACGTCCAGCAGAAGTCAAAGCCAAGCTGGGCATTCAGCGCGAGGTCAGCATCATTGCCGTCGTTGCACGCATTAGCCAGCGCATCTGTGATGTGGCCTTCCGCCGCCCATTTTTGCAGCGTCTCGCGCCAGTAGCCAAAATGCACGAGCGGCAGGCGGTCATACGGCTGATAGTTCAGTGCGGCCAGGGTGCGTTCGCGATTGGTCATGATGTCAGACTCCGGAAAAGGCGTTAAAGCCGCCGTCGACCGGCACGGTCACGCCGGTGACAAAGCGACTTGCGTCACTGCACAGCCAGAGGAGGGTGCCGACCAAGTCATCGGGTTCGCCATAGGCGCCGAACGGGGTGGCATTGAGGATGGCCTTGCCGCGCGGCGTGGGTTTGCCGGTTTGTTCGTCGACCAGCAGAAATTGATTTTGTTGCGTGAGAAAAAAGCCGGGGGCGATGGCGTTGACGCGAATGGCCGGACTGTATTCCTTGGCCAGATGCACGGCCAGCCACTCGGTGAAATTTTTGACGGCGGCTTTGGCGGCGGAATAGGCGGGAATGCGGGTCAGCGGGCGAAAGGCGTTCATTGAGGCGATGTTGATGACCACGCCTTGCTTGCGGCGCGCCATGTCTTGGCAGAAGACCTGGCAGGGGAGGATCGTGCCCAGAATGTTGAGCTGCAAGACTTTGTCAAAGGCATCCTGCTGCAGTTCAAAAAAAGATTGCTGCGGAGTGGTGGTGGCGCCGGGATGATTGCCGCCCGCGCCGTTGACGAGAATGCTGACCGGGCCGAGCCGGCGCTTGATCTCGCGCCGGGCATGTTCGAGCGAGGCGCGGTCGAGGACGCTGGCGCCAAGGCCGAGTGCGCCGCGGCCGCACTGCGTGGCGACCGTCGCCGCTTTTTTCGGATCAAGATCAAGCACGGCGACTTTTGCGCCGGCATGCGCCAGCGCTTTGGCCATGACCGAACAGAGGATGCCACCGCCGCCGGTGACGACGGCGACGCGGCCTTTGAGATTTCGGGGGTTGTGTGTAGCAGGCATGCAGCATTATTGCAAAACGGCGCGGTGAAGTCAAACGCCATTTGTGCCAACTGAAATTCCGCTATAAGAACGGGAGCCGGCGATCCTGACACGGTGTCGCCGGCGTAGAGCGCGCAGACAGGTAGGGCGGTCAGGCTCTTGACCGCCGCGGTCGTCGCTGCGCCATTGTAGCACCGGCGTGCGTGCGCTTGCAGCAACGGCGGTCAGGGCCTGGCCGCCCTACCTCAGACCCACAACAGATTTAGCTACGTCAGGTTCGCATTTCCCCCTATAGCGGAATTTCAGAAATATCGCCGGGCGCTTGCATTGCACTGGTGCTTGTGCTATATTGTTGCATTGAGGAATAATTGTTTTGGGAGAAGAATGATGCGCACAAAATTGATTCTATTGCTGGCGGTGTTGGCGCTGAACACATGGCCGTGCCTGGCCGATTGGGGCCAAGCCGAGTCGCCGGATTTCGCACTGGACACGACCGTGCCCGAGCCGGCATTGATTGCGGCCGCCATTCTGCCGCTCTGGCTGCTGCTGCGCC
>JAPLST010000339.1 GCA_026398485.1 bacterium
GCCGCATTGCTGAAAAGAGAGCCAGACGACAAAAAAACCGGCCGCGAGCATGCTCGCGGCCGGTTTTTTTGTCGTCTGGCTCTCTTTTCAGCAATGCGGCAGACTCCAGAATTCCTGACATAGAGGTGTTTAAAATGTCCGCGGTATTTGTTGACACGTTGCCGGCGATGCATGCGGAAAGCCGCGTTGCAGAGGCCGCTGCCGCGCCAACGGTGCGGAGTATACCAGCCCAGGGCAACGCCCTGGGAAACGAGCGGGATGATCAGTGCGCCCTGTCGGGGCGCAGGTAGGAAGGGTCTTTCTCCGCCACACCACCTTGATTACCCCCGCCCCGTCAGGGCGGGAATGTGCGGGATGTGCTACTACCCAGGGCGTTGCCCTGGGCTATATTCCTTTGCCCCGTCGGGGCACCACGGCAGCCCGTACTCCGCCAGCCACACGGCACCCAAACTACCATGCACCATCAAGTCGGTGAATTCAGAAATCCCGCTATTTAAAGGACGGGGCGTGGATGGCTTAGCTCGGGAATCCCGCTGCCCAAAAGGTTCGCACCCCGTCGATGCACCAACACGTCGTGACGACCGTCAAATAAGGAAAGCAGCGCAAGCTATGTCAGGAGTTCTGGACTCGGTGTGCGATTGTTATCGCCGCTAATGCACATGCGCGGTGTGTATGCGGGGTTTGGTACATTAAGCAAAGCCCAACACAATTCAGGTGCGCATCTTCACATTCATGCAGTAGACTGTCCGTGTGCAGCACGGGACGGCCAATGCGGCACGCACCATCAACAACAGCTTCACGCAAAGGAGATTGAACAATGAAGACCTGCAGGGAAAAGATCCGGCGCACCCTTTGGGAACATGGCGTGGAAGACCCGGCGGCAAAAGGCAGCGCAGGGCGCGGGTGGGCCAAGGGCGCGGCGGCGCTACGCTCGTCAGTAGCAACGGAGTATGGCGTTGAGACGGAACGGCTGCGGCGCGCACGCGCAAGCGCGGCCGCAGCACGACAGGCGGCGTTGTGGGCGCTGACAGAACAGGGGCTTGGGCGTTTGCGCCAGCGCGAGATAGGCGAGATAATGGGCGGGATAAGCGTGAGCGCGGTGGCGCATGCGCGGAAGCGACAGACGGCATCCATGAAGAGTGCCAAGGGTGTGTGCGTACGTCTTGCGCGAATAGCGCAGCACTAGTCACGTTATGACGGCGGTGCTGGTGCAGGGATCCGAAAATTAACCAAACCCCAACACAATTCAGCGGCGCACCTTCATAGTGATGCAGTAGACTGTCCGTGTGCAACGCTGGACGACCAGTGCGGCACGCATAACCAATAACTGCTTCACGCAAGGAGACTGCCAATGAAAACGTTTCTGACCATTGTCACACTCGCCACACTGCTGACCGGCAACGTGCTGGCGCTGACTGCCGGCGACCTCGCCATCATTGCGATAAACTGCGACAACCCGGATGCACTGGTTGTCGTTCCGCTGGCGAGTATTCCGGCCAACACGCCGATCACCTTTACTGATTGTACCTGGTCGAACACCCTGCAGGCGTTCAATCCAACGGAAAGCGCCTTTGTCTGGTCGAATGGCGCCGAAGTTGTCGCCGGGACAATCATTCAAATAGCGGGCGATGGAACCCTGCAAGGCTGGAGTATCGTCAGTGGTCCGGGCACGATCTTTTACACGGATTGTTTGCCCTTTGGCTCCAATGCGGGCTTTAGTAACAGTGGTGAAGCGCTCTATGCCTACGAAGGCATGGGCTGGAATGAGCGTCCCACAACGACCAATGATGCGAAATGGCTCTATGCGTTAAGCACGGAAGCATTTAACGAGGCCACTGTCGGCGCGCTGCCGTCGGCGCTCAATGACGCAGCCGTCCAGTTGACCGACTCGGCCACCGAGACGGACAACGGCTATTTCGCCGACGGAACCAACGCGCAGATCTCGGTGACCCGCGCCGGCCTGAAGGCGGTCTTGCTGGCCGACTTTAACAACGGCAGCAATCTGTACTATAAGAGCAATAGTGGTCCGCTGATCATGCCGACTTACAGCATAACCGTCGTGCCCGAACCAGCGCTGCTGGGCGTGGCGGGCGTGGCCGTGTTGGCGTTCTTGCGCAAGCGCTAAGGCCTGCGCGTGGAACTTAACCAAGACCCGACATGCGGCCGGCTTGCATCTTAACCCACGCATGTAACCTGTTTCTGCTTCACTTATTCAAGGAGATCGACAATGAAAACGTTTCTGACCATCACCCTCAGCTTGCTTATCACCTGTGTCACCGCGAGCGCGGCGCAGATCACCCTCGGCAATCTGCTGATTTTCCGTTGTGACGGCAACGGCGCCGCGCTTGGTTCCGATGGCGCCATTGTGAAAGTGGATGAGTACACCACCAATGGTGCATTTGTCCAGACCTTCACCATGCCCTCAGCCGCGACTGGCACAAATTTGGTGGCCAGCGGCTCGGCCACCTCGGAAGGTAAATTCAGCTTCTCGCCGGATGGCCAATGGCTTGCGCTGATTGGCTATAACGCGGCGGAGAACGTCGCCAGTGTCAAAGCTACGCTCAATCGCACCATCGCGCGGATCAAGACCACTGACGGCAGCATTGATTACAGCACAACCGGCCCACTGGGCGGGAATGATAACACGCGTGGCGTGACGGTCAATAACGCCGGCACCAAATTCTGGGCCGCCATCGCGGGTACAACGGGCACCAGTGACACAGGCCGCGGGCCGCGCTACATCCCCTTCGGCAGTGGCAGTGCTGGCACACAACTGGCCAACATCAACATTCGCGGCTGTTCAATCTACGCGGATCAACTCTATGAATGGGGCGATGCCTCGGGTAATTATGGCGTGTATGGCGTCGGTTCCGGCCTGCCGGAAACAAGCGGCCAGACTCTGAATGGCTTGGCAGGCATTAGTGGCACCACGCTGGGCACCTATGGTATCTTCATGGCGGACTTGGACACGACGGAGGCGGGCTATGACACGCTCTGGATGGCGCGGGACACGGCCGGCGTCTCGAAATACTCAAAAGTCAGCGGCACGTGGACGCTGAACAACACGATTGTTCCGGGTGCGGCGCTGCACATTGCCGGCATCAAGGAAGGCGGCAACAATGTCAGCATTTACATTGTTGAAGGCAGTGCCGGCGGCAGCACGCGCATTATGAAAATGACCGACACGGCCGGCTACAACGCCAACATGTCGGAAGCCGCCTTCACGGAAGTTATTGGCGATGCCACCGTCAATGAAGCCTTCCGCGGCGTGGCCATCGCGGCGATTCCCGAGCCGGCCTTGCTGGGCGTGGCCGGGATTGCCGTGCTGGCGTTCTTGCGCAAGCGCTAATTCGCCTAAGCTGCAGTTCGAACGGAAGACCATGCCGGCCGCGAAAATTCCCGCGGCCGGTCTTTTGCTGTGCATCCGGGGGCAGAAGCGCGTGGCATACAAGGCACGCCTTCACACTCTCTTAACGCGGTGCTTACCCGCGCATAACACACACCAGGTAGACTCATGGTGTGCGGCGGGCATTCTATCCGGCGCGCAATTTGTTATACTTATGGCAAACCGTTGGGAGCGGCACGAGATGAAAAAGATAATTGCGGTGGTCGATGACGAGCGGGACATTGCCGAATTGGCAGCCCTGCACCTGCGCAAAGCCAATTTTGCGGTGCAGGAGTATTATACCGCAGCCAGCTTCATGGCGTCCTTGCGCGGCGAGTTGCCGCAGGCGATCATTCTGGATTTGATGCTGCCCGATGCCGACGGCAATGAAATCTGCCGGGCCTTGAAAGCCGACAGCAAGCACGCCCACATTCCCGTGATCATGCTGACGGCCAAGGGTGAAGAGGCGGACAAGGTGCTCGGTTTGGAACTGGGCGCGGACGATTATGTGACCAAACCGTTTTCGCCGCGCGAACTGGTGGCGCGCGTCAAGGCCGTCCTGCGCCGCAACGTGGCCCCGCAGGAAACCGGCAAGATCGTGCGGCTGGGTGATGCCGTTATCGTGGACGGCAACAC
>JAPLST010000424.1 GCA_026398485.1 bacterium
TCCGCGTGCAGCGCGACACCATTATTGTGACCTATTACAATGCGCCACACGCGGACGTCCTGGCCAAACAGTATGTCGGCCTGCCCACACGCTTGGAACAGTGCAATATTGATCCGCGGCTGCCGTGGCTGTACGGCTTCAAACTGGACTTCCGCTTCAAATAGTCGGGAGTCTAATTAATTGGGCCTGAAAGATCGCTGTCAAAGGCGGGATTGGATATTGGATATTCGCATGACCTGAATCACTACAGCGGCGCGATCGCGGGGGTCTCTGCATGCAAAGAAGGTGGGAGCCGCTTCTGTGTGGCGAACCTTATTCCTTATTGCAGATTTTCAGAAAATTACAAATAGTGCTTTACATTCAAGGGCAAAAATGATAAAGTTGATCATCATATTTTCCATGCAAGAGCTCCTGCTATTCATGGTGCAACACAACTCAAGGAACCATGCAGCGCGAACAAATAGACGTTGATGTTTTGTGTGTCGGTGCGGGCGTTGCGTCATTAAGCGCGGTGCTGCGACTGCTGCGCCGCACGGCGCCGGCGAAGCCTACCGTGATGATCCTGGAAAAGGGCAAGCATGTCGGCGCGCACGTTTTGTCCGGCGCCGTGGTTGACCCGGCGCCGTTGCGCGAGCTGCTGACGGAAGAAGAGCTGGCGGCCATGCCGGTCGCGGCACACGTGCGCCAGGAACGTTTTTATCGGCTGACGCGGCGGCACGCGCTGCGCCTGCCATTCCTGCCGCCAGCCTTGCGGGCGAAGGGGTATCCCATTGTGTCGCTGGGTGCCCTGTGCAAATATCTGGCGGCCTTGTGCGAGCAGGCCGGGGCCGAGATTTACACGGAAATGGCGGCGGCCGAGGTGCTGGAAGAGAACGGCACGGTGGTCGGCGTGCGCGTCGGCGACAAGGGTCTCGACAAGGATGGCCAGCCGACCGACCGCTGCGAGCCCGGGCCGGAGATCCGCGCGCGGGTCACGATCTTGGGCGAAGGCGCCTGCGGCGTGTTGACCCAGCGCTTGATCGAACGCCACGCGTTGGCGGCGGATGCGAATCCGCAGGCCTATGCGGTGGGCATCAAGGAAATCATTGAAACACCGGCACGGCCGGCACGGGCCGGCACGATTGTGCACACCTTTGGCTATCCGCTGGATTATGCCACGTATGGCGGGGGCTTTGTCTATGGCATTTCGCCGACGGAAGTGGCGCTGGGACTGGTCGTGGCGTTGGACTATCGCAATGCCGGGCTGAATCCGCACGAGGAATTTCTGAAGTTCAAGGCTCATCCGCTGGTGCGCGACCTGATCCGCGACGGGCATGTCGTGGGCTATGGCGCGAAGATGCTGCCGGAGGGCGGCCTGTTTGCAGTGCCGGAACTGGTGACGCCGGGCGCGCTGATTGTCGGTGATGGCGGGGGCCTGCTCGACGCGGTGCGCTTGAAAGGCATCCACCTTGCGATGCAGTCCGGCATTGCGGCCGGCGACACGCTGGCGGAGGCGCTCGCGGCGGGCGCGCCAACGCCCGCGAACCTGGCCGGCTATCCGCAACGGCTGCGGGCGACGAGTGGCTGGCGCCAGATGCAGCGGGTGCGCAATGTGCGCGCATGCTTTGCGTGGGGCGCCGTGCCGGGCGTGCTGGCGGCGGGCGCGAGTTTGATGCTGGGCGGCTGGGTGATCCCGGGCCGCTTGCGCATGCATGCGGATCACGAATGCCTGCGGAAAGGCACGCCGGCCACGCCGGGCGAGAAAGAGCATGCGCCGAAAGAGCTGCCGGAGGCGCTGGCGCTGGATCGTTTGACCGACGTGTTTCACGCCGGCATCACGCATGACGAGCACCAGCCGTGTCATTTGAAAATAAAAGACCGCGCACGCTGTGTGCGCGAATGCCTGGCGGTGTACGGCGCGCCCTGCACGCGCTTTTGCCCGGCGCAGGTGTACACGCTGGCGGACGACGGCACCGAGATCAAGATTGACGCGGCCAATTGCCTGCACTGCAAGACCTGCCAGGTGAAAGACCCGCTGCAGAACATCGAATGGACCTTGCCGGAAGGCGGCAGCGGGCCGAACTACCCCGGATTGTAAATTTGTTGGCGGCCAACAAATTTATAAATGCAATCAAGATTTTCGATCCAGATACCATGGACACAACGACCATCCTAATGCCCTTGCTGGTGCTGGTAATTGCGGCGCTGTATGCCAGTGTCGGGCACGCCGGTGCATCGGGGTATCTGGCGGCCATGGCGTTGCTGGGCGTGGCGCCGGCGCAGATGCGGCCAACGGCACTGGTGTTGAATGTGGTCGTGGCCAGCATTGCCTCCTGGCAATTTCTGCGCGCGGGTTGCTTCTCCTGGCGGGTTTTTTGGCCGTGCGCACTGGCGTCCATTCCGTGCGCATTTCTGGGCGGGATGGTGCAGGTGCCGGGCACGAGTTATAAAATCCTGGTGGGCTGCGCCTTGCTGTGCGCCTCGGTGCGGTTGCTCTGGCCGCGCGCCGCGCATGAGCCGGACACCACCCGCGCGCCCGGCACCGTGGCGGCCGCCGCGAGCGGCGGGGTGATTGGCTTTGCTTCTGGATTGATCGGCATTGGCGGCGGCATTTTCCTGAGTCCGGTGATTATTTTGCTGCGCTGGGCGACGCCGCGCGAAACGGCGGGCATCTCGGCCGTGTTCATTTTGGTGAACTCGATTGCCGGGCTGGCGGCGCGCCCGGCCGCGCTGGCGCAACTGCCACCGGCATTGCCGCTGTGGGCCGCCGCGGCCGTGCTGGGTGGCTGGCTTGGCGCGGCGAGCGCCTGCCATCATTTCAGCGCGCTGACGATCAAGCGCCTGCTGGCCGGCGTGCTGGTGTTGGCGGCGCTCAAGCTCGTCATCGTGTAATCCGACCGGCGAGGCATCCCGGCGGTGTGAAGGCGGTTGGGTGTGGCCGCGCCGCCGGCACGGATGCTGCATTTCTGGCTCCCCACTGATCCCGCCAGCGGCGCATGCGCGCCAACGTAAGCGGCTGGAAGCCGCTTCTACGACCGCGCCACACGTAGACGCGGCATCTTGCCGCGTTACTGAGAAAAGCGGCTGGAAGCCGCTTCTACGACCGCGCCATACGTAGACGCGGCATCTTTGCCGCGTTACTGAGAAAAGCGGCCGAAAGCCGCTTCTACGACAGGCGGGCTCGCTACGTTGACGTGCAGCCCTTGGATATGGCATACTATCGCGGATAATCACATGGCAGCCATACCGTATAATCACAGGGACGTTCTTGCGCAACCGGCGTTGTGGTGGTGGCGCGCCTTTGCGCTGGGGGTGGTTCTTGTGGCTGGCTGCGCGGGCCCGGTTTCGGTTGCCCGGGTGGATCCGTTGAAGCAATTTGACCAATTGACGGACGGGCGCATCAGCGCGGATGCGCTCACTGCGGACACCCGCGGATTCCTGCAGGCGCATGCGCTGGAACACGCATGGGAGAGCGACCCGGGCGCACTCTTGCGCGAACTCGACCGCCAGACATTGGCCACGCCGGAGCGCGAACGCCTGCGCGTACTGATGGAACTCTGCTGCGTGCAAGCCGAAAAAGAAGGCGCGACCAGCGAACTCGGCAGCCGGCTGTCACTGGCGTGCGTGGTGTATGCCTACCGCTATTTGTTCGATGCCAGTTTTGGCGCGCCACTCGCACTGCAGGATCCCCGCACGCGGCGTGCGTATGAATTGTACAATCGGGCGCTGACGGCCTACCTGCAGCGCAAGCAGGCCACGGACACCCACTATCACCGCGGAGTGCAATTGCCGTTGTTGAACGGCGCGCTTGAAGTAAACGATCGCCAATCAGACCTGGTGTGGGATCTCACCCGTTGTGACACTTTCAAACTGGCCTGCGAATATAACGGGAAAAGGCGTGCATGAATTTGTCCTTGATGATAGCGGGGAATTTGTCCTGAAAGATCGGGATATTAGGATCCCGGACGGAAAAATTTACTCGCCCGGTGCTCTCCGGAAGGATTACCTCCCGGCGCATGCACGATGGATTGATGGAATGGAAAAGGAAGGATATAAGCTCCGGTTCAGTTGCGATCCCCGGCGGGCCGATGCCATCAGCGCCAACGGCCGCACCTTCCCGCTGGCCAGCGATCTCACGACCCCGCTGGCGTACATGATTGCCAAGGCGCCCGAGCCGGCCAGCATCCGCGCCATGTTCAACGTCAACATCTGGCAGCAACAGCAAGGCTTGCACATGCTGCAACCCTACCAGCCGGGCCGGATTCCGGTGGTCTTTGTGCATGGCTTGATGTCGTCGCCGATAGCGTGGCTGCAGATGCTCAACACCGTGATGGGCGATCCGGTCCTGAACAAGCGCTATCAGTTCTGGTTTTTCATGTATCCGACGGGTAATCCGGTTTTGTATTCGGCGTCGCTACTGCGCGCATCGCTGCACACGATGCAGCGCATCTACGATCCGGCGGGACGCGATCCCGCGTTCAGCAATATGGTGGTGGTCAGCCACAGCATGGGCGGACTGCTGGCGCGCTTCATCGTGCAGGACAGCAGCCCGGAATACTGGAATTGCCTGGGCAACCAGCCGTTCGACGCCTATCATCTGACGCCGGATGAAGCCACGCTGATCAGCAACCTCCTGTTTTTCACGGCGGTGCCGTATGTGGCGCGCGTGGCGTTTCTGGCCACGCCGCATCGCGGCTCACCCTATGCCGACACATGGTATGCGCGGATTGGCGCACACATCACCAGCGTCCAGCAGAACCTCGTGGCGGTCGGCGACAAGCTGCTGCCGGTGCTCGCCCGCCAGACGGGTGACGCCAACACCAAGCGCGATCTGGTTCTCGACCTGGGCCGGATCCCGACCGGCATTGACAGCCTGCGGCCGGAAAACCCGGTGTTAAAAATTTCCGTGGCGCTGCCGTTTGCCCCGCGCGTGGTCTATCACTCGATCATCGGCAACGAGGCGGCGGCCAATACGCCCGGCGGCACGGATGGCATTGTGCCCTATTGGAGTTCGCATCTCGACGGCGCCGCCAGCGAGATGATTGTCAAGTCGGATCACAGCGTCGAGGTGAACCCGCGCGCCATTCTCGAAGTCCGCCGCCTGTTGCTGGAACATCTTGCCCAGACGCCGTAACCCGCGCGGGCGCATTTTTAAAACCCGGCAAAGGGTGGCACCAAAGCGGCTTAACCTCCCAAGGCAATAGTGAGCAGCGACAGCACACTGCCCACCACGACCATCACCAAGCCCATCCGCCACGGGCGCTGCCCGCCGGCATGGCGCCCCAGCGCCACGCCGGCGATGAACAACATCAGAATGGCAATGCCATTGGACACGCGCAGTGCCCGCAGGGCGTTCTGCATGCAGACGAAGGGGATCACAACTGGCAAGGTGGACAGAAAGACCAGCAGGCAAATCGCCGCCGCACTCAAGAAATCATCCCGATGCAACCGCGGGCGCAGGGGCGGTTCCGGCACGCGCTGCAATTGCCCGCGCAGCGCCTCAAATTCGGCAGGGCTCAGAACCGAGGCCACCACCGGTGGCAGTGCGTTGGCGATAATTTGGTGCGCGTCCGCGGCGACACTGGCCGTGCGCACCGCGCGCAGCATGGCAATGTCGCGGCTCCGCTCCGTCAGGGTGGTGATAAGATACATGGTTGCATCCACCAAGCCCCAGGCCAGATTGCAGCCAATCGCGCCCACGAGCATGAGCTGAATCTCCTCGTGGCCGGCGGCGGCGACACTAATCGAGCCGGTGAACGTCAGGGCCATGATCAGGCCAAAAATGATTTCCGAGACCCGGGCGACCGGGTCAAGCAAACATTTGTGCGGTTCGGTGAAAGTGTTCGCCATGCGCGATCCGTTTTCAGTTCAACAACGCGCCGCGGCCTATCCGGTGACGGCGTTCGGCGCGTTGGGATGGCCCATCCACGGCTCCATGCAGAAAAATGGTTGGTCCGGCATGGTAAAGTGATGCATGGAATGCGAATATCCAATATCCAGCCAGGAATGACCAATGATGATCCCGCCGGTGACGGGACTCCAAGCAGAGTTCTGCGCAGATACTTCGCCCTTGGATATTGAGTGTTCGATATTGGCTATTCAACATTTCTTCTGCCAGACCCCAACGATCCCGTCGGTGGCGGATGCTTACCAGCCGAAATAGCGCAGGGTGCCGAGGATCCAGTCTTCCTTGAGAAAATCCACCCGGCCGGTCAGCAGCGAAATGCGCGCCATGACGGTGTAGCCGAACGACGCGCCAAAGCCCAGCATCAGATATGCCACGCCCAGCCGCGACGTCGCGCGCGAGAACAGGTCGGTCTTCTTGAACGAGAAGAAAAAGTAGTAGAGCACGCACAGCACGCCGACAACCAAGGACGTGTTGCCCAGCGTGACAATCCAGTTTATCTGCGACCATTGCACGAGCTCGCCCTGGAACACGACGAGCGGCACCAGGGTTGCCTTGGTCTGTTCAAAAATGAAGGTCTGGATGCCGAGCGGAATGCCCATGCCGGTGCCGAGCCCGATCAAGTACGCCATGGGAAAGCGCGAGAGCCAGGCCTGTTTGCGGCTGAAGCGCGACAAGAACAGCACGCCAAGGCAGAGTGAGAACAGCATGTAGGCAGCCCACACCCAGCGCTCCGGCGGCTGGTCCGCGGCTTTGGCCACAAATTTCTGGAACGGCACGATCAGCTTCGGATAAAAGCCGTTCCAGAACTCCAGCACGATGCCGATGCCGACGCTGCCGCCGACAAAAATCGCCTCGGTCACGCGATACAAAATATTATCGCGCAACAAAAAGGAGAAGACGCACAGCGAGAGGACCGCCGCCAGCCATACACCGATCAAGTCCATAAAGGTATCAGGCGCCATATCGTCTCCGCACAAAATATTCGATGTTACCCACCACAATGAAAAACACCACCAAGGCGTGCGCAAACAACTGCGCCACCATCCGGCGCACCGCCACATTGGGCTCGCCCAGCGCGATTTCATACTCGGCCGCGCCGCGCAGTCCGGGCAGCAAGCCGGTGATCTGCTTCGATTGCAGATACGGCATGTAGCCGGAAATGGAGACCGCGGTCATGCCCATGCCGATCGTCGCCTTGTATTTCATATTGGCGATCTGCATCCACGTTTCCGGCACCCCGACATAGCCGGTGATGACGACGAGATAGTCCACATCTTGAAACGTCTTGACGCCGCGCATGAAGGGCATGTCGGCCAGGACGCGCCCACCGTAATCGGTCTCGTAGGTGGCGTGAATGTCCTTGCCCATTTGCATCAAGGTGCTGAACATATCCGGGCGGTTGCCGAGATAGACGTAATGCGCGCCGTTGATCTGTTCGGGGTACAAGCCGCGCGGGTTCTGGGCGCAGTTTTCGAGAATGGTTTTCGCCAGTGGGGCGCCTTGGGCGCTGGCGGCGGCGATGCCGATGACGTGAATTCCGCGCGCAAAGGCGTGGCGCACGACCGCCTCGGCCATCGGCGTCAGCTCGGGCGAGACATCCGGCGCAAAGTCGAAGGAAACCAGGATCACGCCGCGACCTCGGTCGAGCCGGCCTGCCGGGCGCGGAGCGTCTGCAACTCCTGCTCCAGCGTGCGGATTTTCCGCGCCCGTTGCTGTGGCACCGCTTCCACGGCATTGAAGACGCCGAGGGTCATGTCCGACACGCGCAGCGTGATCTTGCCGCGATAAAAACTGGCGTACAATATGACGCCGAACAGCAAGGCATAGATGATCTGCCGGTAATAGTTGCGCCAGATGGTTTCAAAAATCCGCGCACTCAATCGCCACCTCCCAAATACGGCCGCTCGATGCCGGTCAGGATTTTAATGCCGGTGGCCAGGCCGCCCAGCGCGACGCCGATGATGATGCTGCGTTTGGCCGCGCTGTTGGGATAATCCATGATCAGTTGTTTCAACCATTCAAAGGTCGAGACGCCGTTGATGTGTCCGAGCGGGATAAATTGATCGGCCGGCACCTGGCCGATAATCACGATGACGGCCGCGACCATCAGCAGGGCTGCTTCCCACGACTTGATCCGCATCGCGCGATACGCGGCGGTCAGCATGTAAAAGGCCAGCAGGCAAAAGGTGGTCGAGACCAGCGCGGAATGCACATAGGTGAAATACCAGCTGTAAAGCGGCGTGCTGTTGGCGCGCAAGGGCGTGACGACCGCGCCCACCAGCACGTTGGTAGCGCGGCTCTGCGGGTCAAAGCCGAAGAGCGTATGCTCGACCCGCACGATCCGGGTGGTGCGCATCGAGCCATGCAGGTCGGGCTCGCACTGCACATATTGGGCGTGGCTCACGGTCGGGCCCCACGCCGGTTTCAGCAGGCCGATCGTGGCGACGAACGCCGCCGTGACCAGCGTGATCACGCTGAAGCCCCAGCCGGGCAGGCGCCGCTTGATCTTGTTGCCGTGCATGTGCAGCAAGCTGGCCAGCCCGATTGCCAGCGCAAAGACGCCGACAATCATGGCCGAGTTGCTGACCCATTCCAGCAGGGTGTCCTGCACAAACGGGTGCGGCACGAAGAATTGCAGCAGCAACAGGGCGCCGGTCACCATACAAATCAGCATGGGTAGTTTTGCGCGCATTAGGGTGCTAGGTCCTGAGAGTTAAAGGGCAAAGATGATCGGTCATCGTTCATCGTTCGTCGTTCATCGTTCGTCGTTCGTCGTTCGTCGTTCGTCGTTCATCGGTCATCGTTCATCGGTCATCGTTCATCGTTCATCGGTCATCACGGCAGAAAATGACAAATGACCAATGAACATTGACCGATCACAAATAGTCTGTCGGCATCAGCCGCCAGCGCTGGCAAACAGGTTGACAAACCATTGGGAAAACTGGCCCGGCAAGCACACGTCCGCAGTCAGCAACGCAATGCCCGCCAGCAAGGCCACGATAATCACCAGTTTGGCGTAATCCTGCCCTTTCAAGCAGCCCAGCAGCAGCGGTTCGCGCGAGAGATACGCGCTGGCCGCGAATAATTCCTCGCCAATCAAGGTGTAGTCGCAGGCCACAATGAAAAACGGGATTTGACTTTCGGCACTGGTGCCGGCAATCTGGATCGCACCGGTGGCCGCGCCGGCTTCTGCCAAAATCAAGGATTCGGCCGCAAACGAGCCCATGAAGAAATTCGCCGCCGGCTTCTCGCGCACCATGATGCCGCTGACCGCCATGGCATACGGGAACTGCTCGCCGGTCAGGTAGCACACGTTGTCTTCCTTGTAATTCTCCGGCCGGCCCGCGCGGGTGTAGCTGTTTTTCACCAATTCCTGCTCGATGGTCATCACCACCGGGTCGATGCACGGCACCAGCAGGTCGGTGTCATAGTGCGCGACTTGCTCGGCGACATAGCCGAGGATGTTCATCGCCGCAATCGTGGCGACATCGCCGGCGCCGCCAATGCCCGAGACATACAACATTGGTTTGCCCAATTCGGTCGCGCGGCCGATCGCTTCCTCGACCGATTCCAAGCCGGGAATGCGCCGCACAAACAAGGCCTTGCCGCGCCGGGCATGATAAATGAAATACAAAATCAGCGCGCTCAACACGACCAGCGCGACCAGGACATTCAATTTGTCAAGGTCGAACCAGGTGGCGTCAATGGTGGCCATCACGTTCATAGTTGATCGTTCATCGAATAATAAACCTAAAGAATGGTAACGCTCAAAGGATAGCAATGACTTCGACATTGGCGCGCGGCATGGTCGCCGTCGTGCCGTCGTCGAAGGTGATGGCCACGACGCGCGCCATGGATTCGGTCGGCAGTTCGACCGGCTCGACCGGCAGCGCACTGACCGCGCCCAACCTGCCGAAGTACGGCTCGCGAATGGCGCGCACCCGCGTGCCCAGCTCGAGCAGCAACCGGGTTGTGCGCTCATCCACGGCATGCGTCGCCGGCCGCGGCACAATGATCTCGGGCCGCATCACGCCGGCGCGAATCTGGGTGCGGCCGTTGACCGACGCTTTCATGCCGGCGCAGGCGCGCAGCAAGTCAAAGGTCTTGCCCGCCATCGGAATCGTGCCGAAGCCCTCGGTGATGATCAACGAGATGCCCAGTGTTTCATGGCCGGTGATCGCCACCCCCAGCTCATAGCCCAGCATGCGTTTCAGGTCGGCATCATCCAAGCCGCCGACAATCAGCGCGCGGATGCCCAGGGCGCGCGCCTGCTGCACCGTCGCAAACGACGCGAACGAGCCGCCCACCACAATGCACCCGGCATGTGCGGCCGTCAGATGCTCGGGTTTCAGTTCCTCGTGCGCGGCTTGGGTGGCCAGGACAATCGTGCCGATCGCTTCGCCGCCAATGCCAAAGATGCCCTGGATAAAGGTGCCGGTCGTCTCAATCGTCACCGATTCCTTTTCGACCCGCTCGATGACCACGCCATCAACATAGGCGGTCACCTCGACCGGCACGGGCAGCCCGCGCAGCGTCACCTGCCCGGTCACCGGCGAAATCGCCTCGAGCGTGCCGGTCATCGTCGATTCGACACGCGTCTTGAACAAGCCGAACATGCCTTTGCTCTCGGCGATCAGCTCGCCCTTCTCAACCCGCGCGCCCTCCTTCTTCACCATATAGTGCGGCAACTCGCCCGGCAAAATACCGAGCATGCTGATGACATTCATCATGTCGGCCGGGCCGGGCAATTCGGTGCGCATGACGACGTGCTCCGCCGCAACGTGCGCACCCATGCCGACCAGCACGTCGCCGGCGATCGGCAACCGCCGCTCGCGCCGCAACGTGGTTGCCGCCAACACTTTCAATCCTGGAGAAAAGGCGTTGCCCATATAATTTACAATTTACAAATTACGATTTACAATTTTAAGAGCGGCTGCGCGTGGTTTTCGCAATGGCGGTGAATATGGCAAGCAGCTCGTGCGCTTTCTGGTACAACCCGGCCAATTGTTTATTGTTCATCAGGCCGGATGCTTCACGAAGTTCCAGCCAAACCTCCGCAATGAAATTGCGTGGCAGCGCCGCTACCAAACGAATGATGCGAATGGAAAACAATTTCGTTCTTTGTCTAAGTTCATCTGCATTCATCTAAAAAAATTGTACTTTGTAATTCGTAAATTGTAAATTTATTCAGGATACACCTGCAGCGCCCGGTTCCATTGCTGCAAGGCCGCGATTCGCACCGCCGGCTTCTCCGGCAGCTGCAGCGGCCGGCCGCGCGTGTCAATGATCAGGCCGACCACGCCGCCGCGGACGGTTTTCGTCAGCGGCTTGCCTTTGCCGGCGCCGAGGTCGAAATGGCGCGTCGGCCGCAGGGTCACCTCGGCCGTCTCGCCGTCGTAGAGCGGCAGCACGCGCATCTCGCCGGTCGCGAACGTGTGCGTCTCGCCGCGCAGCGTCAATGTCAGGCACGGCGTGCCGTACGGCGCCGTGCCGACCGGCGCAACCACGGCGCCCAAATGGATCAGGCAGTCGGCTTCAAACACCTCGATCGCGGCGCGCTCGTTGATCTGCGCCAGCACGCCCAAGTGCGGCATCATGAAAATCGAGTCGACCGCCAATTGGGTCACGCCCTCGGGCGCAAACCCGTCGATCATCATCAAGGCCGCCTGCTGCCGCCGCGGCGCGTGCGACAAGACGCCGCCGCTGCCAACCAGCATGTCGAGCGTCAGCATGTTGACCAACGTCGCGCCCGAGGTCGCCTGCGAAAAGGCATCGCCGATGGTGCGCTGCTGCTGCACGCCTTTCAGCCCGACCGCCATGTTCTTGTGCTGCACAAACGCCAGCCGCAGTGCTTCGCGGCAGATGGCTTGCTCGATCATCAAACTCTCGCGCTGTTGCGGGATCGTCGTCGGGCGGATCATTTTATTGCGAATGCCGTTGCGCAGCAGGCGCTCGTCCACGTCAAACGGGATCCAGCGCATGATGTTCGGAATCGTCGCCTCGGCCACCACATTCGAAATGCTGTAACTCATGCCGAGATTGGCGCTGACCGTGCGGTTGAAAACCTGGGCGCTGGCCGGAGTGGCCGCCTCGGTGCGAAAGACGCTGAAGACGTCCGTGGTCGCCCCGCCAATGTCAACGCCCACGACCTGGATGCTTTCTCGCCGCGCAATCAATTGCATGATGTCGCCGACCGCGCCGGGCGTCGGCATGATCGGCGCCGAGGTCCACGTCATCAGTTTTTTGTAGCCGGGCGCGTGCGCCATGACGTGTTCGAGAAACAGGTCGTGAATCGCGTCGCGCGCCGGTTTCAAATTTTCGCACTCAAGCGTCGGGCGGATATTGTCCACAATCTGCAGCGCACTCTTGCCGCCCAAGGTGGCCTGGATCGCGGTGCGCGCCTCAATGTTGCCGGCATACACGACCGGCAGGCGATAATCGCTGCCAAAGCGCGGCTTGGGATCGGCCGCGGCGATGATCTCGGCCAGGCTGACCACGTGCCGCACCGTGCCGCCGTCCGTGCCGCCCGAGAGCAAAATCATGTCGGGCCGCAAATTGCGAATGCGCTCGATGCGCTCGAAGACGCGCCGGCGGTCATTGGTGGCCAGGGTGTCCATCACGATTGCGCCGGCGCCGAGGGCGGCGCGCGCGGCGCTTTCGGCCGTCATTTGCAGCACGACGCCGGCGACCATCATCTGCAATCCGCCGCCCGCGCTCGAGGTCGAGACATACGCGTCCGCGCCGCTGCCATCGGGCTGGCGCGGCACCAACAAATGCTCGTTCTCGACAAAACGGCGGCCGGTCAGATCCTCGATTTCCTGCATGGCGTTGACCACGCCGCAGGTCACATCCTCGGCCGGCGCCTCAACCGTGGTGGGCGCTTCGCCGCGCGCGGCCAGGCGGTAATGCCCGTCGCGCTGCTCGATCAAAATCGCCTTGGTGGTGGTCGAACCGCAATCAGTCGCAAGAATGACGTTCAGCTCGGGAGTGGGGGTCATGGTGCAACGATCCTCAGGCACTATGCGCCGGTTGCGCCGCGCGCGTTTCGATGGCGCGCACCAGCAGTTCGATGTTGTGCTGTTCTTGCAGCAGGTCGATCACTTCATCCATGCGCGCGGCCGACACGAAGATCGCCAGCAGTGGCGATAACACGAGCAGCAACTGGGACGTCAGGCGCGCCAGCGGCTTGACCGATTCCAGCAGCAACACGGCCGGCGCCGCCATGCGCCGCGCGCAAATGCGCGTGGCCAGCGTCTCGATCAGCGCGCGATGATCGCGCTGCGATTGTGGTGCCGCAAAAGCCTGGCTGGTGAACATACTCATGGTGGTTATCGTTGCGCGGCACGCCGCGCGTGACTATTCCTACAAAGCCCAAAGTATACCAGAAGTGATCCACAGCGTCAACCGCATAAATTTTCCTGCCTGAAACTCCGCTATAAGGACGTAAGGACGCTGGCCTGAAATGTTCCTGCCAAGGTAGCCGCCGGCGCAGCACGCGCGGTCAGGTCGGGCGGTGAGGCCCTTGACCGCCTGTGCCATTGTATCACCGGCGTGCGCGCGCATGCAGCAACGGCGGTCAGGGCCTGACCGCCCTACCTCAACCTCACGGCCACGCACGCGCAGGATCCACAACAGATTTGGCTACGTCGGGTTCGCATTTTCCCTATATCAGAGTTTCAGAATTATTACGGGTAGTTTGAAATAACGATGTGCAAATCGTTTTGTATAATGCGCCTGCGTGGCGCCGCACTTTTGTTACAATACTGCCATCACTTTCCTTGAGGATGACCATGGTTGCTCCCCAGCCGTTTGACGTGGTGATTGCCGGCGCGGGCATTGCCGGCTGTGCGGCGGCGCTCGAAGCGGCGCGCAGTGGCGCGCGCGTCGCCCTGCTTGAAAAAACCGTGCTGCCGGGCGGCCTGGCCACCGCCGGCTTGGTCCATATCTATCTGCCGTTGTGTGACGGCAATGGCACCCAGGTCAGTTGCGGCATCGCCGAAGAATTGCTGCAGGCCAGCATCAAGTATGGCCCCGGCGCGGTGCCGGCCTGCTGGCGCGCCGGACATGCCGCGCCGGAGCATGAGCGGTTGCGCGTGGTTTTCTCGCCGGCGGCGTTTGTCCTGGCACTGGATGAGCTGCTGGAGCAGGCCGGCGTGACGCTGTGGTATGACACGGTTGTGGGCGCAACCCGGGTTGAAGCCGGGCGCGTCACCGTCCTCGAGGTCGAGAACAAGAGCGGGCGCGGCAGTCTGCGCGCCGCGTGTTTTGTGGATGCCACCGGCGATGCCGATCTGGCGCGCCAGGCGGGCGCCGCGTATGTCGAGCAAGAAAATTGGCTGTCGTTGTGGGCGCTCGAGGCAACCCTGGCGCGCGCCCTTGACGCCGTGCAATGTGGCGCCGGCGCGCCCTTGCTGAAACTCGTTACCGCCGGCAGCGACAATATCGGCAATGGCCATCCGCCCGGCACGAAAAAATGGCGCGGGACGAACGGCCACGATGTTTCCAATTATGTGATTGAAAGCCGCCGCTTGTTGCGCACGCATTATCAGCAATGCCAGCGCGACCTGGGCGAACATGGCCGCAACGACGCGTTCCCGCTGACACTACCAAGCATGGCGCAGTTGCGCACGACCTGCGCGGTGGTCGGCCGCACGACCATGCGCGCCGGCGAGGCCTGGCAGGCGCGCACCGATGCGATCGGCTTGGTGGCGGACTGGCGCAAACCTGGTTTTGTTTGGGAAATGCCGTTTGGCGCATTGCTGCCGCGCGACGTGCGCGGCGTGCTGATGGCCGGCCGTTGCATTGCGAGTGTCGACGACGCCTGGGAAGTGACGCGCGTGATTCCGGCCGCGGCAGTCAGCGGCCAGGCAGCCGGCGCGGCCGCGGCGTTGGCAGCACGGCAGGGCATCACGCCGGATGCACTGGACGTGACGCAATTGCAGCAACACTTGCGGGCGCGCGGCGTGCCGCTGCAGTATGCCGACGTCGGCCTGCGTGCGCGGGCGGGCTAACCGCGGAAGTTGTCATCAGCCCCGCCGCAGCTTAAGTGCCTATTTGTAGGAATAGCGCTGGATGCTGCGCGCGTTGGTGGCAATGACCCGCCGGATCAAGAAAAAGCCTTTGGCATCCTTGTTGGCCGTGGGCACGTCCGGGCCAAAGGAGTAGTCTACGCCGTCGGCGGACGCGAAGGGATCCGCCTCGCTGGCGCCGTCAAACGATATCAGCCAGCGCTGCAGGCCGGTTTTATCGAGATAGATGACATAGGCGGTGGGCGCAACGGCATAGCAGACGACTACACCGCCTTGGCCGTCCGGCAGCAGGTCGGTCACGGTGGCATTTACGGGCAGCTCGTTGGTCCACAACAACGTGGCACCAAGGGTGCGCAGGGGCATGGCCAAGGCAATGAACGTGACAGCCAGCAACAGCAATGTGCGAGTCTTCATGCGGTCTCCTTGCGGGTCAAATACAGGTTAATCATGGTGGCTGCGGCAAATGCCAATGCATTTGGATACAGGCCACCCTCAACATTGTACCACGTTCTTTTCGAGCGGTCAATCACTCCGGCACTCACTCCGCACTCCAGCAACGGCGGCGCATCTTGCCGCTCAAGCCCGCAATGTGTTACAATATGGTTGTAATTAGACAACCAATACAAGCAAATTAATCCGGCTCGGTACACAAGGAGATCGTGGTGAACGCATATCGAAGAAATACTGGCGCAATGCTGGTTGCCATGGCGGTATCTTTTGTCGTGGTAGTGGCAGCGCGCGCGGCCACGAGCCCGTATGCACCTGCTGCCGCGCCGGGAGGTGCTGTTGCGCCCGCTCCGACAACCGAGGGGCCCGACTACGCCAAGGTGCAACCCTTGCTGCGGCAGCGGCTCCAGGAGAAACGCACCGGCAAAACCGCCGCGACACGCGTGCCGGCGCTCGGCAGTGAAGACCCATCCGCCATCATGGTCGTGGTGCGCATGCTGCCCGGCACCGATCTTGGCGGGCTGATCGCCCAGCCGGTGATGCGCCGTAAGCTTGACGGCTTCGATCGGCAGGTCGTCCTGGGCAAAATCCCGCTCGCGCAGTTCGAAAAGCTCGTCGCGCTCGACGGCGTGGAGCGCGTGGAGAGCATCGAAAGCACCTTGACCCGGCCCGAGCCGCCCGAGATGGAAGGCGCCAAGCCGCCCGATCTCGAGCAGGCGCGCCAACGGCTGCGCGACTGCCTCGCGACCTACGGCGCCCGGCCGTGCAAAGCCACGCCGCAGCTCAAGGGCGACTGGTTTGAAGTCACCACCAACATCCACAAGTCGCAGGCCGCGTGGGGCAAGGGCTACACCGGCGCCGGCGTGAACGTGATGGTCGCCGACGACGGCATTGATTTCGCGCATCCCGACCTGCACGGCACCTGGGCCACGGTCGAGAATCCAACCTCGCCGTACTATGGCTGGCCCATGATGTTCGACTCGTTCTCGATGTTGCTGCTGGCAGTCGACCAGCACAATGGCACGCACTATGTGGCCAACGTGACGCCGGGTTGCATGTACGCCGCAACCACGCTGGCGTGCTCCGGCGCGACCTACAGCTTCCAGCCGAAAGGCGGCACCAACCATGTCTACACGCTCCCCGGCACGAGCAAGAGCGGCACCTACTACATCGGCAACCATCCCGACTACCGGCTCGCGTATCTCAATCCTACCGCCGCCAACGAAAATATCGCCGTGCTCGTGGCCGACGAAAACACCGCCGGCGTGTACGACACGGTCTATGTCGACCTCAACTACAACTATGTCTTCGACGCCATCGAGAAGTTCAACAAGGCAAATCCCGCCGTGCGGCTCGATGTGACCGGCGACGGCTACGCGGATTTGAACGGCGGCCTGCTCTATTTCATCGCCGACGGCGTGCATCCGGTGCCCGCGTCGGATTGGTACTGGGGTTTGACGGCGCCGCCGAACGGCACGCTGGTGTGCTTCGCCACCTGCAGCGCGGAGGGCGCCTTCTACTCGCACGGCACGCAGTGCGCCTCGGGCGTGGCAGGCCAGGGCGTGATTGACGGTACACCCGCGGAAACCGGGGCGGACCGGCCGGACTTCAAAACCCCCGGCACGGGCGTGCCGGGCTCCGGCATGGTGGTTGGCGGCGGTAAGAACGCGC
>JAPLST010000010.1 GCA_026398485.1 bacterium
AGACAGGTAGGGCGGTCAGGCCCTTGACCGCCGCGTTCGTCGCTGTGCCATTGTAGCACCGGCGTGCGCGCGCATGCAGCAACGGCGGTCAGGGCCTGACCGCCCTACCTCAGTCACCGGCCACGCACACGCAGGGCCAACAACAGATTTGGCGATACAAAATTTGGCTACGTCAGGTTCGCATTTTCCCCTATAGCGGAATTTCAGACAGATGTGCTTGTTAAGTTGACGCGCATGCGCCGTTGGCGGGACTCCAAGCAGCGAGTGATGAGTAAGGAGTGTAGAAGGATGAAGGGGCTCAGGGTTCATCGCAGAAGAATGACCAATGTTGAAGGCCTTAGTGCGCCGGCTGCGCCGGTGCGACCAAGCCGGTCTTGTTCTTCATGGCACCGTCAAAATCACCCACAAACAGCCACCAGTTGGTCAGCGGCCGGCCTTGATACACCAGGCCGTTATCCTTGCCGGGCAGGGATTGCATCCAGTAGACAAACCAGCCCAGGCTCGTGCCGCCCCAAGTGCGGCAATTGATTTTTTGCTTCACGCCCGTGCCGTCCGGCTTCCAGTCGGCAATATCGGTCGCCACATAGCGCGGATTGGCCCAGTCATAATCCTTTTCCGCATTGGGCGGATAGTGCGCCCACCCGCACCCGGGGCGCACGATTTTGTGGCTGAAGTCGCTGCCGACGAAGTTACCCCAGAAAAACAATTTGTTCCACTGGCCATGCGGCGTGCGCTCCCGGCCATCCACGTAATTGAACAGCGCTTCAAACTGGTGCATGTGATCTTCCACCGCTTCCGAAGTGCCGCGCTGGTAATTGTAATGATAGACCGTGTAGGTGCGGTCGAACACCGGCAAATCCTTGGGATCTTTGCTGCTGTTGCTGATGTCGCCATACGGGCCCGCCATGTTGGATTCCCACAGGCCGACTTTCCCGCCTTGGTAACCCCAGATCCAGACTTCTTTCACGCCGCGCTGCTCGACCCAGTCCTTGATGTTGATCTGGCGCATGATGCGGTGGTAATCGGTCATGGGCGGATCCGCCGACCGGCGCGTGACGGTCGGCAGTGGCTCAAGAAACTCGATGGTTTTCAGGATGGTATATTGCACGCTGGCGGGCGCCTTGGGATTGCGGTAGGCATGATAGCGCGAACCTTCCTGCAGCGCGTGGATGGCCTCGGTGGTAGAACGGTCTGTCTTGGCACGCGTCTCCTCCAGGCTGGCGCCCCAATCCCCGGTCACCTTGATGTCGATCTTGCCGTCATTGGTCGGGAAATACTTGACGACAATCACCGGGATGGTGAACACGGCCGCTGTCTCGGCGGCCTTGACGCACGCGGCACTGCAGCACAGCATGGCCGCCACGGCGAGCACGGTCATTGTTTTTTCCTGATGGTTCATGGGGCGTTCTTGGTGAAGGTTATACGCATACTATACCATAAACGATGAACGATGAACAATGAACGATGAACGATGAACGATGAACGATGAACGATGAGTGTCGGCGCATCATTCATCACTTATGCTGACCGCCGTTTGACGTTGTGCCGCAAACGTGCTATGATTAGCGCACTATGACGCAGACCCACAATGACGGGCGCATCTTGCTGGACAAGCTGACCTTGCCGGTGCTGGAGTTGGATCGCGCGGCGCGCATCCTGTATTGCAATGCCGCCACTGCTGCCGTGACGGGCGTTGCGCATGCGGCATTGGTCGGCCAGCACATCGGCGATGTTTTTCCCGAATGGCAGGATTCGCTCATTGCCACTGCCATGCAGGCCTGTCTGCAGACCGGCGCACCGCAGGGCGCCCAAGGCTGGTGGCGCGCACGCTTTTTCCTTGTTGAAGTCAGCGCCACGCCGCAGGGCGTCCTGCTCGTCGGCTATGACCTGACGGAGGACAATCACACCCACCGGCGCCTGCGCGAGAGCGAGGCCAGCATCAGCGCGATCATGAACACGATTCCCGAATCGTTAAGCATGCTTGCGCACGATGGCGCGATCATCGCCCTGAATAGCGCCGCCGCGCGGCGCTTGAACACCACGCCCGCCAGCGCGGCCGGCACCTGCTTCTACGATTATTTCCCGCCCAACATGGCAGCGGCGCGCAAAGCCCGCATCGACCAGGTGTTTGCCACCGGCATGCCCGCCCATTTTGAGGACACGCACGACAACAACATGTATGCCAACGCGATCTACCCGGTGCAGGCAGAGCAGGGGCTGCCCGCGCGCGTGGTCGTGTTCGCCATGAATGTCACGCAGGTGCGCCAGCGCGAGTTTGAATTGCAGCGCAATGAAACGCGCTACCGCGCCATTGTCGAAGAGCAAACCGAAATGATCTGCCGGTTCACCCCGGACTGTACGCTGACGTTTGTCAACAATGCCTATTGCCGTTTCTTTGCCAAGTCGCCGTTTGAATTGCTGGGCACGCCGTTTCTGAATTTGATTCCCGCAGCCACCCATCTTGGTATCCGCGTCCACCTGGCGTCACTCACGCCGCAGGCCCCCACGAGTATCAACGAGCATTTCGTGTTTGACCAGCAGGGCGCCGTGCGCTGGCAGCAATGGACCGACCGGGCCGTGTATGATCAGCACGGCGTGCTGCTGGAAGTGCAGGCCGTCGGCCGCGACATCACCGAGCGCAAACAGGCCGAGGAACAGCTCCGCCACGCCAACGAGCGTTTCAACCAGCTTGCCGAACAGAGCCGGACGATCATCTGGGAAGTTGATGCCGCCGGGCTTTATACCTACGTCAGTCCGCTGGTCGAGAAGGTTCTCGGCTATCGGCCGGCCGACTTGGTGGGCAAGCTGCACTTCTATGATCTGCACCCGGCCGAGGGCCGCGCGGCCTATAAAGCCGCGACGCTCGCGGTCTTTGCCCGCCACGCGCCATTTCTTGAATTGGAGAACCTGGCCGTGACCGCCGCCGGTCAACATATTTGGCTGTCCACCAACGGGATTCCGCTGCTGGACGAGCACGGCACGCTGCGGGGCTATCGTGGCGCCGACACCGACATTACCAAACGCAAGCAGGCGGAAGAGGCGCGGCGCGCAAGCGAGGAGAAATATCGCCGCCTGATCGACAACAGCCACGACATCATCTATACCATTACCGCCGCGGGGGTCTTCACCTTTGTCTCCCCGGCCTGGACTGCGTTACTCGGGCACCCGCTCGCGCAGGTGGTGGGCCAGCCATTCCAGCAGTTCATCCATCCGGATGATCGGGCCGGGTGCATGGTATTCCTGCAGAAGATGATCGAGACGGGCCAACGCCATGAGGGCATCGAGTACCGCGTGCAGCACACCGACGGCGCCTGGCGCTGGCACACCTCAAGTGCGGCGCCACTGCGGGACGAAGCCGGCGCCGTCATTGGGTTTGAGGGCATCGCCCGCGACATCACCGCGCGCACCCACGCGGAAAAAGCGCTGCGGGAGCGCGATGCCATGCTCAACAAAGCCCAACAAATCGCCCATATAGGCAGTTGGGAGATGGATGACGCAACCCATGCATTGCACTGGTCCGACGAGACCTTTCGCATTTTTGGGTATGCCCCCCGCGCCGTGGGCCCGACCTTGGAACTGTTTTTGCAGAGCGTCCATCCGCACGACCGGGCGGCGCTGCAAGAAGCCATAACGGCGGCCTGGGCGTCGCACACCCCGTTAAGTGCGGGGCATCGCATCATGCTGCCAGACGGGGAAGTCCGGCTGGTGCATGAGCAGGCGGAAATCCACTGCGATGCTGCCGGTCAGCCTGAAAAGTGGATCGGCACCGTCCAGGACATCACCGTGCGCACGCTCGCGGAAAACCAGGCGTTGCTGGCGCGCAAAATCCTGGAGCAGCTCAATTGTTGGAGCAAGGAGCCGGATGTCATCCGTAATATTCTGCAACTGATTCAGGAGGTCATCGGCTTTGACGCGGTCGGCATCCGCATGCAAAACGGCGACGATTTTCCGTACTACATGACCCATGGTTTTTCCGACGAGTTTGTGCAGGCCGAGAACTGCCTGTGCGCGCGCAACCAGACCGGCGAGCTTGTGTGTGACGGGCAGGGCATCCCGCTGCTGGAGTGCCTGTGCGGCAATGTCCTGCGCGGCCAGACCAACCCCGCCCTGCCGTGCTTTACCGCCGCCGGCAGCTTTTGGAGTAACGCGACCACCCGGCTCGTGGCATCAACCACCGCCGCGGATTGCCAGCAGGCGCACCTTCGTGGCCGCTGCATCGCCGCCGGCTACGAATCCGTGGCGCTCATTCCGCTCCGGGCACAGGACAAGATCATCGGGTTGTTGCAACTCAACGCCCGCCAGCCCGGCCGCTTCACGCTGGAAATGATCCGTTTTTTTGAAGGACTTGGCGCCAGCATCGGCATTGCCTTCGAGCGCCAGCAGATCGAGCACGCCTTGGCCGAGAGCGAGCAGCGCTACCGCATGCTGTATGAAAATCTGCCGCTGGCCACCGCCACCTGGGAGATTGTCGGCGAGGAGTTCGTGCTGAGCAATATCAATCAAACCGCCATCATCGAAGCCAGCACGACGGCCGATCACCTGCCCGGTCAAAGCGCCGGCGTGATTTATCACAATCAGCCGGATATGCTCGCCATTCTGCGCGAGACTGCGCAGAGTCGCGGCCGCCAACAACGCGAACTGAATTACACCGGGTTCTTGTCCCACCACACCCACCCGGTTACCTGCACCTGCGGCTTCGTGCCGCCCAATCTGATTCTCATGCATGTCGAGGACATTTCCGACCGCCGTCGCGCGGAAAGCCGGCTGCGCCACTATCAACGCCAATTGCGCGCCTTGGCGTCGCAACTGACCCTGGCGGAAGAGCGCGAGCGCCGCGGCATCGCCGCCCATTTGCACGACCAGGTCTGCCAAACCCTGGCGGCCGTCAAACTCAAACTCGACATGCTGACGCACACCGTCGCCAAGAAGCCCGCCGTTGCGGAGCTGAAGACCGTCACCGCCATGGTCGATCAATGCTTGCACGCCACGCGCGACCTGAGCTTCGACCTCAGCCCGCCGGTGCTGTACGAGCTGGGCTTGGAAGCCGCGCTCGCATGGCTGGCAGACCATCTGCGCCATGCCAGCAAAGCCGCCCTGCGCGTGACCACCAGTGGCCCGCTGGCCGACCTGGCCGATGATCTCCGGGTCTTGCTCTTCATCGTCACCCGCGAAGTCATCATGAATGCCATCAAACATGCCCATGCGCGCGAGATTGTGGTCAGCCTTGCGTCGGCGCCAGAGCACTTGCGGATTGTCGTGCGTGACGATGGGCGCGGCTTCGCGCCCGGGCTGAATCCGACCACGTTGCGCCAGCGGCATGGCTTCGGCTTGTTCAGCATTCGCGAGCGCTTGCGCCATGTCGGCGGCGTGCTGCAGATCGATACCGCGCCCGGCGTCGGCACCACCGTCGCCATCACCCTGCCGCTGGAGCGCAGCGCATGATGAATGAAATCCATGCGCGGTGCATGGAACCTGAAATTTCGCTATAGGGGAAAATGCGAACCTGACGTAGCCAAATCTGTTGTGGGTCT
>JAPLST010000331.1:0-2830 GCA_026398485.1 bacterium
TCGGGAGATCGCAGCTACCTTCAGCCGATCCGGCTACTTGGAGTCCCGTCAACGGCGGGATGATCGGCGTTCCCTTCGGCGCGCGGCGCGTTCAGCAAGTCCAGCACGGCCGCGAACACTTCGCGCACGGTGATGTGGCGGATGCAGGCATAATCAAGGCGCACGCGGCACCCGGCCGGCTTGGGACTGTAGTAAAAACAAGGGCTGCAGGGCAGGTCATGGCGCACAATCCGGTGCGGCACCTGCCACGGATACAAGCCGCGCGGATTGGTGTACGCAAAGATGGCGACGACGGGCGTGTGCATGGCGGCGGCGACGTGCATCAAGGCGGAATCGTTGGTGACCATCACGGCGCAACGCGCGATCAGCGCGGCACTTTGGCGCAGCGTCGTGTGGTCCACCGCATGCACCCGCGCGGGCCGGGCGGCCTGCTGCACAATGCGCTCTTTCAATGCCTGTTCGGCGGGTTCGCCAAAGACAAGCAGGTCGGCATCCAACTCATCCACGCAGCGCGCCGCCAGTGCGGCGAACTCGGCGGCCGGCCAGCGTTTGTTGATGTGGTTCTTGAACATGGCCGAGCCGGGATGCAGGCCGATCAGGCGGCGCTGCCCCAGCGTGCGCGTCTGCAACCATGCATCCGCGACGCACCGGTCATCCGCGGTAATCGCCATGAGCAGCCCCGCCGGCTGGGCCGGCACCGGCACGCCCAGAAAGGGCAGCAACTGCAGGTTTTTCTCGACGACGTGCAACTGGTCGTCTTCGCAGACGGCATCCTGCTTGAGAAAATTCAGGTTGATGCGGTCACAATGCAGGTAGCGATGACCAATGCGCCGACCGCCGGCAAGCACTTGAATCAGGTTGTATTCCCAGCGATTGGCTGGCAATGCGGCAACGACGGCATCATAGTTGCGCTGGCGCACGGCCAGCATTTCGCGCAGCGAACGCCAGCCGGGCTGGTTGAGGAAGTCGACAAACAGGACATCCTGCACCGCCGGATTGGTGTGAAACAGCGCCGCGGCACTCTTGAACATGACCAGCACATCAATGACCAATTCAGGCCGCGCGGCATGCAAGGCCTGCACGAAGGGCGTGAAAGTCAGTGCATCACCGATGCCGGAAAGGCACAGGCATAGGACGGAACGATAGTTGTGTGGTTGCACAGGCATACAAAACTATAGCGGAAGTGGGCGGGAGAGTCAAGCGGAGTAATATCGAAGATCGAACAAGGAATATCGAAGGCCGAGATGAATATCGAATATCGAACAAGGAATTAGCAAGGCGGGATTGGATATTCGATATTCCGCTGCATCTTCCCCCTGAACCCTGAACCCTGAATCCCGGCGTTTTCCATGGCGGTTTTACAGATCGCGGCAAATTGTGTATACTATAGTAATCTACATTAACGACACGCAGGTTACAACCATCCATGACAGATTCCACAGTAATGCCACCGACTTCGCCGACCACCACCACCGCCGCGCCCGCCAACGAGCTCGCTGAACTCACGCTGGCCGCCGCGCCACCACTGCTGCGCGCCGCCGCCACCCGCGCTGGCTGGACTGACTTCATGCCGGTCCAGGCCAAAACCATTCCCTACGTGCTCGCGCGCCGGGATGCCATGGTGCAATCGCGCACCGGCAGCGGCAAGACCGGCGCCTTTGTCCTGCCCATGCTGGCACGCATCGACAAACACAAAAAGGCGTGCCAGGCGCTGGTGCTGGTGCCGACCCGCGAACTGGCACTGCAAGTCTCGCTGGAAGTCGCACTGCTGGCGGGCGACAGCGGCGTGCGCAGCGTGGCGGTCTACGGCGGCGTCGGCTATGGGCCGCAGCTCGATGCCTTGCGCGAAGGCGCCCACATTGTCGTCGGCACGCCCGGCCGCATTCTCGACCATTTAATGCGCCAGGTGCTGGTGCTCGACGCGCTGGACATGCTCGTCTTCGACGAATCCGACCGCATGCTCTCGATGGGCTTTTATCCCGACATGCGCCGGCTGCAGCGCTACCTGCCCAAGCGCCGTTACAGCGCCTACATGTTTTCCGCGACCTTTCCGCCCTTCGTCCTGAAACTGGCGCGCCAGTTCATGCAAGACCCCGAATTCATCAGTCTCAGCCATGATCATGTGCATGTCTCCGAAACCGAACACCTCTTCTGCGTCGTGCCGGCGATGCAGCGCGACCGCGGCTTGGTGCGCATCCTTGAAATTGAAAATCCCGATTCGGCCATCATTTTCTGCAACACCAAGGCCGATGTCAATTATCTGACGATTGTCTTGCAACGCTTTGGCTTTGATGCCGACGCGATGTCGGCCGAGCTCTCGCAAACCGCGCGCGAAAAAGTCATGGCGCGCGTGCGCGCCGGCACCTTGCGCTTCCTGGTCGCCACCGATATTGCCGCCCGTGGCATTGATATTCACGACCTGTCGCATGTCTTCCAATACGCGCCACCCGAAGACTTGGAAACCTATATTCATCGGGCCGGCCGCACCGGCCGCGCCGGCGCCAGTGGCACGGCCATCATGCTGATTGATCCCTTGGAGCGCTCGGCGTTGGACGACATATCGAAGCGCTTCAAAATCGATTTTGTCGAACGCCAACTGCCCAGCGATGACGATGTCCAAACCACGGTCGCGCAGCGCCTGACGGCCTTGCTCGAAGCGCGTTTTCGCACCCTCGACCGGGTGCAGTCGGAGCGCATGCAACGCTTCCTGCCGCTCTGCCGCACGCTGGCCGAAAGCGAAGATGAGCACGGCCTGATCGCGATGCTCTTCGAGGAGTTCTACCATCAGTCATTGCACGCGCCCAAGCCGTTGATTGAGGACGAGCCAGCG
>JAPLST010000331.1:2845-5459 GCA_026398485.1 bacterium
AGCGGGCCCGGCGGCAACGGCGCCGGCCGGGGCGTCGGGCGATGGCGGGCATCGCCGCCGCCGCCGCTAACCCGCGCCCAGGCAGCCAGGGTTCAGGGCTGCTTGGAGTCCCGCCAGAGGCGGGATTCAGGGTTCAGGAAAGTATGAAGTCAGAACGCTGAAGTCAGCGCAGATGCCGCGCTTGTTACTTTTGCGTTCATAGTTCAGCGCTAAGAGTTTCAGCGTTCAGTACCGTAAATTATTTCGCAGCGAAAAAATTTAGTGCATTTGACAATTACGCTGCTTTTGCCTATAATATTTTTCTGCAGAGTTGGGGCGTGGTGTAATTGGTAACACACTTGACTCTGGATCAAGATAGTTCAGGTTCGAGACCTGACGCCCCAGCCACTTTTTCAGCCCCTGCAACACCGCCCGTTGCGGGGGTTTTTGCAGACACCGCAAAGCACGCTGCAGCGGGTAACGGATGCCTGACCCATCTGGCCATTCGGCATCAAGAGGAGTCCCTAAAACAGGCCGGCGTACCCAACGATCACTTGCGCCATGTCGCGCACCGTGAATTCATTGATCTGCGGAATCTCCGCGACCGGCGCCCACAAGCGCATCCACGGATACGGCTTCGGCTCACTCACCTGCCAGAGCAGCCGCGCGTGCGTGCCGCCCGTGTCCGCCGCCAGCCGGCGCGGCCCGAAGATCGGCAGGCCGGGCACCATCCCGCGCCCGCCCTGCAGCGAGGGTGCATGCGTCATCTTTTCCGGCGGATGCACGCCGATGCCGGTGATCCAGCTCCTGCCCAGGGCATTCAAGCCCAGCTGCACGTGCGCCGCTATGCGGGCCGCGTCACGATAGCACGGCGTACGCGTCAGCAGATAGGCGCGCAGGCAGGCCGCAACGGCAAGCCCGGCGCTGATGCCCAGCCCCTGCGCACGTCCATCGGTGAAGCAGGGATAGGCGTGGCGCTGCACTTCGCGCAAGTCGTTGTCGGCCATCGTCACAAAATGTTGTTTGCAGGCCGCCTGCGCCGCGGTATCCACGAGGTTGCTCGGCGCGACGGCATAGCTCCACGATGTGCGCAGCGCGCCGGCCAGAAAATCGCGGTGATAGACTGCGTCGCCGGTGGTCAGGTATAATTCTGCGGCTGCCGCGCTGCGGGCCTCGGCCGGCGCACCATGTTGCACACCATAGGCATAGGCCAGTCGCGCCCGCTCGATCAACATTGTCCGGCGACTGCGCTCAACATACGGCGCCAACACGCGCGCCGCCTGCGCCAAACCTGCCGCGGCATACATTGTGTATTTCGGATATTTCTGCATCACAAATAATTGCTGGTGATCGTCCTGCGGCAGGCCAAAGCCATACTGCGCGGTGTCCACCCGATAATACAGCCCGCCGTCATTGGTGTCCTGCATGCGCACGAACCATTGCAGACCCCAGGCCGCCTCGTCGAGGATATCCGGAATGCCATTGCCGCTTTCCGGTATGTTCGATTGGCCATCATAGAAATTGCTGGGCGCCAGGGTGTAGGCATCCAGCAGATACATCACGGTGAAAATATGCCAGCCGGCGCGGTCATAATCGCCCGCATCATGCCAGCCGCCGCGGCAATCCATGCGCACCTCCGGCCGCACGACGCGCGCCGGCAAGTCCTTCATGACCGCGTCCATGCTGTCGCGGAAATCAACCAGCAGGGCCAGGCCGGTGTGGCAGATACCATGCGCATACGCCGTGTAGGGCGGACCCATGGCCGTGCCACAACGTTGCTGATACAGGCCGCGCAGCAACGCGACCAGCACGGCCTCGTGCGCCCGCGGCGCGATCTGAAACACCAGCGAACGCCCGACTTCGTCCACCACAATATAATAACTGCCCGTCGCGCGCCACACCGAAAAATCCGCCGCATACACCGCCGCGCCACTTTCCACGTCATTGCTGGCAAGGCACTGCAACACACCGCGCACCACATTGCTGCCATCCGGCAAACGCACCAAGGAAAACGAGCCGGTCTTTGACGCCAGCGCCAGTGCGCCACCCGTGCCCAGCCAATCGCCGACCAGCGCGATCTTGCCGGTGTCGTCGGGCGCGTAGCCAATGCTGTCCACTTGCACACAGCGCGTCGCATCGGTCTGCCATGCCGCCAGCGTGGCCAGGAGCACGCCGTTGGTCGCCTGCACGGCGACGGCACATGCGCCGGGCGCGGGCACAGCCAGATGCAGGTAGAGAATGTGGCGGTAGATCGGTTGATACGGCCAACCGCGCGGCAGCACGTCGGCCAAGCGTGTTTCGCACGTGACCCGTGCTGGCGTCACGGTTGCGGCGCCCAGCAGCACACGGAAATTCCGCGGATTGATCCAGCCGGCATCTGCACGCTGCTGCGGCGAGACCAGCGCGATGCACGTGGCTGAAACCCAGCTTGCCGTGCAGCGTTGGGCCACAACTGGCCGCGCACACGCCAGCAGCGCGCTCAAAATGATAAAACGCTTTATCGTTACGCGGGTAAGCAGCCATCTGTTCATGCGACTAGTATACTTCTTTGGACATGGCACTGCAAGCGCCGCCGTCGCCTGCCCAGATCCGGCGGTTTGTGTGTGCCGAGGTAAGAGGTAGGGCGGTCAGGCCC
>JAPLST010000329.1:0-2017 GCA_026398485.1 bacterium
CCTATCGCGAATTGCTGGTGGTCATGCATGACCGCGCGTTCTTGTGGTTTGCCGTGTGGGCCTCGTTCGGCGTCATGGTGTGCAGCGGTCAGACATTGCTGCTGACGCTGTACCTGCGTGATTTTCTGGACATGTCGCCCGGCGCCATTTTGTTGCTGAGCGCCTGCGGCAACGGGCTGGTCGCGCTGACGATCAATCGCTGGGCGCATGTCGCCGACCGGCACGGCAGTCCGCGCACGATGGCGGCCTCGGCCCTGCTGATGGCCGTGACCCTGCTGGCGCTGGGTTTGGTGCATCCGCGCTATGGCACGACCTGGATCTGCGTGCCGCTGTTCATGGTGCTGATCAATGCGGAGGCCGGCTTTTTTGTCGCCATCAATCGCGGCTTTATGCATCGCGCCAAGGAGAGTCTGCGCCATGGTTACAGCGCGGTCTGGATCGCCGGTACCTCCTTCTGCGCGGGCATTGTCACGGTGGCGGTCGGCCAATTGCTGAACAGTGGCGCGGGCTGGATGTATTGGGGCTGCAGCGCGGCATTGGGCCTGATGATGGTGGGTGTGGCGGCGGCCAGCATGCGGATCACTTCGGTGACCGCACCGACCGGTGAGCCCGCCGATCAGTTGTTCGACCCGACCCGGCCGTTGTTCAGTTTGGTGCGGATGTGCGGCTATGTCTTCGACCCGACGCAGAAAAATAATGATGAATGATGAGTGATGAATGATGAGTGTCCAGCACACAGCATGTAACACGTGATCTGCTTCTTGCTCTGCATTCATCACTCATCATTTCTGCAGAGGTCGTGGGAGTCTGGCAGAAGAGATGCTGAATAGCCAATATCCAACACTCAATATCCAATATTCGTCATTCTGGCAGGTGCCTGGCGCGGGTCACTCCTTGCCGGATTGGCCGGCGAACCCGCTTTCCTTGGCCGCGAACAGGACGTTGAATGTCGTCAGACTGCCGTAACAGCGCGTCAGGTAGCCCTGCAGATCGAGCTTTTCCTCGGCGGTCAATGCGGCGTTGCTGTTGATGCGCATTTCGAGCACGCGCAGTTTGTCGCGAATGCCGATCAGTTTGGAAAACAACAGTTCAAGCGGAATGTCTTTGGACTGCGTGCCTTCCTTGCCGGGCAGCAGGCGCAGCATGCCGCCCTGCCAGCGCTTGCCCATTTTACATAATCCAGTTTGCGCAGATCGACAATGCGGCCGGTGCCGTACAAGGGATGGCGCACAATTGCGCCGATACCAAAACGCGGGGTTGAAGCAATCACGGGTTGCGGTGGGGATTCCATGGGTTCATTCATGATGGGTTGCGCAAGCGGAACGTTAGTGCTGCGGTGGCGTCAGCCGCCAGTGCAGAGCATGTTGCAGGCACTTGGTGCGGTGTGCAAGGTATGCGTCGCCGGTTTCTGCGCGGCGGCGCGGCGCAGCGCGTCGGCCAGCGCGGCATCGTCAGCGGCGCGATCAAGCAAGTCGCGGACGCTGACGCGCGCGGCGGCATGCAGGCAGGGGATTAGTTCGCCGCCGGCCGTCAGGCGCAGGCGATTGCAGGTGGCGCAGAACGGCCGCGACAACGGCGAGATGAAGCCAATGCGCCCAGGGCCGCCATCGACCGTGTACCAATACGCAGTCGAGGGCTCGCCGTCCGGCGGACAGGGTTTCAAGACGAACTGCCCGGCCAAGCGGCGAAAGACGAGTTCATTCGACATAAAATGTCGTTTGCCATCGCCCGCGGCGGTGGGCATGACTTCGAGGAAGCGCAGGGCGCAGTCGTGTAACATGCAATAATCAGCCAGGGCGCAAATTTCATGATCGTTGATGCCTGCCATGACGACGCTGTTGATGCGCACATCGCGGAAGACGCGGCGCGCGGCCTGAATGCCGTCGAGCGCCGGCTGCAACTCGCCGCCAGTCAAGTCGCGATACACCGCCGGATCGAGCGTGTCGAGTGCGACGGTGACGCGCTGCAAGCCGGCGGCGTGCAATGCGGGCGCGCGTGCGGCGAGCAAATGCCCGTT
>JAPLST010000329.1:2049-3135 GCA_026398485.1 bacterium
GAATGCAGGCGAGGCGTGCGACCAGATCCGGCAAATCGTCACGCAGGAGCGGCTCGCCGCCAGTCAGTTTGATTTTGGTGACGCCGAGGGTGGCGGCGACGCGCGCCACGCGCACAATCTGGTCAAAGGTCAAGGTTGGGTCGGGCACCGGCGGCGCGGTCTGGGCCGTGCAATAGGCGCAGCGCAGATTGCACTGGGTCGTCACCGAGATGCGCAGATAGGAAATCAGACGGCCGTGCGGGTCGCGCAGGGGAGGCGGGCACGCGCTCGTCATGGCTGTTGCGTCATGAATGTCAGATTTCAAATTTGAAATTTCAAATTTAACATTTCAGATCACACCGCGGGTGCATGTCCGCCGCCGCGCAGCATTTGGATGGCATGTGGCAGGGTGGGTGTCAAGGCGGTCAGGCATTCGCGCACGCCGCGCGGGCTGCCGGGCAGGGTGATGATGAGCGTGCGGCCGCGCAGGCCGGCGGTTGCATTTGAGAGGATCGCGCGCGGATTGCGTTCTTCAGCAATGCCGGGCGCCTCGCGTTCGAGCAGGCCGCGCACGGCGGCGACGGTCGTGTCGCGCGGGCCAAAGCCGGTGCCGCCGCTGGTGATGATCAGATCGCACGGTGAGGCGCACACCGCCGATAAGGCCGCGACAATGCGGGGCGGGTCATCCGGCACGACCAGCGGGCCGCTGACGGCAAAGCCTAGCTCGCTCAACAGGGCGCAGGCGCACGCGCCGCTCTCGTCCGTGCGCGTGCCGGCGGCGGCACTGTCGCTGATGACGACGACCGTGGCGCGCAGCGCGGGCCCGTCTGCCGGCGGCTCATGCTGATGCAGCCCGCCGGTTTTCTCGAGCAAGGTGATGTCGCGAATGGCGAGGGTGTCGTCAATCGGCTTGAGCATGTCGTAGACCGTCAGCGCGGCGACGGCGGCGGCGGTCAGCGCTTCCATTTCGACGCCGGTCTTATAAATGGCTTTGACGTGGGTGCTGACAGCAATGGTGCCGGCGGCTTCATCAAGGGCAAAGGTGACTTCGATGAAATCCAGCGGGACGGGGTGGCAGGCGGGGATCAGCTCGCTGGTGCGCTTGGA
>JAPLST010000163.1 GCA_026398485.1 bacterium
ATATTTCACGGTAGACCGCCGGTTGACTGGGGCTGGTGATGCACTCCGGCTCTTGCACCATGGCGTTTCACCGCAAAACTGGGGAAGCATTGTGGCCGGAGGTGGTCATGGATAGTTGCGAATGTGGTTCTATATTTGATCGGGCTGAACTGCTGCAGCGCACCAGCGGCGATGCCGCCCTTGCAGAACAACTGATTACCCTGTTTCTCGCGGAAGCGCCGCCGCTCGTGCAGGCCTTGCAGCATGCCGGCGCGCAGCACGCGTTTGCCGCCGCGCACACTGCTGCGCACACGTTAAAAGGCATGGCCGCCACGCTGGCCGCGCCGGCATTGCGCACGGCGGCTGCCGCCGCGGAACATGCCGCGGCAGCGCGGCTGGAACTGCCGTTGGTGCAGGCCGGGGAACACGTGCAGCGTGAATGGGCCGCGCTCCTTCAGTTTCTTACCGCAACACCCCACCATGAATATTCTGATCGCGGATGACGAGCCGGTTGCCCGCACCCTGCTGGCGGCGACATTACGCAGCTGGGGTTACGAGGTATTGACCGCCAGTAATGGCATGGATGCGTGGCAGATTGTGCAGCAAGCCGCGCCGCCTGAATTATGCATATTCGACTGGAACATGCCGGGGCTGGACGGGGTTGACGTCATTCGCAAAATACGCGCGCTCAGTCGCGGCAACTATATCTATAGCATGATCCTCACGGGCAAAGACACCCGCGATGATGTGGTCGCCGGCATGGATGCCGGCGCGGATGATTATCTGATCAAGCCGTTCGACCCGCGTGAATTGCGCGTGCGTTTGCGGGTGGCCGAGCGCATTCTCAGTCAACAGCAGCAACTTGAAAAAGCGCGCACGCGCGAACTGGTGATTGCCGCGCGCATCCAGCAAACACTGCTGTTTGACCGGCCCATGCGCAACATGCCGTGGGCCGATGTGGCGGTGATGGCCAAGCCGGCCGGCGATGTGGGCGGTGATTTTTACGGTTTTGTTGAACATAGCGGCGGCGCGTTTGATCTGACCTTGGGCGATGTGATGGGTAAAGGCATTTCCGCCGCGCTGGTCAGTGCCGGCATAAAAAGCCGGTTGTTGAACGCCTTGCTGGGCTTGATTGCCGCGCGCACGCAGGCAGAGCGACCGGCGCCGGTGGAAGTGGTTGCCATCGCCCATCGTGAAACCACCAGTGAACTGATCGACCTTGAAAGCCTGATCACCCTGGTGTACGCGCGGCTTGACCAGTCGCAGCGCACCTGCACCTATGTGGATTGCGGGCACATGCCGATTATTCATGTCATGCCGCACGCGCAGCGCTTTGCCTTGCTGAAAAGTTCCCATGTTCCGTTGGGATTCCTGTGCGAGGAAGTCTATACGCAAGGCACGGTGCCGTATGCCGCCGGCGATGTCTTTGTCTTTTATTCAGACGGGCTTACCGATGCGCGCAGCCCGGCGCGCGTGCCGTTTGGCGTGCCGCGCCTGGCGGCGCTGGTGCTGGACCGCGCCGCCGATGCCGCGCGCGACATCATGGCCGCCATCGCGGACGCCCTCGCCGCGCACTGCCAGACGGACAACTACACCGACGACTGCACCTGCATTGTGATCCGCATCCTGACCTAACTGCACGGTATACGGTATACGGTGTTCGGTGTTCGGTAAAGAAGCAGAGGCAGACGTCCAAGCCGTGCGGCTTGGCCATCCACGCCGCTGGCGGGACTGGCCAAGCCAGCCTGCACCGCCGCACCGAATACCGAACACTGAACACTGAATACAAGTTCTGCCTTCGTGGCCGCGGGGCACGCCGCGGATGCTGCGGCAGCATTTCAGTCACGCGCAGTTCATGGTTCAGATTCCGCGAGCAACTTGGTTTCGCATTCCGGGCAGATGCCATGGGTAAACGAGGCCGTTGAATGTTCCGTGACATACGCCTCGACCTGTTGCCAGTAGCCGATATCGTTGCGGATTTTTTTGCAATAGGAGCAGATCGGGATAAAGCCGCGCAAGGTTTTAATCGTGTGCAAGGCGTCTTCGAGCCGGCTGTTGGCCTCGCGCAGTTCCTTGTTTTTCTGCGCCACATCTTCATACGTCGCCAGCAGCAGATTGAAGATTTGGAAGCGGCTGGCGGTGATGTTGACCGTGGTGCCCTGCAGGACAATTTCGTGCGTCTGGTCTTGGTGCGACGGCGGATGTTCAATCATGCGGCGCACCCGCACCAGCAACGCCGCCGGGTCGTACGGCTTGGTCATGAAGTCATCTGCGCCGCAGGCAAGGCCTTTGATAATGTCGCCCGGCTCGTTCATGCTGGTCAGCAGGATCACCGGCACGGCCGCCAGGGTTGCGTCCTGTTTCAGCGCGTGGCACAGTTCATAGCCGGTCATATACGGCATAACCACATCGCTGATAACGAGCGCGGGGCGCAGCCGGCGTGCCGCGGCCAGCGCTTCCCGGCCATCGCTGGTGACGGTCACATTCCAGTCCGTCTGGGCAAGGGTGTGGCGCAACAATTCCGCTTGCGTCAGGCTGTCTTCGGCGACAAGAATAACGGGCGTGTTCATGCGGGTGATTCCGGTGGTGACAGGGCGGTAAGGGTGGCCAGCAGGGGTTGCAACTGTTCCGGCGAAATTGGTTTGGGCAGGACGGCCCGGGCGCCCGCGGCGAGCGCGGCCTGGGCAAGGTCCGGCGTGTCCGACGCCGTCGTGAGGACAAAGGGCACCGCGCGGGTGGCGGGATTTTGCTGCACGGTGTGCAACAGTTGCAGGCCGGACATGCCGGGCATCTGGTCATCGCACACGATCAAATCCGGCAGCGCGGCATGCAGGCAATCAAGCGCGGCGGCGGCATGCTCGGCCACCGTCGTGCGCCAGCCGGCATGTTCCAGCACAAAGCGCAAGAGGGCCGCTTGCGTGCGGCTGTCTTCAACAATCAACACTGAAAGGGGCGGGCGCATCACCTGCCGTCCGGGATGGCCGGCGGCGGCGGTTGCAGGCGCGGCAGCAGGCGGGTCAGCGCGGCGGCGATTTCATCCGGGGTGAGCACCTGGGTGACCGAGCCCATTTTAATGGCTTCGCCGGGCATGCCATGCACCACCGATGAATCGCGATCCTGGGCCATCGTCATGCCACCGGCGCGTTTGATGTCGCCCAATTCGGCCGCGCCGTCGCAGCCCATGCCGGTCAGCAGCACGCCGATGGCGCTGCTGCCAAACTCGCGGGCAATCGTGCGGAAGAGAAAGGACGCGGCGGGCCGCATGCTGTTTTCGTGCGGGGCCACGCACGCCCAGATGAAAATTGTCCGGCGCCATATAGGCATGGCCGGGCAGCAGGCATTCATGGTGCGCGGCAATGTGGACGGGAAAGCCGGTGTCCTTGGCCAGCCAGTCAATTAATCCCTGCTGAAATCCGGGTGAGATATGCTGCACAATCACGATCGGCACGGCAATATCGCGGGGCACTTGGGAGAGAATGGTGCGCAGCACCGGCGGGCCGCCGGTCGAGGTGCCGATGGCGACAATGCGGCAGGCCGGCTGCACGGCGGCGCCGGCCGCAAGGGCGGGCCGCGCTGTTTTTGGTGCAGCGCCCGACCGCGGCCAGCGGCGCACCACGCGGACGGCCGCCATCAAGCGCACGGTGCGCACAATGTCCGCGGCGGCGGCGGCACCGCGCGGGTCGCTGATGCAACGCGGTTTTCCAGCACGGCGACGGCGCCGGCTTCCATGGCCACAAACGTGCCTTTGACATCGGCGGGATTCAAAGTCGACGTGATGACGACAATCGGCGCGGGCGCCGTTTCCATGATCATGCGGGTGGCTTCAAACCCGTTCATGACCGGCATCTCGATGTCCATCGTGATCACATCCGGTTTTTCACAGCGGGCGCGCTCGACGCCTTCGGCGCCATTGCCTGCAACGCCGATCACGTGCAGCGCCGGATCCGCATTGATAATGTGCGTCAGGTATTCGGCCATGACCGGCGAATCTTCCACTACCAGCACGCGGATCATCGGCGCTCCTTGCTCATACAAAGCGCTGGATCGTCGCCAGCAGATTGTTTTGATCAAAACTGCTTTTGACCATGTAGGCATTGGCGCCGGCAGCGATCCCCTGCTCGCGATGCAAGGGCGATTCCAAGGACGTCACCAGGATCACGGGCAGCTGCGCCAAGGCGGCGTCCGCGCGAATGGCGCGCGTCAGCATGAAGCCGTCCATGCGCGGCATTTCGATATCCGACACCACCACATCACCGGGGGCCTCGCGCAGCAGCGTCATGCCGTCCATGCCGTCAATGGCCGTGCGCACATGATAGCCCGCGGATTCAAGAATGTTTTTGAGCAGCACGCGCGACGTGATCGAGTCTTCCACCACCAGAATGGAGGGCACGTGGCGCGTGGCTTCTTCAGCAGCCGGGGCGCGCACGGGCGGCGCGGCGCTGCCGGCAGTCGCCGCGTGCACCAGGTCGGTCACGTTCAAGATCGTCACGATATCCCCCGCGCCGGTCAGCGTCGCGCCGCTGAAATTGTGG
>JAPLST010000155.1 GCA_026398485.1 bacterium
GCGCCGACGCGCCCGTGCCGCCGCGCCGCCGGCGTCAGGCCGCGCGCCGCTTCCAGCAGTTCCACCAAGCGCACGGCCGTGCCGCTCGGCGCGTCCTGCTTGCGGCGATGGTGCATCTCGATCACTTCCAGATCATAGTCCGGTCCCAACGCCCGCGCTGCCTGCGTCACCAAATGAAACAGGACATTCACGCCAATACTGAAATTCGGCGCATGCAGCACCGCCACGCGCCGGGCGGCATCCTTCACGGCGCGCACGCCGGCCGCATCCACGCCGGTGCTGCCCAGGACGATCGCGCAGCCATGCCGGGCATACAGCTTGACCCGCGCCGCACAGCCGGCCGCCAAGGCAAAATCAATGACCACCCGCGTCGTGGCACACGCCGCTGCAAGATCCGCGCTGATGTGCAGGCCGAGTGGGGCAATGCCCGCCACACAGCCGGCATCTTCGTCCAGCCGCGGACACTGCGCCGCGTCAACTGCGGCCACCAGCCATACGCGCGGCTCGCCGGCCGCGCAGGCCAGCACGCGCTGGCCCATCCGCCCGGCCGCGCCGACCACCGCCACCGCCACTGTGTCATTATGCAAGCTCATTATTGTTCCGCTTTCATTATTAAACTGTCCGTGCAGAATTCTACCATTTCGGGGCTGGCGACTCAACTGTGGTCATGATGCTCTCCAGCATCGCCACCACCACCGCCACCGTGATGCGGAGCATGCAGCCCACCGTTTGCTGGCACGGGGCAAAGACTTTCTGGCACGGGCGGCAGGGCGTTTCGGCCGTCACGACATGCTCCAGTTGCGTGTACGGCCCGTGCGCAAAGGGAATCGTCGGGCCCAGCAATGCCACCACCGGTGTGCCGAGCGCGTCGGCCAAATGCATCGGCCCGGTGTCGCTGCCGACCAGCACGCGCGCATCGCGCGCCAGCACCGTCAGTTCATGCAAACTGGTGCAGCCGGCCAGCACCAGCACCGCATCCGCGCTGACGCCCTGTTCGAGCGCCAAGCGCTTGACATCCTCGATCAGCGCCCGCTCGCCAGCCGTGCCCAGCAGCACGATTGGCAGATGCCAGCGCTGCCACACCTGCGCGCCCAGTTCTGCATAGGCCGCCGCCGGCCAGCGTTTTTTCTCGCCGCGCGTGCCCGGCACAAACACCGCATACCCGCGCGGCTGCAACTGCGGCCAGCGGGCATGGACGCTGCGCGCCGCCTCCTCAAGCCCGTGCCACTGCCATGTAACGCGCCCGCCTTTGTCGCCCAGCGGCCCCAGCAGCAGCAGGCAGCGATCCAGCGCATGAATTTTCTTCCAATCGACATCAATACAATGCGTGTAGGTCGCCGACGCGCCCGCCTCCGCGCCGGCAAAGCCGATGCGCAGCGGCGCGCCCGTCACCCGTGCAAACCAGGCGCTGCGCACCAGAAATTGCGCGCGGCGCGCGGCACCGTCCGCCAACGCCGCCAGGCTTGGCGCTCAAACGTCCACACCCGATCCACCGCGCCCATGCGCACCAGCGGCTCGTATTCCGCATTGCACAGCCAATGTACTTCGCCGTCGGGAAACAACGCGCGCAGCCGCGGCACCAAGGCCAGCGTCTGCGCTATGTCACCCAGCGAACTGGGTTTGACAATCAGAACTTTCGTCGCCATGCGTCCGTGGCTTACACGGCCTCGACGTCGGCCACCTCGGGAATCGCCTCGCGCAGCACTTCCAGCACAAAGCCCTTCAGCGTGATCATCGCGCTCGGACAGCCACCGCACGCGCCCTGCAGCCGCACCTGCACAACGTTGTCGGCCCGCACCCCGACCAGTTCGCATGACCCGCCATGCGTCCCCAACATCGGGTTGATCTTCTCCTTGATCACCTTTTCAACTTTCTCTTTCATCCGGCATCCTGTAGCTGACGTTACCTGCTATACTAATTCTGCCCGATTATACCATAAATCCTTTCGCGGCGAAAGGATTTGTCGCAATCCCTCATTGCTTCCACCGACGCAAGGTCGGTGGGGAACACCGACATTAATTGGGATACACTGCGGTTGAATGGCCAACGCGTGCAGGAGATACACTGAAATTCCACTATAAGAACGGGCGCCGCATTCCCTTGCGGTGATCCTGTCACTGGAGCCGCTGGCGTAGAGCGCGCAGACAGGTCGGGCGGTCAGGCCCTTGACCGCCGCTGTGTCGCTGTGTCATTGTAGCACCGGCGTGCGCGCGCATGCAACCACGGCGGTCAGGGCCTGACCGCCCTACCTCACCCTACGGCCACGCACACGCAAGACCCACAACAGATTTAGCTGCGCCAGGTTCGCAGTTTCCCCTATATCGGAATTTAAGGGAGATGCGCCAACAGTGCGACACTGGGTGCTGTTTCTGCTATAATCAACACTCAACCATGCAGGCTAAACATGACGCTTAACGCAACTACGATGAGGCGCGAATGAAAAAGTGGGCGGACATGGTGCGGCCCGGTGTGGCGCCGGGACGTATCAGTATTGCATTGTTGATCTTGTTTGCGTGTGGCGTTGTGTGGTTTCAATGGCAAGATCACATGGTCATGCGAAGAGCAAAGCAACGTGCGCAGGCAACTGCCGTGACCAATGCAGCAGATTGCGTGCTGAAGCTGGCTGCTACACAAACGACAAAAAATGTCGTTTGTGCACAACCGCAGCCGTTGGTGGCAACGAATTTGCTGGCAGTATCTGCGGCGGAGTTGGTCATGATCAGCGGTTGCGTGTTGCGGGCGCGGGACGGCATGCCGGTGGCCGCTGTGACGGTGTTGCATCGCGCGGCAGGCGGCAGTAATGAGACCAGTGCCGTGACCGACCGGCGCGGGCGCTTTGCCTTGTGCGGTGCCAAGGCATCAGACGGCGATGCCGGCGTGATCGTTGTCAATGATCCGTTGTATGCGGTGGTAAAGCAGCAGTTGGGCACAGGATATTCCGGGCAAGAAATTGTCATTTATTTGTATGATCCGGCGGTGATTTATGGGAGCGTGCGCGACGCGGATGGCGCGCCCATCGCGAATGCGCTGGTGACCGTCCGCGAATATGGCCGTGATGTGCTTAGTGGGGCGCTGCGCAGCAGTGCCAGTGTGAAAGATCAGGATCTATATTATGCGTGGCAGGAATTCTCGACAACATCAGATGCGCTGGGCATGTATGCGCTGTCGAACATGGTGGCGCCAGGCAAGTATACATTGCAGGCCGGCACGGCAGACATGCAGATGCCGTTGTGTGAAAATGCAAGTTCGGTGACGGTGGCGACGGAACCGTGCCAGTCGCATCGCTGTGACTTGGTGCTGTATCCGCGGCCGGTGATCATGGTCAAAGTTGAAGACGCGCATGGCGCGGCGGTGCGCCAATATGATCTTTCTGTTGATATGCTGCGCAGAACGAGTTTTCTGGAAGAACGGCACTCGGCAGCGTGTGCGGTCAGTTTGACGAATTGCGAGTGGTATGCCGTGCCGGTCACCGAGCAAATGTTCTGCGTGCCGGTGCGGCTGCAGGTGACAACGGCGGACGGGCGCAAAGCCAGTGCGGTGTTTGCGGTGTATGCCAATCAGCCGCGCAATGAAGTGATGTTGCGGCTCGAACGGCCCACCGTGCTGGTCAGCGGATGTGTGATGACGGCGGCCGGTGTGCCGTGTGCGCGGGCGCAGATCAACGCGCGCCACACCATCACACGGGCATACACGGACGTGACCGCAGATGATGCGGGCAACTTTGTCGTGACGGATCTGCCGGCCGAGCGCGGCGAAAATATTCAGTTGCGCTGCATGGCGGCGCAGACGCATGTGCCGTGCGGCACGCGGGACATGGAGTGGCGTCTTGACGCCAATCAGACAAGCGTCATGTACACCGTGCGTGGCCGCGTGTGCTATGCGGATGGCACTGCTCCGGCAAGCACGTTTGCGGTGCGCACACGGTATGATTATTGTACAGCAGAGAAGGCTGCGGATGGCGGTTTCAGCTTGAGTACGCATGACGCCACGGGTGTGGTGATGGTCAGCAGCGCGGGCTTTGCCGACGTGCAGCGCGCGTATGTGGCGGATGCGAGCCGAAGTTGCGATGTGGGCACGCTTGTGCTGAGCAGCGCTTGCGCGCGGGTGCACGGTCGGCTGATGGACAGTACCGGCAAGCCGATGGCGATATGGGTCGTGCTCGAAAGCGACAATCAAGATGTGCATGTCGAGGCCATGTCGCGGGCATATGACGGCGGCTACGAATTTGTTGAGTTGAATCCGGACGCCTACGCGGTGAAAGTGTACATCCCCGGCTCCGGCATTGTCGCGAAAATAGACTTTACTGTTGCAGCCGGCGAGGAAAAAACGTTGCCAGACTTGGTGGTGAACGTGCCGCGTGATGAGCAAGTGACGGTGCGGTTGCTGCTGCCGGACGGCCAGCCGGCGCGCTATGCCTTCATAGAATTAGAGTTGCTGACCACCGATGAGCGCGGCGAAGTATGCGGGTATTTTGCCGACACCGCGATTTGGAATGTGCAGTGCGCCAACAAATCCTATGTGACGCCGGCGTTCCGCGTGCCGGCCGGCGCGTCATTCACCCAAATAGTCTTGCGGCCGGCGGACGTCATGGCCGGGCGCGTGTATCTTGACGGCCGGCCACTGTATCGGCCGTGGTTGATCCTGCGCCGCGATGGCCTGATCTACTGCTATGCCGGGGGCATCTTCGAGAATTATTTCTCGTTGACCGGCGAAGAAGGCGAGTATGACATCACCGAGCAGCGCACCAAGTCGAC
>JAPLST010000298.1:0-4602 GCA_026398485.1 bacterium
CGCCGGCTTCTTGGTCAGTTCAAGGTTGAGCCAGATGCGCCGGGCTTTCGGGTTGCAGCTGCCCCAACGTGTCTTCATTCTCTTGATGCCCCACTCGGCGACCTGCACACCCATTGCTGTTTGCCATTTATTTAGTAATGGCGGGATCATGTGCCGCAATTGCTGACGATACCATATCTGCAAAATGTGCTCGCGCTGGGCAATATTTGTCCCTTGGGGCACGTGCATTTCCATGACACTATTGTTCTTCAGCACGACGCCGCGCACACCATTGCCATGCACGACGCAGAGGCGGTATCGCTGGCCACAAAAATAATGGCTTTCGCCGCTGACCATCTCACGCGCGGACTGGCGTGGTTGGGCCGCAAAGCGCGCTTGATGGCGCTTGATCCACCCCAGTTTGCCGATCACCGCCAGGCGCACCGCCGCGTCGTTCACGGCCAGCGGCACGGCAATGCGCACGCGGCCATTCGGCGGATAGACACCCAGGTGGACATTCTTGATCCGCTTCCGCACCACCTGTATCTCCAAGCCCTGCACCGTGATGTAGTGCGGCGTAATACTCATTCTGATTTCTTCAGGGGCATACTTGCTTTCCACCTCAAGTGAGTTACATAATGCTGGGAGATTATACGCACCCCGCGGTGGAATGTCAAACGAAAGAACAGGTTGCTGAAATTCAGACAATAGGGGAAAAGCGAACCTGATCGCCGTCGTGCGTGCCAAGTGCAAGATCGGTGTCGACACACACAACGATCAGCCTATGTTTCCGTGGCGGGATCACGGGCCGGCAGGACGAGTCGGTGCGCGAACGCGCGCGCCACCGGATTCAGCGTCAGCCGGTCGCGCAGACGGAGCTGCACCAGGCGCCAGACGCCCTTGCCATCGTGCTTTTCGGCGGCGGCCAGTGCGGGAATCCATGCGCGGCCCCAGCCGCCATTGCCGGCGGTGAGCACCGGTGCCCATCCTTCTGCGTGGGCGACGCTGAAGAGCAGCGGGGCGAACAGGCCGGTTGTTTCGTCGGTCCAGAGCCAGAAATCGCGCGGCAAAAAGTCGCGCACGAGCGCATGACCAGTGGCGCGCGAGGCGAAGTAAAAACCGTCGCCCATGCCGGCTTGTTCGACCGTCACGGTGGAATCCACAATGCGATAAGACCCCGGCGCGAGTTCGAGCAGGATGGCGCGCGCGCCGGCCTTGACCGCTTGGGCAATGTGCCGCGCACGCTGGTCTTTCGGCCATTGTTCGAGCAGAATAACCTGCGCGCGGCCGAGTGCCGACCAAGGCAGGCGGCGCAGGCCCAGCGCACGGCACAATGCCGCGCCCGTGCCGTTGCCCGGCGCATCGAGCACCACGGCGGTCAGGTTGTTTGGCGCACGATCGGGCGGCGGAAAGACGTCAAAGAGCCCGTCATTGCACGCCAGAAATGTCCCGCGCGCGTCGCGCAGGGCAATGCGCGCAGTCCAGTGTTCGCGTGCCGTCACGCGCGGCAGCGCATACTGCAAGATGCCCTGGCAGACGACATCATCGGGGAGGATAGCGGCCGGTACCTCGTTGGCATAGACGACTTGGCCCGCGCGTTCGAACTGCACCACCAGGCGCGCGTCGTGCGGCACCGCGTGCGTGTCGTTGCAGACCCAGGCATCGGCGGTCAGCGGCTCGCCGCCATACCAAGCCCAACGGTCGGCGCGCAACTGCACGGCCAGTGGCGCCAGCGCGTGGCGATAGGCAAAATATGCCAGTTTTGGTCGCCGCTCGCAATCCATGATGGTTTTCATCCAGCCCGACGGGAAGGCGTCGATGAAGAGATGCAGCGCGCAACTGATCAGGCGCGGATCGCGCCGCAGCGCCTCCGTCTGAAAACGAACCGCCCACGCTTGATATTCCTGGCTGAGCCGCACCCAGTCGCGCAGGCGCTGCGGCCGGTCGAACCAGACGTGCGCCATGTCGCCGGTCTGAGCCCGCACAATCCGCGCGGGCGTCCAGTCGCGTTCGTCCGCCGGTGTGTGCGGCAGCCATTCGGGCGAATAGCGCCGGCGCATCAGGCCGGCGTCCTCCAGCCCTTCCGCGCCGAATTCGCCGCAGCCATACAGCCAGCCCTTTTTCATCGGCATCCAATGGCCCGCATGCAGATGGCCAAGCTCGAGGCCATGGCCGACATACCAGAGCGTATAGCAATGGTAGTCTGGCAGGCCGTCGCCGGGTGGCGCATAATCGCCGTCAACCGGTTTGATGACGCGGTCGGGATTGCAAACGAGAACCTGGGCGCTTGCGGCGGTGAAGAAACGCGCCAACTCATGGCGCGTCAGGTGGCGGTGTTGCACGTCGCGCCATGCATCGGGAAACGGTTCATTGATGAACGTGACCAGGACATTGCAGGGATGGGCGCGGACGTGGCGCTCCATCTCGCCGGCCTGGCGCACGGCCTCGGCAAATTGATTGCGGCGCAAATAGGCAAAGAGCGGCAAATCCGTTTGGGTCAGCAAGCCCAGCCGGTCGCACATGTCGTAGACTTCGCGCTGCACCGGTCGCTGTGTCAGGCGCAGGAAATTCATGTTGCACAGCTTGGCCAGCAGGATGTCATCGCGCAGTTGCGCCATGTCGCCGCGCAAGACACATTGCTGCTCATGGCCCATTGTGTTGGCGCCGCGCAGGCGGATTGAGCGGCCATTCAGGTAAAAGCGGCCGCGCGGTACCTGCGTCGTATCCTGGCGGAAGCTGCGCATGCCGAACTGGCGCACGACCGTGTCGCGCCGGCCGGTGGCCGGGTCAGCGACCGTGACCTGGGCTTGGTACAGCCAGGGCGTGGCCAAATCCCACCAACGAAAACGTGGCAGCGCGACGGGGATGATATAATAATTCATACCCGGGCCGGCTGGCGGCACAGCCTCCTTGGCGCGATCCCGGCAGACGCGCGCGTTGAAATTCTGGCCAAAGACGGAATAGGTGATGACGAGCGGCACATTGGTCGTGGCAGTGTTCATGACCTCCAACCACAACTCGGCGCGCCGATCCTCCGGCAGCGGCCGCACCCACAGGTCATGCACATACAGCGCGGGCCGCGCTTCCACGCAGACCGTGCCGTAAAGCCCCATGCCCGGCGGGCAGTGATGCCAGCCAAGCTCCGGCTCGTCCCAGCCCAAGCCGGTGGCGGCATAGATTTTGTCACCATCAATCTTCTGGCCGCAGTTATCGTTGCCTTGGCAGACCGCGTCGTTTTCGAGACGGATGGCCAGCACATTGCGGCCGCGGCGCGCCACGCTGGTGATGTCGCATTCAAACGGCGCAAAGAAGCCTTCGTGCGTGCCGACGCACACCCCGTTGAGATACACCTGCGATTTGTAATCGGCGCCTTCGCAGCGTAGAACCAGCGCGCCCAACGAGAACAGTCCGGCCGGGATGGTGACCACGGCGCGATACCACGCGGCCGCGCGGCCGATCGGCCCGCCGTAGTGCGGAATGGTCACGGGAGCCCAGTGCCCGTCGCCATGTTCGACACGCTGAATGTCGCGCCGATCCGCGGCTGTTTCCATGCGCCACTGGAACGCCGACAGGCCAAGGCGCCGGCGCGTCGGAGCCGGGGCCGGCGCATGATCCGCCAGAAACGGCCGCAGGTGTGCCCGTGCGCGCCGCAACGCGCGCTGCAAACCTGCGGCATCAGCTACCTCACGCGGCGGGCGAAATGCAGCGCGGGGATTGGATTGCAGCGGCAATGGCAAACAACCTTTGGGCAAAGGCTGCGGCGCAACAAGTTCGCGCCGGCGTTCCGCGTGATGCGACGCGATCTCTGCAAAATAATCATTCATGCGTTGTCATGTGGTAATCTGCAAATGCGGTGGCCGCGGGGCCAATGAATATCAAGAATCACGTCGGTGTCCGCCGTGGCAGTAATTTCCGGTTCGGTTTCCGGCGTGGGGCGGGCCGCGCAGCGCAGCGTGAGCGTGCCGCGGTCACCGACGGGATAGTTGGCAATGCCATGCGCCTCGGTCAGCCGGACATGCCAGACGACGCGTTGCGTGGTTGCGTCGGCGTGGATGCCGAAGACATCCTCGAAAAGCACGGCCACCGGCGGCAAGCCCGTCCAGCCGACAAAGTCAGGCGTGGAACATCCTTGCCCGGCGGCATCCGGCGCGTAGTTTTCCCACAGCGTGCCGGTGCTGACAAACGAGCTGGTCACGTTCTCGAGATGATTGCGGCCAATGGCATGCGCAAGGTCAGCGCGGCCCACCGCGGTCAGGCCGCGCAGCAACATGTAGTTGGTGGGCGGCCAGACACCACCGCGCCAGTAGCCACCGCCGGGATCAAAGCCGGGCGTGTTGGCGGACAGCGACGGCACGCGGTGCGTGCAGCAAAACGCCGCCGGGTCGTCCAGCGGTGCAAGGAAGCGCGGCAGGCGCTCGGGCGGGACCACGCCGGCCAGCAACGCCCAGTAGGCGCCGATCGTTTGCACGTCTTCAATCAGCGTGCCGTCGGCGCGCCGGTCGTGATAAAAGCCGGTGCGCTCGCTCCACAGATGTTCATTGATCCAGTGCGTCAGCGTGTTGGCCGCGTCCGCAAACTCAGCGGCATCCGCCGTGCGTCCTATCTCGTGCGCCATCGCCACCA
>JAPLST010000298.1:4659-5649 GCA_026398485.1 bacterium
GTGCGGTCGGCGAGCACAGCCTGCATGCAGGTGTCCACCCAGGTCTGATGGCAATGCTCGTACCATGCGTGGCGGCCGGGCGGAATGCGCGGCTGATTGTCCATGCCGGTGGACCAGCCGGTGCCCCAGTATGAGCCGTCAGGCCAGGTGCGATTGAGCCGGAACCAGCGTGTATATGCGGCCAGCGGCGGGAAGACGCGGGCAAGGCGGGCGCGGTCACCCGTCGTGCGAAAGTATTCCCACTCGGCCCACGGCAGGACATTCGGACCGGTGCCGGCCGGGTCGAAGCGCTGAAAACGGTCTTCGCCATCAGCCTCGCGGATTTCGCGGCAGATGAAACCGTCGGGATGCTGCTTGCAATAGAAATTATTCAGTGTGCCTTGAAAATGCCAGGCACGCCGGCCATAGCGGCCGAACAGCGTAATGAAGGCCGAATCCCACATGAACGTTGCGTCGTTGAACGCCGTCGCATTGAAATCTGACACGAAGCGGTTGAGCGGCGTTGCCTTGCGCAATTTCCGGTCGAAGGCCAATTCCCAGACTTTCCAATAACAGGCGCTGACCTCGGCATGACCGTCCCAGAACGGCACGGGCAAATGAGCGCGCGCATCAGCGCAGGTGGGCCACTGCGGCGGGCGGTTGCCGGCCGGCATCCACGCGGCCTCCGGTCCGGGATGCTGGCTGTTGTAGTGCGCCCACGGCCACGGCTGGCAACCGCGCGCGCCGAAGGTGTTTTCCTCGGCGAAACGGTTGGGCACATACGTGTGATAGAACGGCCGGTTCATCACATGCCGTCAGCGTTGCGCGCGAGCAATGGAGGACGTACAGGAAGCATAACTAATCATAATAGTAAAAGTGCCACGACACATCTCGCACAAAATGCGCATAAAGTAGCACGATTATATCACCACCCGCGCCGCGGCTGCCGGAGCCGGAAGGATGGAAGGGTGGAAGAATGAGCCAGCGGGAAATGGCAGGATGGAAGATTGG
>JAPLST010000298.1:5656-9865 GCA_026398485.1 bacterium
ATGGAAGGATGGAAGATTGGATGGATGGAAGGATGGGGCAGCGGCAGAATCCGCGGCGTGCCCCGCGGCCACATTCTGCCGCTGCATTGTGGCCAAGGCGCCCGGCGTGGACTGCAGCAACATCCGCGGCGTGCCCCGCGGCCACATTCTGCCGCTGCATTGTGGCCAAGGCGCCCGGCGTGGACTGCAGCAACATCCGCGGCGTGCCCCGCGGCTGATAAAATCCATGCGCCGCGCATAGATTTATCAAGCCGTCCACGCCGCCGGCGGGACGGCTATGCCGCATGTGTAGTGCCGCGTGGTATGGACAGCGGCCTCTCTTGCTGCACCGAATACCGCACACCGAGTACCGCATACTGAGCTGTTGCCGTCATTTTGGCGAATTGCTATAATAGCAATATGAATACACTCCCGGCACAGCCGAACCAGAGTTTGATCCATGGCGTCCGCGTGTTGCAGGCGCTGGCGGGGCAGGGCGCACCCGTGGCATGTACGGCGGTGGCACGCGCGCTGCGACTGAATGTGACGCGGGTGAACCGGATGCTCAAAACGCTGGCGCACCTGCGGCTGGTGCATCGGACGACGGGCCGACGGTATGCGATCGGGCCGGGGATGTATGTGCTGGCGACGCAGAGCCTGTTCACGTCCGGGTTGATGAGCCGGGCGCTGCGCGTGCTGGCGCCACTCGCGCGCCACGGGCATACCGTGGCGATGGGCGTGGTGTGGGGCGGCATGGTGTCGTACTTGTTTCACCGGCCGCCCGGGACGCGGGCGATCGACGGCGTGGGTCGTTTGACGCTGTATCCGGCGTGGCGCTCGAGCATCGGCATCGCGTTGCTGGCCTGCCAGACAGATGCGGAGATCCGGGTGCAGCTGCGCGGGCAGCCCGCGGTGCAGGTGCGTGCGGCGCTGCGGGCGGTGTGCGCGGCGCGGGCGTGCGGCTATGGCATGGTGACGGGGCGCGTGCGCAGCCTTGCGGTCACACTTGGGACGCCGGCGTTTGCGGGGATTGCGCTATCCGGCAACATCGCAGCCAGGGACGTGCCGCGCTTCGTGGCGATCTTGCGCAACGCCGCGGCAACCATGGGCGCGTGAGGCATGGCGCACCGTGCACGATAATTATCTTGCGTTCATGCAGGCCGGCGGGGAGCATGGCGCAGCACCGACAGGAAAATCAGTATGCGACAGGTGACACACACAGTGGACTTTTGCGTTGTGGGCGGCGGACTGGCGGGCGCGTGCGCGGCGATCGCGGCGGCGCGGCATGGCGCGCGCGTGGTACTGATGCAGGACCGGCCGGTGCTGGGCGGGAACGCGTCAAGCGAGATCCGCATGTGGGTGCGCGGCGCACATGGCGCACACCAGCGCGAGACGGGCATCATCGAAGAGATCGAGCTGGAGAACCTGTACCGCAACCCCGGTGCTAATTATTCAATCTGGGATTCCGTCCTGTATGGCATCGCGCGCGCGGAGAAAAATCTCACCCTGCTGCTGAATTGCACCTGCTGCGAGGCGGCCATGCAGGGCAGCCGGATTCAATCCATCAAAGGATGGCAATTGACGAGCGAGACATGGCACACAGTGCATGCGGCATTATTTGCGGATTGTTCGGGCGACAGCATCCTTGCGCCGCTGACCGGCGCGGAGTATCGGCTCGGACGCGAGGCGCGCGATGAGTTTGACGAATCCATCGAGCCGCAGGCCGCGGACAAGAAAACGATGGGGCTCACCTGCCTGCTGCAGGCGCGCGAGACCGACCGGCCGCAGCGGTTTGTGCCGCCGGCGTGGGCGCACACCTATGCGACGGAAGAACAATTTCCGCAGCGGGGCCATGATCTGCGCCAGTGGGAAACGAATTTTTGGTGGATGGAGTTGGGCGGCGAGCACGACAGTATTCATGACACTGAAGCGCTGCGCGACGAATTGCTGAAGACGGCCTTCGGCGTGTGGGACCACATCAAGAACCATGGCGATCACGCGGCGGAGAACTGGGCGCTGGAGTGGATTGGGTTTCTGCCCGGCAAGCGCGAGAGTCGGCGGTATGTGGGGGACTACATGGTCACGCAGAACGATGTGTGCCGTGTGGGGAAATTTGACGACCTGGTCGCGTATGGCGGCTGGAGCATGGACGACCATCATCCGGCGGGGCTCATGCATCCCGGGGCGCCGACGATATTCCACCCGGCGCCGGCGCCGTTCGGGCTGCCGTACCGGGCATTATACTCGAAGAACATTGAGAATCTTTATTTTGCAGGGCGCAACATCAGCCTGACGCATGCGGCGATGAGCGCGGCGCGGGTGATGGCGACCTGCGCGATCGTGGGTCAGGCCGTTGGCACCGCTGCGGCGGTTGCCGTGCGCCATGGGCTTTCGCCGCGCGGCGTTGGCCAGCACCGGTTGCGCGACGTGCAGCAGGCGCTGATGGACGACGATTGTTATCTGCCGTGGCAGGTGCGCGCCGTGGCGCCGTCTGCGACGGTCGCGCAACTTGCCGCCTCGGAAGGCAATCCGGACATGCTGCGCACGGGTGTTGACCGCCCGGCCGCTGACCTCGGCAACGCATGGACAACCGCGCTGGGGGGCTGGGTGGAATATGCGTTTGCGCATGCGACGCAGGTGCGCGGCGTGCGCCTGGTGTTTGACAGCGATTTGAATCGCAGTCGCCGCCAGGGCATGACCGCGTTGTATCACCGCGACATGCCGCAACTGGCGCCGCCGCCGACACTGGTGAAAGCGTTCACGCTCGACGCGCGCCAACCGGACGGCACCTGGCGGCGCATTGCCACGGTGGAGAATAATTACCAGCGCCTCGTCCGGGTGCCGCTGCACGCACCAGTGACGGGCTTGCGCTTTTCGCCCACGGCCAGTTGGGGATGTCCGCAGGTGAACGTATTCGGGTGCGAGCCGTATTGAGCGTGCAAATATCCCGGATCAGGCGGGGGCATGGGGTGTCACGCATCATTTCTGCTGCGGTCGTGGGGGTCAGGCAGAAGAGAATGAATAGCCAATATCGAACACTCAATATCCAATGATGAAGGAACGACCAAAGAAAAGAATGAAGAAGCGCGAATGACTGTTAATGATTTTTTTATTAATTTGTTTGCCGCGAACAAATTATTGGATATTCGCATTCCCTAAAAGTTGCATCTAATCTTAATTCTGCGTGATGACCTGGCCGTGGCCGGTGTACAAGTCGAGCGGGCCGTCGAGCTCAAGCCTGAGCACCGTGCCGAGCGGATCGCAGGTGGCGTCCGGCACCGTCAGCCAGAGCACCGCGGGAATGCCGGCCCAATCGGCGCCGCCACTCAGCCGGCGCGGCAGTTGTTCCGTCTGGCCGAGCAATGTGGCCGAACGAATCTTGTTGCGAATGCCCTTGACCGAGACTTCGCCGCCCGGACGTCCGAACAGAATCAGGTACAGCGCGGTGCGGTCGGCCGACAGGGTGCTGGGCCCATACCAATGGCCGTGCGGCAGGCCGGCGCGCGTGCCGTAAATGCCGGCGCCGTTGCGGGCGAGCCATGCGCCGATTTCGCGCAGCATGCGCGCCTGTTCATAGAAAATCGTGCCGTCGCCGAGCGGGGCGACATTGAGCAGCAGATTGCCGCCCATGCCGGCGCATTCGCACAGGATGCGCACCAGCTCCGCCACGCTCTTGTACGACGGATCGGTCGCCATCGACCAACCGCGGTTCATCGTCATGCACAGCTCCCATGGCCCGCGCGGTGCGACGATCGGAATGCCTTGCTCGGGCGTGGCGTAATCGCCGTATGCGCCCATGCGGCTGTTGAGAATCACGCCGGGGCGCCAGGCGCGCAACTGGTCGCGCAGCTCTTGAAAGCACCATTGCTCGGGCGCGCGCTCCCAGTCGCCATCGAACCAGAGCAAGTCGGGCGAGAACCGTTCGCACAGCTCGCGTAATTGCAGCCGATGGAAGCGCAGAAAGTTCTCCCAGCGGGGCACATCATCAGGGCCGGATGGATAGGCGTAGCGATGGCCGGGGTGATCGCCGACAGTTGCGCCGGGCTTGCGCACGCTGGGATAGTCCGGATGATTCCAGTCCAGATGCGAATAGTAGAGGCCGAGATTGAGGCCGCTCGTGCGCACGGCGTGGCAGAATGGCCCGACCAGGTCGCGGCCGGCGGCGCTGTCACGCACGACATTGAGACCCTCGGCCGTGTCCCACAATGCCATGCCGTCATGATGCTTGGT
>JAPLST010000259.1 GCA_026398485.1 bacterium
GGAACAATGTCAACTATCCCTTGCATGGCCATGATTGCTGCGAGCTGGTGCTGGTGCTGCACGGCACGGCCACGCACGTGACGGATGTCGGCACGTTTCCACTCGGCGCCGGCGACGTGTTCGTGATGACGCCGCCACACGAGCACGGCTACCTCAATGGCGACAAATTCTACATGGCCAATCTGCAATATCCACCAAGTTTTCTGCAACCCTTGGTGGATGATTTGCAGCGCCTGCCCGGGTATCATCTGCTGTTCGAGGCTGGGCCGGCGGTGCGGCGCGGCAAGACGCTGCGCGCGCCCGGGCGCCTTTCCGCCCATGATTTGGCGCAGTGCACCGAGCTATGCATGCGCATTCAGAAGGAAAATGAAGAACGGGTGCCGGGCTTTCAAGCAGCCACGCGGGCCTTGTTCTACGAGCTGGTGAACATGCTGTGCCGCGCCTGCACCCGCGTGCGTTCCGGCGACGAATCGCTGGCGGCGCGCATGGCGCATGTGCTGGCGTTTATCCGCGAACATTACCACGAGAAAATCATCCTGGCCCATTTAATCGAGACGGCGCACAGCACCAAGACGCGCTTCACCGGCGAATTCCGGAGCGCGACCGGCTACACCCCGATCGACTTTGTGATCCGTCTGCGCGTGCTGAAGGCGGCGCAACTCCTCCAGGCAGACACCACGCGCTCGATCACGGACGTGGCCTACCAAGTTGGCATGGATGACAGCGCCTATTTCTCACGCCAGTTCAAGCGCATCATGGGCCTGACCGCGCGCGCCTATCGTGCCCGCCAGACCAAGGCCAAGCTGTGACCGGAAACCATTAAGTAGTCTGGTTCGGGTTGCTGATGCACCGCGTGCGGCGCAGCAGCGCGCCCAGTGCCAGCAGCGCCAGTGCGCCTGCCGGTTCGGGCACCAAGAACGCCGCCTTGATCGCGTTGCCTTCGGTAAAAATCACGCCATCACTGGCGCCCGGGACGCCGCTCAGATCCAGCACCAAGTTGTTCCAGGTGCCCGGCACGCTGGCGCAGGTGAACAGCGTGCCGGTGACGCCGCCCGGCAACATGCTCACGGCCGCGACCAGCACCGTGACCGCATTGCCGATCGTCAACGTGCCGTTGCAGACGCATTCATCCGCGCTGACGCCGTCGGTCTCCCAGTCGTAGATGCTGCCGTCGTTCAGCGTCAGGTTGGCCAGCGTCAAACTGCCGATGCTGGTGCCGGGCGCGAGCAGGCCGCCGGGCTCGATGGTCGTGTCGCCATGAAACGTCTGGCCGTAGTCGCCGCCCAGGCGCGCATTGGCGCGAATGCTCAAACCCTGCGTGAAATAATGTTGCCCGGCGCCGTTCATCAGCAGCAGGCGCGCGTCGTGCACGCCGTCACCGACGTAGAACACGCCGTGATTGTTGACACTGCTCGCATCGTTGATCTTCAGCACGCCTGCGTTGAAGTTGACCCGCGAGACCACGGCCGGATCGGCAAACAGGGTGTCGTACGACAACGAATTGACCGTGACGGTGCCGCCGTCCATCTGCAGCGTGCCGGCCTGCACATTGAGCGGATTAGGCCCATCCACGTTCAGCACGCCGTTGGAGATCAGCACGACGTTGTCGTACGAGGTCGTGTTGCCCTGGCTGGCATCGTTGTCGTGCCGGCCAAGGTACATGCGCTGCGAGACCTGCACTTGCCCGCCATTGGCGATCAGCATCGTATTGCTCCAGCCGCGGCTGCCGACCACCAACGCCCAACCGCTGACTTGCAGGTACGAGTCCGGATCCTGGACCGTCACGGCACACGGCGCCGCCACATCGGACCGGCCGATCTGCATGCCGTCGCCGATGGCGGTGCTCTCAAGACGCCCGCCGTTCCGCACGACAATCTGGCCGACGCCATTTGAGCGCCCGAGATATATGCCGCCGGCTTCCTGATACAAGACGCCCGGGCCGGCGATCTCAAGCAGACCGTAGGCCTGGCCCGGACTATCAAGGCGCGGCAACGAGATGTTGGGTAGGCCGGAGAGCGCGGTCGCCTGCGTCCATGTGCCGCCGAGAATGCGCACCATGCCGGTGCTCCAGCAGCCGGCCGCCGCGTTGACGGGAATATCGAGCAGGCCTTCATTGCGCACCGTGCCGTTGGTCATCAGGACGATGCCGAGGATGTTCGAACCGGACGCGTTGCTGCACAGTTGGATCGCGCCGGGATTGCCGCCCGTATCGCTGCGCACCTTGCGCAGTTCGCCGCCATAGATGTTCAGAAACGCCTCGCCGCGCCGGCTGCCGACATTGATGCTTGCCGCGCCGTCACTGACCAGCGCGCCCTGGCGCAGGTTCAGAATGAAATTCGTGTCGTAATCGTAGCCCATGCTGAAGCCGCCGGCGGTCCACCACAAACCGCTGTTGATGTTGAGCGTGTGGTCGCGATTGCCGGCCGCCATGTACTGAAACGTGTTGTTGAGCGGATTCGAGACCAGACCGCCGTTCAGACTGACCGTGCCGCCCCAGAAGTACAGGCCGTTCATGAGCAGCGTGCCGTCCGGATTGACATTCAGCGCGATGTTGCCGTGGGTGTAGTTGCCGCCGCCGGCGCCGGTGTTGACGGCGGTGGTCTCGAGCACGCCCTGGTCGACATTGAGCGTGGTATGCCCACCACCAAAATTGTACAAATCAAAGCGTGTCAGGGCTGGCGCGACGTGCAGGTCGCGCCGGTCTTGATCAGGGCGACATCGCTGGCGCCGGGCACAACGCCGCCGGCCCAGTTGGCGTCATTGGTCCACGCGCCGGTGCCGCCCGTCCATTCAATAGTTGCCGCCGCTGCGGTGAATGCGCCGGCCAACAGTGTCAGAAATCCGAAGAAGCGTGTGGTGTGCTGCATGGTGTTCTCGCGTAGCTAATGGTTAAACTGCATGGTACAAGGGTAGTGTAGCAGAAGTGCGGGCACAAATCCATGATGATTTGGGCATGGATTAGCACGATTTGCTCAAGAGACAAAAAGGACGCAAGGGACGGAAGGTGCGGCAGCAGTGTGGCTGGGCGGATCGCCGCCCAACCACACCGCCGCGCACGCGCACCATTATCCGATACGCGTCGGCAGCCCGCGCCGCCGTTGCACTTTGATGAATATCCAATAGCGAACACTCAATATCCAAGGGCGAAATATCTGCGCAGAATTTCATCATTGGATATTCCTTGTTGGATATTCGATATTCGCAGTCCCGAACCCCCGGTCATCCGTTCGCGGTGCTCAGCTGCGGCGCAGGCGCAGCGCCTGGTTTTTCTTGGTGGGCGTCACCAGCAGCGCGCCACGCTGGATCTGGCCATCCACCGTCCATGCGCCGCGCAGGCCATGGCGCAGGCGCAGCGGCGCGCCGGCCAAGCTGGTCACGCGCACTTCGACGACGCGCCCGTCTTCAACGGTCGCGCCGACCAGGAACGCGCCCTCGGTGCGGATGCCGTCGAACGCCAGCGTGTGCCAGCCCTTGGGCAGCCGCGGCAGCACGCGGATTTCCTCGCCGCAACATTGTACCAGCAGTTCGAGGATCGCCGTGACGGCGCCCATGCCGGCGTCCATTTGCATCACTTCGGGAAAGGGCTGCACTTTCTGGAAGCCGGGCTGCCACAGCGCGCCGTCGTCCCAGGCGGTGCAGCCGGGGAAATCGGCGTTGTGCAGCGTGCCGTGCCCGACATTCGTGAAATTGTTTTTCCAAAACTGCAGCCAGGTGACCGCGGCGTCCACCAAGCCGCAGCGCGCGCAAATGGTTGCCGCCCACGGCAGGCACCAGCCCGTCCACGCGCCGGGGCCCATTGCCGTCCAGTGATTGAGACTGCGCGCGACAATCGCGCGGTGCTGCTCATCCAGCGGCTCAATCGTGCAAAAGGGGTACATGCTCGCCAGATGACTGTGATGGCGATGACTGCCCGCCAGATCCTGGCCGTGCCACAAGGCGATGCGCTGTTCCCCGGGGTGCTGCGGCACGGCGCACACGGTGTACGGCGGCAGTTGCTCACGCACTGCACGCCAGCGCGGGTCGGCTTTTTCACCCAGCACGGCGGCCGCGCGCGGCATGACCGCCACCACCGCGTGCAGCGCCGCCAGTTGAAAACTCGCGTCGCGGCCCCAGGCATCCATGCCCGAACCGTTGTACTCCGGGCTGACACTGACCGGCAGCGACAAGCGCCGGTGCCCGCCTTCCTTGACTTCTTCGAGCATGGCCCAGAAGCCGTTGAACGCGCCCACCAGCAACGGCCAGGCCGTCTCGCGCAATACCCGCTCATCCATGCCGTGGCGGTAGTGCAGCCACGCCAGCAGTGCCATCCACGCCGTGCAGGCATGGTCAATCGTCCCGGCCCAGAACGCGCCGACAACCTGGCCGCGGTCATCCACGGCGTGCGGCAGCATCAGCGCGCCCGGCGCACCAAAGAAACGCTCACCATTGGCGCGCATGGCCGGCAGCCACGTGCGCAGCAAGTTCCACAACGGCTGCAAATGTTCAAGCCGGTTGGTCGCCAGGCACGGCCAATAGATCATTTCAACATTGATATTAAAGTGGTAGTCGTTGCTCCACGGTGGGAGTTGATATTCCTCCATGAACGGCCCTTGCAGCGTGGCGGCGATGCCCTGCGGCGGCGTCAGGCAGGCTTGTTTGTAAATGCCGTAATCATAGGCATGCTGCAGGGCGGCATCCGGCAAGTTGAGGCGCGGCACATCCTGCCAGTAGCGCGTCCACCATACCCGCGCGGTGCGCGTTGCGGCCGGCACGTCGGCGGTGTGCGCGCGGGTGCGTGCCACGGCCGCGGCATCGGCGCCCAGCGCGGTGGCGATGACGATCTGCCCGCCGTGCTGTTCCCAGGCCATCGCCAGCGGCGCGTCCTCCGGCAGCGTCTGGCAGAAGCCGCCGCAGTGCGCACCGCGCCAGAGTTCCGGCGGGCGCACGCCGTGGCGCGCCAAAGTCTCCTGCAAGAACTGCCAGGCCGGCACGGCGCGCACGCGCACCGTGGTGCAGCGGCGCAGGTCGAAGGTCACCCAGGCCAGTTCGGCATCCACCGCCTGGCGAATGCGCACATGCGCCACCTGGTTGTCGGCGTTGCGTAGTTCGATCTTGATCATGGCGGCGCGCGGATACACGGCGGCGCGATACGGCTTGAACCCGTCGCTGAAAGTCAGCTCAAGCCGGCCGCCGCCCAGCTGGTGCGGTCGCGGGGCGCGCGCGGCATCGGCGGGCGGCATCTCAAACAGCGCGCGAATACCCAGCTCGTCGCCCGCCTCGAGCAGGCGGCGGACTTTCGGATATGTCGCGCGCGCCGGCAGCGCATGCCCGCCGCGATGATCCCAAAAACCCGCGCGACCAACCGTGAGGTTCAACGTCGCGTCGCCCCAGATCATCAAGCCCTGCACGCCATTGCCCAGCACAATGCCGGTGTGGGTGCGCGGCAGCGGAAAATCCCAGTACAGTGTTTTCAGACCCATGCCGGTTATTTGTTATGGTTGTGGCGCCGCGCGAAACACGCGGAAGCCAAAGGTGTCGGCCTGCTGGCGTGGGCCAATCGTCGCCGTGAGATAAATGATGCCGTCGGTCTTGGCGGCGGCGATGGCGGGCGTGGTGAATTCCAGCGGCAGGAAGAGGGTGACGGCCGTGGCGATCGTGCCGCTGCCACTGCCACTCGTCACGTACGCGCCGCTGTTCGTCACCGTCCACGAAAAACTGTAGGTCACGTTCGAACGGAAATCGTTGAGCAACGCGACGCATTTCTGGACCACCTGGTTGGTGAGAAAATTGTGGTCTTTGAGCGTAAAGGCGTTCGACGGGCCGCATATCCAGGCAACCGCCGGGCCGTTGTTGGTCATGATCGCGTAGCCGCTCGGATAGGTCTTGGTGTAGGGCGGGCGCAGGCCGGCACTCAGGCGTTGCTGGAAACTGGCCAGAAACGGGCCGCGGTAGCCGGCCACAAAGGTGCAGTTCGTGGTCGAGCTGGTGTCGTAGCCCGTGTCCCAGCCGTGGCCTTGCGTCCAGGGCAGCATGCCGCCGCTGGCGCCCATCGTGCGCCAACTGCGATAGGTGTTGCGATTGAAGAGCGTCTCGAGCGCTTGAAAGGCGGGCGCCCAAACCATCCGCGGATCCGTTTGCGACGAGGTGTAGCTTTGCCCCGCGATAAAGCGGGATTTGATCCAGTCGCGATAGGTCGTGGGTTCGTTGGTGTAGGCCGTCGTGCCGAAATAGATCGCGGCAAACTCGGTCATCAACGATTCGGTCTGGATCGTGGAACCAAAGCCATTGCGGCCGCGGTAAAACGAGCAGTCCAGCGGCGTGCCGAACTCGATCGCACTGTACGGCATGTCCGCGTTGGTCGCCCAGCAACTCAGCCACTCCTCGCGCTCCTGCAGCGGAATGAAATCGAGATAGTTGTTGCAGGTGTGCACGTCGCCGACACTGCCGCCGTGGTGGGTGGCGACCGGCCGGGTCGGGTCGGCCGCCTTGATCATGGCGACTTGCTCGCGGCCCTTGTCGTTCAACGTGACGTTTTGATTCAAGGCATTGCTCATGCCAAGGTAGACCGGGTTTTGATCCTGTTGCGTGCCGAAGCCGGCGTTGCCCGACGTGATCCACAGCAGCACGGACGGATGATTGCGGTCGCGCTGCATATAGTATTGCATGCGTTGCCGGTACTGCTCTTTCGAGGTCGCCCAAGTGTTGATGTAATCCGAGATTGGCAGCATGGCGCCCATGTACGGCATGCCTTTCTTGTCGGCGCGCTCGAGCCAGATGTCGCGGAAGTACAGCTTGCCGCGCCGGTCTTCGCTGTCCGGCCAGTCCTCGATAATATTGAAGCCGGCCCAGAACATGCTCTCGAAATTGCCGTCAATCTTGGCGACATGCCCGAAGACCGAGCCATAGTCGCCGTCGCCAAAGGGTGTCAGATTCGGGCGCATGCGGAACTTCGTGCCGTTCAAATAAAACTCGCGGCCGGCGATCCAGAACTCGCGAAAACCAAATTTCTGGACGTACTCGTCGTCCATGCCGCAGCCATTGGCTTCCAGCTTCAGCGTGTACATGTTAGGCTGGCCTAAGTCCCACAGCAGCGGGTCGCTCCACGCCCATGTGTTCGAGAGTTGCTGCACCGCGCCGGTGAGGCTGACTTGTTGCGCGGCAAATGTTTTGACCAGGATGTCATTGGTGTAGACGCGCGGCGTCAAAGTCAGCGGGCCGGTTTGCGCAAGGCTGACGCATTCGCTCAGCAGCGTGAATTGCCACGCGCGCACCGACGTGTGCACAAAGACGTCATTGATGCGCGGGCCGCGCGGATAGCTGTTGAGAAAGACTTCGCCGACCATGCCGCGCGCATAGGTCGTCGCGTCATACAAATTCGAGACCAAGAGCAGGATGCGCACGTCCGCAACCGGCGCGCTCTTGCCCGCCGCCGTGATGTCGACCGTGCCAAACGGCCAGTTGACCATGCCGCAGCGGACTCCGTTGACCCACACGGTCGCGTCGGTGTGCACCCGCCGCAGTTCGAGCGCCAGCGCGCGGCCGCGCCAGTGGGCCGGAATGCGCACCTTGCTGCGATACCAGACCTGGAAAATATTCGTGCCGAGTGCATCGAAGCCCGTCCACGCCGCGCCTGTGCCTTTCGCCACGATGCCCGGCACATTGTTCTTCGGGCGCCACGAGCCGGGCACCCAGATGGTGCCCCACGTGCCGTTGGTCATGCGGCCATCGGCGGCGGCCGCCGGCTTGAAATTCCATTGGCCATTGAGGATCATGCGGCCGCGGCGCGCGCCGAGCTCCTCGATCTGCGCCGCGCACAGCGCGCCGGCAGCCGTCACGATTAGCAGGAATAGCACACGTGCGTTCATAGCTTTCGTCGGGTGGAGATGAAGAGTTGCCGGCGCGCGATTGCGAGCCCCAGCGCGGCCCAGCACAGACATGGTTCAGGAATGGCATAGGTCATCAGCAGCGCATTGCCGGCCACCTCGCCCGCCGCATCGGCCGGCACGGTGCAGCCGGCCAATGCAACCACAGAATCCGGCGCATTGGCAGCCAGGCCGGCACAGAAATCGTCGTCGGCGCCACCGGCCTGCCACGCGGCGGTAATGGCGCCACCGGCGTCCAGCCGCACGACAAACGCATCCGCACCGCCCGCATTGGTTGTCGTCAATATCGCGTCATAGCTGTAGCCCGCCAGATACACAGTGCCGTTGTCGGCAATACTCACTGCGGTGCCGACGTCCATGGCGGGCGTGCCAATCAGGCGTGTCCACTGGCGCACGCCACTCGCGTTCCATTTGGCCACGAACGCGTCCGCGCCGCCGGCATTGGTGTTGCCGTCCAGATCGCCAAAGGTGTAGCCGGCGACATAGACATTGCCGGCGGCATCGGCCGCGATACCGCGGGCCACATCATCATCAGCACTGCCGGACTGGCGCGCCCAGCGCAACGTGCCGTTGGTGTCGAACGCCTGCACGATCAGGTCGAAACTGTCATCGACAACCTGATTATCGCTCAATTGAATGACACTGCCGCAGACCACCACGGACGTGCCACGCAGCGCCACCGCCTGATACCATTCATCCGAGGTGCTGCCCTGAATGCGCGTCCACACCTGCGTGCCGGCGGTAGTGCGGCGCGTCAGAAAACCGTCGCTACCGCCGCGGGCCGTTTGACCGTCAAAGGCGCCGTATGTCTGGCCGCAGATATACACGTTGCCGTTCGTATCCGCCGCAACGCCCGTGGCGGCATCCTGCTGGGGCGAGCCAAAAATGCGCGTCCACTGGTGCGCGCCATCGGCCCCGGCCAGTTTGACCACGACGACATCGCCGCTGCCCGGCGCGCTTTGCCCGTCAAAACCGGAGAGCGCGCCGCCCGCGGCATACACGCCGCCAAGCCCGTCGCTCGCAACACCGGCGGCATATTCATAGGTCGTCGTGCCGCGCAGCACATTCCACACGCGCGCACCGTCAGCGGATGCGCGGCGCGTCACGCGCAGATCGCCGCCGCCCTGCGCCGCGGCGCCGGGCACGCTCTCGAACGCCATGCCCGCGGCAATGCTGTCGCCCGTCGTCGCGTCCAGCGTCACGGCGGCCAGGTCGTTATCGTTGGTGAGCGCTTCGTTCATCGTCCACAACCATTCCGCCTGTGCCACACTGCACAGCGCAATGATGCACAGGACGGCCGCACCGCGCTGCAGTAGTGTGGGAGGGGCTTCCATGCCCCGAAGCTGCCGCGCGGCCGCCGCGCCCGCAGTCAAACAATCGCCGGATGTGCGTTTGTGTCGCATCCATTATCACCAGCGATAGTAGCGATAGGGATCGTCGCCCAAATCAAAATCCGTGCGATAGTCAGGATCATAATAACTGCCGCTGACCTGCCGCAGCACGGCGCCGTCATCGGCGAACGGCGCGCCAAGGTTGGCCATGATTTGCGCCAGGGCGCGGATCTGCCGCCAGCGCGTGAAGCGGAAAAACGTCGTGACGGTGTGATTGAAGCGGTTGGGATCCATTTGACACCAGACCGCCACGCCCGCGCCGATGTTCGTCCGCGCCAGTTGGCCGTCCGCACCAATCTCCCAGCCGCCACCGGTCACCAGCACCACGTTGGTCGAGGTGCGGAAGCGCAGGTCGGACGCGCTCAAGCCACGCGCTTCATACCAGTTGGTCGGCGGATTGAGCGACCCGGCGTAGTTGTTTTGCGCGCCGAGGGTCAGGCCGAGATGTTGCACGCCCGTCGCCGTGCGCGGCAGGAAGACCACGCGCCCGCCGCCGGTCAGGTAGGTGCTCAGATCCGTGTCGCTGATGCTGGCGCCCGCGCCGATGATGTGCAGCCCGGCTGACGGCGTCAGCGCAGTGCTGGCGCCGATGGCGCAAGCCACGCCGAGCGTGTTGGTCACCAGCAGCGCGCCGGTCGCATCACCGTGATAGACCACAGTGGTGCGGGAGACATACGCATTGGTGCGCGCATACTCGACCAGTTGGCGCAGCAGGATGCGCGCCGCCGGATCGCGCGCATAATGATCCTCGAGGTCAAGGGTGCCCAAGAGAACATGCCCGTTGCCATAATCAAGTTCGAGCAGCGGCGCGTAAGCCAGATCAAACTCGCATTCGAGCAACGGACGCCAGCCGGCGCGATGCGGCTTCTCGATGGCCGCGCTGCTGACCGCGCCGTTGCAGCCCCAGCGCCAGCCATAGGTCACCTTGCCCGCCTCGGGCGAATACTCGTCATGATGCGGCAGCAGCGTGCTCTCGCCGCGCCAGTCGCGCAAGTCCTCGGCGTCTAATCCGGCCACGACCGGATGCCGCGGGTCAAGCGGAAACACCCGCCGCGTCACATGCCGCGCCACCCGCAAACCGAGCGTGGTGCGCAGCCAGTCAGGGTTCTGCGTGAAGAGCAGCGCGCGCCCGCCATTGCTGACAAATTGCTCGAGACTGCCCGGCAGCGACCCGCCGCCCGACAAGGTTTCGCGGCCAATGCACAACAGCCGCGCAGGGTCGGGGCCGCCAGACCACAGCGCCAACGCATAGCCCTGCGCCGCCAGCATCGCCAGCGTGGCGCCTTCCGTGTCATAGACCAGCAGGGTAATGCCATTCGTGATCGTCATATCCTGCGGCGTGACGAAAAACGTTGGGCTCGACCAGGCACTCCAATCATTGGAACTGTCCTGCACGCGCGCATGCCAGTAATACAAGGTGTTGCTCGCCAGCACGCCGGCGGGCACGGTGTTGGTCGTCAAGGCGCTGGCGGTGGGCCCGCTGTCCCATGCCGGCGTGCTGAAATCACGCGTGCGGGCGATCTGCCATTGGCTGGCGACCTGCGCATCGCCGTCCACATCGGCATAATTCGAGATGATCAAGGTCGGTGTGATGCTCACATTCAGCGCGCCATTCGCCGGCGCAAGATTGACCGGCGTGGCGGGCGGCTCATGCGCCCAGCCCATGGCGTCGTTGAACGTGTCGGCGATGCGCACTTCGTCAAAGGCGCACCGACAATAACCGCCGTTGTTAATGTCATTCATAAAGGTCACATAGGGAAAGGCGCGCAGGCTCGCGGCCGTGCCCGTCCGCTGCGTGCCGCCGGCCGGCGGCGCGGTCGGCAGCAAGTCCAC
>JAPLST010000337.1 GCA_026398485.1 bacterium
ATCGAGCCCGAGGGCTGCGCCACCAACGAAGTCTACCCGAACGGCATCTCGACCAGTCTGCCGCTGGATGTGCAGATCGAGCTGGTGCGCTCGATTGCCGGCTTGGAACAAGCCGAGATCGTCAAGCCGGGCTATGCCATTGAATATGATTATTGCGACCCGGCCGACCTGCGCGCAACCCTTGAATCGAAAATTGTGCCGCGTCTTTTTCTGGCCGGGCAGATCAACGGCACCTCCGGCTATGAAGAGGCTGCCGCCCAAGGCATGCTGGCCGGCATCAATGCCGCCGCCGCCACGCGCGCCCGTGACCCGCTCACGCTTGACCGCAGCCAGGCATATCTGGGCGTCATGATTGATGACCTGATCACGCGCGGCGTGACCGAGCCCTATCGCATGTTTACCTCGCGCGCCGAGTATCGCCTGGTTCTGCGGCAGGACAACGCCGATGCGCGCCTGACCGAAATCGGCCGCGCCTACGGCTTGATTGACGACGCGCGCCACGCCGCCTTCACCCGCAAGCGCGCCGCGATTGAAACCGAATTGACCGAGCTGCACACGCGCCGCAAAGACGGCCAGCCGCTGGCCAAGCATCTGGCCGCGCCGGAGACAACGCGGGAAGACTATGCAAACCTGCGCGGTGAGGCCGCGCCGACCGTGCTCGAAGACCCGGCCGTGCTGGACGCCGTGCTGATCGAATGCAAATATGCCGGCTACATTGAGCGCCAGCGCGCCGTCATCGAAAAGTTTGCGCGGCTTGAGAAAAAACACATTCCGGCCACTTTTGATTATAATGCTGTGGCCGGCATGCGCACTGAAGCCCGCCAGAAATTCGCGCGGGTGCAGCCGCAGTCGCTCGGCCAGGCCAGCCGTATTGAGGGCATCACGCCGGCCGACATGACTTTGCTGGCCGCCTTTCTGGCGCGTGGCGCGCGGGCGACGAAAGTAGTAAAATAGAAACGTTTGACGAAGAGAGTAAAGAGATGCAGAGAGCCAAAAGAGTTGCTCACTATGAATATGTGTGGAGCTCTTGCTCTCTCTCTGCCCTCTTGTCCTCTTTGTAAAAAAGGTAAGTCGATGATAACATTAACCAGAGCAATGGAGCCAAACCAATGAAAGAACTGAAAGGTACCAAGACTGAGCAAAACCTGCAGGCGGCGTTCGCCGGCGAATCACAGGCGCGCAACAAGTACACCTACTTTGCGTCGGTGGCCAAGAAAGAAGGCTACGAGCAGATCGCGGAGATTTTCCTCGAGACGGCCGAGAATGAAAAAGAGCACGCCAAGTTGCACTTCAAAGCGCTGAGCGGCATCGGCGACACCGCCGCAAACCTCAAAGCGGCCGCAGCCGGCGAAGGCTATGAATGGACGACGATGTATCCGGACATGGCCAAGGATGCCCGCGCAGAAGGCTTCGACGAGATCGCGCGCATGTTCGAGGGCATTGCCAAGATTGAAAAGACGCATCAAGAGCGCTATCTGGCTTTGTTGAAAAACCTGGAAAGCGGCGCGGTGTTCGAAAAGGCGCAGAAAGTCAAATGGCGCTGCCGCAATTGCGGCTTCGTCTACGAAGGCACCAAGGCGCCGGAGAAATGCCCGGTCTGCCAGCATCCCAAGGCCTACTTCGACATCGTGCCGGAAAATTACTAGAAGGAAATTCTTTCGCAGCGAAACAATTTGTGGTGCGGCACGGCAGCATTTGCCGTCCGCACTGTTCCAGTTCATTTATAATTTATTTTGCTGCGAAAGAAATTCAATCGACATATTTTGTCGTTTGTGGCGGCGGGTTATCCCGCGTTTGCTGCCCAGGATGACACACATAATCTGTTTTGGTTCACTGTCGATGCAAGGACCATCCAGGTAGCACACTATGACCATAAAAAACATCTGTTGGCTCATCGCAGGAGCCGCGTTCTGGGGCAGTTTGCTGACACCGCTCCAGGGTTATTATTTTCCAATATGCGTGGCCAAGACGCTTGCTATGACAGTGTGTTACTCAAGCCTCATGTGCTTGTTTTTGGGTTACGGTATGGCCTACTTGTTTGGTCTTCCCAAGGCGGGACGAGAGTTCGTTTCCTTCTTCTATCCTCTGATAGGGATCCCGATCCTGCTCCCGCTGGCGTTCTTGAAGAAGTTCCTGCTTGGAAATCTGTGAGCCCAAGAGAGCAAGGACCTAAACGCAATACAGGTTGGATAAGAACCTGCAAAGCCGAACCAATGGATGCAGGCCACAGTCCGAAGCGCGTCGTGCCTGACCCGCGGCGTTGATGTGATTGACACAGGCGCGGTGAAGTGATATGATGGTGGCATGCAGACCATAGAAAAGATAAAAACCGAAGTCGCGTGGTTGCCCGCGGCTGATATGGCTTCGTTCCGTGGCTGGTTTGCCGAATTCGATGCGGAGAATTGGGATGCGCAGTTCGAGCGGGATGTGGCCGCCGGCAAGCTTGACCGACTGGCTGAGCGCGCAATCAAGCAGGTGCAAGCAGGCCGTTGCACGTCGCTATGAACCACATTACCACGCCTGACTTCCGGGAGTGCTACCACGCCCTGCCCCAACAGGTGCGCGTGGGCTGAACCAAGATAACCAAGATAACCAAAACAAGAAAGGAGTGTGAATCGTGAACTGGACGAATTGGCAGAAAGATGTTTGGGGGGCGGCACGGCGGTTGTGGATCAAGGCCGCGCTTATGATGACGCTGCTGCCGCCGCTGTGCGTGACCGGCGCCGCCAAGGACGCGGATACGTTTTACCCGACGACCCGCAGCACCAAGCGCTACAGCTACTTTGACAACCTGCCGACGCTCAAGCCGGGCACCCCGCTGGAGTCCGGCGAGATGCGGATTGTCTTCCTCGGCTCGATGATCCCGCCGGTGCGCCGGGCGCAGCAAATGATGAGCGTGTACGTGGAAGTGGGTAACGCGGCGGGCGCGCCCGACCACTTCGTCTTCGACTGCGGCTCCGGGGTCTGCGCCAACTACGGCGCCATGGGCATCGGGTTCGATAAGATGGACAAGGTGTTCATCTCCCACCTGCACGGCGACCACATGAGCGACCTGACCCACATCTACTGCTTTGGCCCGCCGGCCCGGCAGTCGCCGCTCTTCGTCTTCGGCCCCAGCGCCTCGAACAAAGTCTGGACCGAACCCTACGACGCGGTGTACAATCCCAACCCCAAGACGTTCGGCCCCTTCGACGACGGCACCGCCAGCTACTGCACGATGTTGCGGGCGGCGCTGCGCTGGCACAGCGAGGCCTTCAGCTTCCAAAACACCAGCTACGCCGGTTACGACCCCAACACGATCAAGGACGACTGGAGCCTGCCCTGCGACCCCGTGCCGGTCCGCGACCCGCGCGCCGCCTACTCCGGCGGGGAGCGCTACAACCAGGATGATTATGTGGATGCGTCCAACGATGCCTACGCCATAATCCCGGTCGAGCTGGACTGGACCAAGCGCGGCGACGGTTTCCGCGCGGGCAGCGCTACCATCCGCGACAATGTCGCCTACGCCAGCAAGAAGAGCGGGGTCACCGTCACCCACTTCCCGGTGATCCACACCAGACAGGGCTCCATCGGGTACAAACTGGAGTGGAATGGGATGACCATGATCTACACCAGCGATACCAAGCCGGAGAGCAACTGCCTCGTTCAGGCCAACAACAACGGCGGCCGGCCGGTTGATGTCTTCATTCACGAGATGATTGTCCCGCCCCAGATCTGGGCGATGAAGGACGGCGGCCTGAAAACGCCGCCGCCCTTCGACGCCCCCGGGGTCCAGCAGTTGAAAACAGTTCAGGACAGTTCACACACACCGCAGGGGGCCTACGGCTACCTCTTGAGCCAGATCTCGCCCCGGCCCCGGCTGGCGGTTGCCTGCCATTTCCCGGTCGCCGACGACACCGTCCACTGCGCACTCAAAAGCGTCCAGGCGCACTGTCCCGACATCAAGCGCATCGGCAAGGAACTGGTCTGGGCATTCGACCTGATGGTGCTGCGGGTGACCAAGGCGGAGATCAAAATGTACCGCGCCAAGGTTTCCGACTTCGGCTTCGCCGCGCCGACCCCGACTTACAACGACGAGATCCCCCCCAGATACTGGACTTGGGAGCTGGACGCGAACGGCAACCGGGTCTTTGACGACGCGGGCAACCCGGTGCGGACCAGCGACCCCTTCGCCCAGATTGACCTGAGCACGGCTATCCCGGCGACCAACCAGAACGGCAGCGTCAACTACCGCGAGGACGGCTATTGATGCCCAGCCTTCTCGTTTCATTCTTCCATTAGGATCCAGCAGCCAATATCCTGCAGAGTTCCTCGTTGTGGTCTTCTCCGTCATCTGCGGATAAATCTGCCGGCGAGGCGCCGGCGTGACGGCACAGCATCGCGCTCCACGCCGGTGGCGGAGCAGAGGTAGCAGAATCGCGGCACGGAGGCCGCTCCCACTCTGGAGCAGCATGCCCCGCGCGGAGCGCGTGGCGTATCCAAGCCGTTGGCGGGATCGCCGCCGCTGGCGGGACTGGCA
>JAPLST010000470.1 GCA_026398485.1 bacterium
AACGGCAGGAAGACCCGGAAGATGCTCCCGTGGCCAAGTTCGCTCTCCACCGTGATGAACCCCTCGTGGGCCCGCACGATGCCCAGCACCACGGGCAAACCCAAGCCGCGGCCGGTGAACTTGGTCGTAAAAAACGGATCGAAGAGCTTCTCAATGTCCTGGCTCGCAATCCCGCCGCCCGTGTCCGCCACGGCAAGGCAGGCATAGGCACGGTCTTGTGGTTGGCAACCGATGGGAAATCGGTTGTTGGCGGGAATGTCCGCCGCGGCCACCGTGGTGACGGCCAGGCGCAGGACGCCGCCGGCCTCATTGGCCTCCCAGGCATTGGTGAGCAGGTTGGTCAGCACCTGTTGAATCTGGTTCGCATTGGCGTTGATGGCCGGGCCGGGCAGGGGCACATCGATCTCCAACGCCTCGCATATCGGCATGCCGGCGCCCAGCACGGGCAGGCTCTGGCGGCAGATCCCGGACAGATCCAAGGCCACATGCGCCGCCGGCGTTTGCCCGAGATAGGTCAACATCAGGACGCTCGCTTCCGCCGCCCGGTTGCACGCCTGCATGGCGGCGTTCAAGGACACCAACGGATCCGCGCCGCGGGGCAGCAGATCTTCCATGGTCAGTTCCAGGTTGCCCATCACCACCATCAACTGGTTGTTGAAATGATGGGCGATGGCGCCGGCCATGCGGCCCAGGCTTTCTGATTTTTGGAGTTGCCGGTTCTGGGCCTCCAGCTTTTCCTTGTCAGCCTGCGCTTGCTTGCGTGCCGAGATGTCATGCAGCAAGGCCACGACATAATCCACCCGGCCATCCGCGCTGCGGACGCAGCCCACCGCCAGATTGGTCCAAATGACTGTGCCGTCCTTGCGGATGAAGCGCTTCTCCATCTGATACTGTTCGATTTGGCCGGCGAGCATCTGGTCGAATTGCGCGACATCTGCCGCCAGGTCATCCGAATGGGTCATTTCCGACCACGTCAGGCGCGTTATTTCATCCCGGGCATAGCCCAGCATGGAACAGATCTGCGGGTTGACTTGCAGCCAGCCTTTCGCCGGCGAGGTGATGGCAATCCCGTGCAAGGGCAAGTCGAAGTAGCTGCGAAAGCGCGCGGCACTCTTGGCTAATTCATCTTCGACCCGCTTGCGTTCGGTGATGTCCGCCAAACTGCCATACAGGACGCGCTGGTGGGCCAGGTGGGGATCCGCCACGCACTGCGCGAAAGAGGCCAGCCAGACAATGCTGCCGTTCTTGTGCCGGATGCGCAGATCGCACGCACCCTGCGAACCCGCCGCAAGGCCGATGAGCTTTTCATCAAAAAGCGCGCCGTCCTCCGCACTGACCAGAAAACGCCAGCAGCCGTGCGCCATAAGCTCCGCACTGGTGTAGCCGGTGATGCGTTCGGTGGCGCCCGTAATCCATTCAAGGGCAAAACGGCCATCCGCCTGGGTGCGGCAGGAATAGGCGACATCCGCGGCAATCTCCGCCACGTGGCGAAACCGCTCCTCGTTCTGCCGCAGCGCCGCTTCCGCCCGCTTGCGGTCGGCGATGGCGCTCAGCACCATGCGGCACACCGGCACGCCGGCTGCGTCCTGCGCGGCAGTGGCGTCAAGACGCACCCAGAATTGCGTGCCGGCCTGATTCACCATCCGCAATTCGAACATCTGCGCGGCGTCCGTTGCACCCAACTGTTGGCGATGCCGGGCATAGATATCCATATCATCGGGCACGATAAACCGGGCGAGAGACTGCTTGACCAGCGCGCTGCGGGCCGTGCCCAGCAATGTTGCGGCAGTCAGATTGGCTTCCAGGATCAACCCGCTTTCGCCCAACGTGAGATAGCCGACCGGGGCCATGTCATACAGGTCGAAATAACGCGCCCGCGCCGCATCCAATGCCACCTGATCCGTGCGCAATTCCTCGTTCTGCATCTCCAGCTCGATCTGATGCACGCGCAGCTCGTGCAGCGTCCGCCGCATTTGCTCGGGCGACAAGGCCGCAACATCATCCGGCCCGCGGGCCGCCATTTCTTCGGCCCGCTGGCGCAGCGCCGTGACCGGCGCGGCAGGCGGATCTGGATGCATCTGTTGCTGAATGCGTTTTTTCCTGTCGGCCATGATGTGCTTATCCTTAATGTGCATGCAGGCAAAATAATATGACTAAGATTAACGGCATGAGCAGGCCATGCGCACCCATGTGATAGTGTAAGCATTTATCCACGCCGGACGCAATCGGGTGTTTTACACCTTTTGGCTTCTAGTTGTACTGAGATGGCTGGTTGGCGGCTTACTGGGCGCGGCCCAATGGCTGGTCCATCCGCGTGGGGCAGGCTGCCCAGCCTGCCGTCTCCGTTTACATATACTTGGTGCAGCAGTGGCAGGCTAGTGTAGTGTCTCACTGAAATTCCGCTATAAGGACGGGAGCCGCCGGCGTAGAGCGCGCAGACAGGTAGGGCGGTCAGGCCCTTGACCGCCGCGGTCGTCGTTGTGCCATTGTAGCACCGGCGTGCGCGCGCAGGCAGCAACGGCGGTCAGGGCCTGACCGCCCTCCCTCGCCATCCGGCCACGCACACGCAGAACCCACAACAGATTTGGCCAGGTCAGGTTCGCATTTTCCCTTATATCGGAATTTCAGTAGTGTCTCATAAATAGCTTGACAAACCAGAACTGTCCAAACAGGTTGCCTTCGTCATAACCTAAATCCCTCTTGCATCTCTTCCGCCGCTGGCGCATGCGCGTCAACTTAGCGAGTGCATCTGTCGTAGAAGCGGCTTCCAG
>JAPLST010000157.1 GCA_026398485.1 bacterium
ACTGTGGCAGGATCGCCGCATGGGGATGCGGCGCCCGTTATTATAGTGGAATTTCAGTGAACCATGTGAAAAATGTTTGCGCGGTGAAGTGTGGTTGCTTGCCCGGGAACGCCAATCGCCGGATTGGCGTCTGCAGGTGATTGCCAGTTTCGCGGCGATATCTGCACTTTTACTGCTGCAGCCAATCCGGAGATTGGCGTTCCCAGGCAGCGCTTTCATTATGGGGAACACGAATCATGTTTCCCCAGCTCGCCGGAACCAGGTTTGACAATGCAGGGAGGCTGTGCTACACTCTGGTGCGATGCACCCCGGAAAATCCATGACCACCAACACTGGTTGCCCACGCGAGCTGAGCGTGCGGGCAGTCGTGCTCAGTGTTGTGCTGGCCATTGTCTTGGGCAGCGCGAATGCCTATCTCGGACTGTTTGCGGGCATGACGGTGTGCGCCTCGATCCCGGCTGCGGTCATTGCCATGGCTTGTTTTCGCCTGTGGGGCGGGGCGGCCACGCGCGAATGCAATATTGTGCAGACGGCCGCGTCAGCCGGCGAGGCGCTGGCTGCCGGCGTGATTTTTACGCTGCCGGCACTGGTCTTGATGGGCGTCTGGGCGCGCTTTCCCTGGTGGCAGGTGACCTTGATCGCCATGACCGGCGGCGTGCTGGGCACCTTGTTTACCGTGCCGCTGCGGCGGGCATTGCTGCCGCGCGCGGATTTGCGGTTTCCAGAGGGAGTGGCCATTGCAGATGTCTTGCGGTTGGGGCAGCAGACGGGCGAGCACGGCGCGGCGCAGGGCGCGTGGGTGCTGTGCCTGTCCGCCGTTGCGGGCGCCGCATTGAAAATTGCACAGCAAGCATTAGGCGTGTGGCCGGCGGCGCTGGAAGGAGCGACGCGGGTGCGCGGTGCCGTGCTGGCGGGTGGCGTGGATTTATCGCCGGCATTGCTGGGCGTGGGGTACATCGCCGGAGTGCGCGTGGCGCTGCTGGTGTTTGCCGGCGGGGCACTGGCTTGGTTGTGCGCCGTACCGGCTGCCACGCTGGCGGGCGGTGATTCGTCTGCGGATGCCATGACCGCGGCGTATGCCGCATGGCGGAGTTCGGTGCGTTATCTCGGCGTCGGGGCAATGATTGTCGGCGGGCTGCAATCCGTCGTGCATCTTTTGCAGCCGCTGTGGGCGATGCTGCGCGCGGAATGGACGCACCTGCACGACAAAAACACAAAAGATGTGCGTGCGGCCACGGACAAAGACATTCCGATGGCGATCGTGCTCGGCAGCGTGGGCGTCTTGATTATTCCGGCGGGCGCGATCGTGGCGGGCCTGCTCGACGGCTGGCTGGCCATCAGTATTGTCACGCTCCTCAGCATCATCCTTGGCTTTTTATTCGCGGCGGTGGCGGCGTACATGGCCGGCATGGTCGGTTCATCCAACAATCCAATTTCGGGCATCACCCTGGCCGCCATGCTGCTGGTCGCGCTGGTGCTGTTGTTTTTGGTGGGGGCCGGCAACAGTGCCGCGCCGGCATGCGCCGTGCTGGTGGGCGCCATCACGTGTTGCGCGGCGGCGATTGCCGGCGATGTCATGCAAGATTTGAAAACCGGGCAACTGGTCGGGGCCACGCCGTGGAAGCAGGAATTGATGGAAATCGTCGGGGTGATTGCCGCGGCCATGGTGATGAGTTTTGTGCTGAATGTTTTGCACGACGCCTATGGCATTGGTTCGGCGACGTTGAGCGCGCCGCAGGCGACGTTGATCAAGACGGTGGCGGAAGGCGTGTTTCGCGGCGGCCTGCCGTGGGGCTGGATCGGGGCCGGCGCCGGTTTTGCGCTGGTTATTATTGGCATGGATGAATGGCTGCGCTGGCGCCGGGGTGTGCGCGTGCCGGTGCTGGCGATCGCGGTGGGCATGTACCTGCCGTTCACGCTGTCAGTGGCCATGCTGTTGGGCGGCTTGATTGCCTGGCAGGCACGGCGCGGGCGGCGCGTTGCGACGGCGCGCGACCTGGGTGTCTTGGGCGCGTCCGGTTTTATCACCGGCGAGGCATTGATGGGCATTGTCGTGGCGCTGCCGATTTTTCTCAGTGGCAATCGCGCGTGGTGGCCGCACCTGACCGAGCGGCCGTGGCTGGGCGCCCTGGCCTTCGTGCTGTGTGCCGCGGGTCTGTGGGCCAGTGCGCGCGGATCACTTTTGAGACAATGCCGTCTATAGAAGAAACGCGGTCGGTGATCTCAGCGCTTATATAGTCAATATCCAGACTCAATCTCGCGAGAAACCCGCGATGCGTTTCGATGTGGCAGCGGGCGGCTGCATCAGTCGCCTGATCGCATCAAACACCACTTTGAATTGCGCATCATATTTCCCTTCGAGTTGATCCATTTTGCGCTGCAATTCCTTATGCTCTGCAACGATACCACGCAAACGCACAAATGCCATAACCACTTGAATGCTGGCATTGACCGCTATGTTGCTGTGCAGCACGCTGGCAAGCATTACCGCGCCATGCTCGGTGAAGGCATTGGGCACATAGCGTGCGCCACCCCACGTCGCACTTGAGGTGCCAGTTTGACACCTCAAGTTGGAAAACTCATCTACGGTCAGTTGGAGCATGAAGGCGGCGGGGAAACGTTCGCGGTTGCGCTTTACAGCACGGTTAAGCTGCTTTGTTTCTACTCCGTAGATCCGCGCAAGGTCTGTGTCAAGCATGACACGCTGGCCTCGGATGGTGTAAATGCGACCTTCGATAGAATCCACAAATTGCGGCGTAAGCGTGCTGCGTGTTGCGGTCATTACGTCCTTTCCCAATTTCATTGCTTCTCTTGATATGTATAGATATTATAGCTATGCGCGCATATGCTGTCAAACGCTGGTGGGACCAAGATCCGGCGGTTTGTTTGTGCTGTTGCTCCCCACCGATCCACGCCGGCGGCGGGATCGGTGGAAGCAAAGATTGATAAAAAGGCGCCGGCGCGCCTTTTTACTCAATCTCATTCACCCACGGCGCAAGGTCGTGGGGGTCTCAGAACCTATATGCTATACTGTGCATCATTATAATCCTGTCAACAAGGAGCAGATCATGGGCGTTGAAATGCAGATTGCGTATGAAGGCCAGTTGCGCTGCCGCGCCACGCACGGGCCGTCGGGTGCGGTGCTGGTGACCGATGCGCCGTTGGACAATGGCGGCAAAGCCGCGTCGTTTTCACCGACCGACCTGGTCGCCACCGCCACCGGCGCATGCATCATGACGATCATGGGACTGGTGGCCCAGCGGCACAATCTTGATTTGACGGGCACGACCATCCGCGTGGTCAAGGAGATGGTGGCGGAACCGGTGCGGCGCATTGGCGCGCTGGCCATTACGATCACCTTGCCAAAAGGCCTCGCGCTGGGCGCGGACGACCGCGCGCGCCTTGAACGCACCGCGCAGGCGTGTCCGGTCAAGCACAGTTTGCATCCGGAGGTCAAAGTTGCCGTGACCTTTGTTTATCCAGCATGAGCATGACGGTGTTTCACGGCGCATTGCCGGGTGGCGCCACCGAACCGCAGCCGCGCATCGAATGGTTTCCCGCGCACGATAATGCCCGTGGCATCGGGCTGGTGGTGTTTCCGGGCGGCGCGTATTGCGGACATGCGCCGCATGAAGGCCGGGAGTATGCGGAATGGTTTCAGCAGCACGGCATCACCTGCTTTCTGACGGACTATCGTTTGGGAAGCAACGGGCACCGGCATCCGGCCATGCTTGAGGATGCCGCAGCGGCCATCAATACCGTGAGAAGCAGGGCCGGTGAGTTTGGCATTGCGCCCGACCGGATCGGCGCGATTGGTTCATCGGCGGGCGGACATTTACTGGCATCGCTGCTGACCTTGGGTCCGCGCTATTTCCCCGGCGTGGCGTGCCGGCCTGATTTTGCGGTGTTGTGTTATCCAGTGATCACGATGGGGGAGTTTACCCACGCGGGCAGTCGCGATGCATTGCTGGGCGCGCCGGCCACGCCGGCCGCGTGTGCGGAACTGTCATGCGAACTGCAAACACATGCGGGCATGCCGCCCTGTTTCATCTGGCATACGTGGGATGATGCGGCGGTGCCGGTCGAGAACAGTCTGCAGTTTGCCGCGGCATTGCGCCGCGCGGGCGTGCCATGTGAATTGCACGTCTACCGCAGTGGCGCACACGGCCTCGGCCTTAAGACTGAGTATCCATGGGCACAAGCCTGCGTGACATGGCTGCAGGCCGTGACGCGCGCCGGCGGGACTTCACGCAGCTGACGCACTGATGCCAGATACATTCTCGTGCGGCACGAGAATGTATGGTTGCAGAAGTGCAGAAGTTGGTGGTGGTTGCGTGGGTGGTGCCTTCCTCCGAAACATGCGATCAGGCAATCGCACCCACCTTCGGCCGATCGGGAGATCGGCGTTCCCGGCCCGGTGCGGCACATCACTAAATTCTCGTGCGGCACGAAATTTATGGTTACAGAGGTGCGGAAATTGTCGGCGGCTCCGGGCGCGAGCATCAATAGCGCGCCGCGCGGGAATTTAGCAGCGACTATATTGCATGCGCCGCCGGCTCCGGGCCCGCCGGCCGATGAGGCCGCAGACGAGCAGTACCAGCCCACTGGCCGGTTCCGGCACGATCGGGCCCAGATAGGCAAAGCGTTCATAGCCGGCCAGATTGACGGTGCCGACGTAATCCTCCTCCAAAGCCGTCACGGGCGTGGCATTGGTCGAAAAGACTTCGCCGGCGCAAATGCCGCGCGGATACAACGCACCATCCGCCATGTCATCGTAAGGAATCGCCGCATCCATGGCACTGTTGACCGTGAAGACCAGGGCATTGGTGTTAATAATGACGGCGGTCGCATTCGTGCAGCGCCACGTGATCGTGTTGGTGCTTAACAGCGAGGCCGTCCAGCCGGGCGGTGAATCCACGCCGATGACATGATAGGCATGCACGGCGAACGACAGCAGTTCGGGCGTGCCGCCCAGCAGAAACGGGTCGGTGTTGCGCGCGACCTGG
>JAPLST010000245.1 GCA_026398485.1 bacterium
ATGAGCGCTCGGATGTTCATGCGGCTGGCTCGTTCGAGACGGTGGGAACCTGCGCCGGCTCCCAGTGAAAGGGGAGGTGAATATCGACCCGGCAACCTTGGGGTTCAGCCCTCCCGAAAGCGAAACTTTGGTCCCGGCCGTAGAGTCCCAGCAGCCTTGCTTGTGTGTTGGCAAGCCCGATAGCACGTCGCTCGGAGCCGTTTAAGTCCGCGCCCGGCAAGCCCCTGCCGTTGTCCCGAACAATGAGGTGCAGATGCTTATCTTCCTGTTTTGCCTCGATCGAGATGAGTCCCGGGCCTCGCTGCGGTTCGATGCCGTGCCGGATGGCGTTCTCGACCAACGGTTGAAGAATCAGAGCGGGAACCAGGGCTTTCATGAGTTCATCAGGAACGCTCTGTTCCACTCGAAGCCGTTCGCCAAATCGCTTTTGCTCAATGCTGATATACGCCCCAAGAAATTCGAGTTCCCGCGCCAGGGGAACCTCCTGTTCCTCCATCGAATCCAGTGAGCGGCGCAGCAACTCGCTTAAGTCGCCCAGCATCTCGTCGGCCGCTCGCGGGTTGACGTAAACCAACGCGGCAATCGAGTTTAGCGTGTTGAAAAGAAAATGCGGGTTGATCTGCATACGAAGCGCTTGCAGTTTGGCGCTCGTGAGCCTTGCCTCTAACTCGGCCGCACGCCGTTCCCGCTCCTGCGAGCTTCGAAAATTCGTGATCGCCTGGCAAACGCCCACCAAAGACCAATAGACCAGAACGTCCAAAGCTGCGCGGAGACCAAGAAACACGCCCAGCGCGTTGGGGGGGCCCACCAAATCAAGCGAGCGGCGAGGAGGAGTGGGGGGAAGGCGCCGGCGTTGATGCTGTGGCTCCGGCCTATCTGCTTTCGAATCAGGCGACCGCCCTGGCGTCTCCGAACGTTGCGGAAAAGGGAAGATCCGGGCGACAGCGCGAAAGGTAGCCCGGGTGGTGCCGACCACTAGGAGGCAGGCCAACAAATGAATACCTACATTCTGAAGGAGTCTCCTCCTCTCGATAGGAAAGCGGAAAGAGAGCCACGCCACGGCGGGCAGGAACAATAGCCAAAGCGCCCAAAAAGACCCGCCGAAGCTAACCGCTTCGCGCCATGTAACGCGGCCGGTCAACGGGAGTGGAGCCGCAAACAGCAACACCAGGGCGGCCATCAGCAGCATGATCGCCGTCGGCTGCAGCATGCGCCGCAGCCAGCGCGTCCACCATTCACCAGACCATAGAGCCGGCATGCTCAGGCATCTCCCAGGCAATTAATCAACGCTCAATCCGTATCATAATAGCAAACTCGGTGTTTTTACGGCGCGCGGGTGGGATGATCGGCGTTAAATTATCGCGCGGCGCGATAATTTATGGTTGCAGAGCGCCGCACGGCGTGCAGCCCATCACGGATGCGGAAATGCATACTGCGGTCGGTACCTCTGCCCGCGTGCGGCGCGCCCTGCAGCCACATTGCCTCGCACCTGCAGAGACCCCCACGATCCCGCCGCGGGCGGGATCGTGGGTGAATAAGATTGAGTAATAAGGCGGCCGCTGTTTTTCCCAATCTCTGCGTCCACTGAGGCAAGCTCGGTGGGGCGCCGGATTTAAGAAAAGCCGCACGGCATGGACCGCACAGAAGTCGCGCCATGTGGCGGGACGGCCACATTCTGGCGGCAACGACGGCATTACATAAATTTGACGGTGCCCGCATCCTACAACCTTCAAATAGCGGAGTTTCAGCTTGTGGCCTGAAATTCCGCTATAAGATACGGGAGCCGCATTCCCTGGCGGCGATCCTGCCATGGTAGCCGCCGGCGTAGCGCGCGCAGACAGGTAGGGCGGTCAGGCCCTTGACCGCCGCGACCGTCGTTGCGCCATTGTAGCACCGGCGTGAGCGCGCATGTAGCAACGGCGGTCAGGGCCTGACCGCCCTACCTCACCCTCCGGCCACGCACGCGCAGGACCCACAACAGATTTGGCCACGTCAGGTTCGCATTTTCCCCTAAATTGGAATTTCAGAGCTTGTGGCTGTGGCGTTTGACAGCGCCGGCCGAGTTTCTTACAATATGTCATCTTAACGCAAGGGAGTAGTACATATGCAACAACCGTCCGTCAAGCGCGCCGTTATGGCGCCGACACCCGCACCGGCAGCCGCGCCGGTCACACCGCAACCGTCTTTGTGGGCTTGGTTTCATCCGGTCAACTGGCTGGCCGGCTTCATCGCGTTTGCAACTTCGCTGGTGACCTATGTCTACACCTTGCAGCCGACCGTCGGCTTGGAGGATTCCGGTGAGTTGATCACCGGCGCCTATCGGCTGGGCGTGCCGCATCCGCCCGGGTATCCGGCGTGGGCGATCATTGGCAAGCTCTTCTCGTTCCTGCCCTTGGGCGATGTGGCCTATCGCGTCAATCTGATGTCGGCCGTCTGCGGCGCCTTGGCGGCCGGCATGGTTGCGTTGGTGCTGGCCAAGACCGGCGATTTCTTTTTCAGCGAACAGGAAGAGGATCTAAGCGCGCATCATCTCCTGCCCATCTTCGAACGCTTTGGCTTGACCACGCCGCGGCTGGTGAACTCGCTGTGCGCCATCACGGCCGGCGTGCTGTTCGCCTACACGCCCGGCACCTGGTCGCAATCCACCATTGCCGAAGTGTATGCGATGAACGCCATGTTCATGACCTTGGTCGTCACCCTTTCGCTGGTGTTCATGTTCAACCCGCAACGCCGGATCGCCCTGTATTTGGCGGCGTTTTTCTTTGCGCTCGGCATCACGGTGCATCAAACGATCGTGGTGATGATTTTCAGTTTTGCGTGGCTGGCCTATGCGACGAAGCGCTCAATGGAGGAGTTTCTCAATCTCGCGGCCAACGCCATTGTGCTGCTGATTTTCACGCAGATGGTGTTCAACGCGCAGGAGTATTTCGGGCATTTCGGCATTCCGGACTTGCGCATGCTGCCGTTTAACGGATCGCTGCTGGGCAATTTCTACACCTGCTTCGTCGGGCTGTTTCTGATCTATCTGGCGGTGGCGTATTACCTCAACAAAAAGTTTTTCAATTCGACCGAATGGGTGAAACTGGCGGCCTGGTTCTTCGCCGGACTGGCGGTCTACTTCTACCTGCCGCTCTCGTCGGCAACGAATCCGCAAATGAACTGGGGTCGGCCGCGCACCGTCGAAGGCTTCTGGCATTCAATTTTGCGCGGGCAGTATGAGAAGCCCTCGTTCATGCGCCCGCTCGACTTTTTCCTGAGCCAAACCTGGCTGTACCTGAAAGACACCTGGGATCAATATCCGCTGGTCTTGATCTTTGCCTTCATCAGCATTGTGGCGCTGGTGATCAACTGGCGGCGCACGCGCGTGCGCGACTGGCTGATCTACACGATCATCACGTTTGTGGCGTGCGGCATCGGCATGGTCTTCTTGATGAATCCGAAGCTGGATATCACCTCGCAATACATCAACCGGGTGTTCTTCATCATGGGGCATGCCGGCCTCGGCCTGCTGGTCGGCTACGGCATGATGGTGACGGCCGCGGCGCTGTTTCCGCTGGCGCGCAAGAACCGCGCGACCTGGCGCGTGCCCGCGCTGCTGATCGGCCTTGTCCTGGCGCTCTATGGCACCGTCTTCATCGGCTGTGCGGCAGAAATCGCCGCGACCGGCACGACCAAAATCCTGGCCTTTGTGGCCCAGAGTGTCTCGGTGCCGGAACCCATTCGGGTGCCGTTTTATTTCATCTTTGGCGGGGTGTTCACGCTGGTCGGCCTGCTGGTGATCATCGGCGTAATGAACGCGCAGATGAGTTATGCCGCCAGTATTTTGATTGCGCTGCTGCTGGCGAGCACCCCGATCATTTCGGCGTTGGAGAACTGGCGCGAAATGGACCTGCGCACGAAATATTTCGGTTACGTCTTTGGCATCGAGATGTTGAAGGTTTGCGAGCCGGGCACGGTCTTTTTCGGCGGCACGGATCCGGGCCGCTTTGTGCCCGAATATCTGATTGGCTGCAACCAATTCCGCGGCGACATCTGGCTGATCACCCAGAACGGGCTGGCCGACGCAACCTACATGAATGTCTTGCGCGACCGCTATTGCAAGCCGCAAACGGTCTGGCCGTGGGTGCGCCAGCTGTTGCGCTGGCTGGGCGCCGAGCGCGAAGACCCGCTGCGCCAGGAGCAGGGCGGGCGCGATCCCAAGCTGGGCACGATTTACATCCCCTCGCAGCAGGATTTCGAGCGCGCCTTCCAAATTTACATCAAGGATGTCGAGGATCGCAAGAAAAAGGGCGAGCCGATCGAGGAAGACGTGCAGATCGTCGGCGGCAAAATCAGCGTCGGCGGCGTCAGCGGCGTGATGCGCCTGAACGGCATCCTGGGCGAGATGATCTGGAAAGAAAACATCAACACGCACGCCTTCTATGTCGAGGAAAGTTATGTCATTCCGTGGATGTATCCTTACCTTGAGCCGGCCGGCTTGATCATGAAGCTGAACAAGGACAAGGTGACGCTGACGCCCGCCAAGGTGGCGCATGATTTCGCCTATTGGAACAAGTTGACCAACATGTTCACGGCGGGCGGCGTGATCGAGTATGACGACGTGGTCGCGCTCTATTGGCGTGAACTCAAGACGCTGCTGAAAGCGCAGCCAACCGCGCCGCGCGACACCGTCGTGTCGCAAGCCTGGGCGCGCGCGGCCAGCGCCTCGGTCTCGATCGGCGACATGCCGCGGGGACTGCCGTCGCGGGAATATCTCAACGCGGTGTATGACTGGTGCAAGGCGGGCAAGACTCTGTATTTCGCGCAGGAACGCGGGCGGATTGTGATCCGGCCGGGCGAATTCCTGGACGATGAGCCGGCCCAGAAGTCGTTCTCGAAAGCACGCTCGGCGTCCGCCGGCGTGTATGAGTTCCACCAGATGTGGCCGGAAGCCGAGGGGGCCTATCGCCAGGCACTCTGGTTGTATCCCAAATCGGCGGAGGCCTACATGCGCCTGGCCAGCATGTATGTGCGCTTGGGCCGCTTTGATGATGCCTTGACCCTGGCCGAGGAATACAAGACCAAAGACCCGCTCAATGACCGCGTCGACGGCATGATTGACGTCATCCGCCAGCAGCGCGACCGCAATCGCAGCTTGATTGACCTGCAAAAACGCGTGCAGGCCGGCACCAACGTCACCTGGACGGATTACCTGCAAATGTCGCAGATGTACGAGCAGCAGGGCAATCGCGCTGCGGCCGACAGCATCTATGACACCTTGCTGACCGCGCCGGGTCTGACCAATGCCGAGGCCCATCAATACCTGCTGGCGGTGTTCAATCAACGCCAGGACTTGCCGCGCATGACGCGCCTGTTTGAACGCGTCACGCAGGTGCGGCCGGACGACTGGAGCGCATGGCTGGATCTGGCGGTGGCGCGCATGGCGGGCGGCAACATGGATGCGGCCTTTGGTTGCATCGACAAGGCCGTCAAACTTGATCGCGAGAAGACCGTCCGCCGCCTGGCCCAGGATCCGCGCGTGCAGATGTTGAAAAATCATCCGGACGATAAAATTCGCGACCGCTTCCTGAAATTCCTGGAATAGCGCAGCGCGCGCAACGGAACTATGGCAATGAACGCGCCGGCATGGACGGCTGACCTTGCCGCCGCCGCGCGGCTGCTTGTCGGTGCGGCGCTGGCCGAGGATCACGCGGATGATGACGTCACCACGCGCGTCAGCATTGCGGCGCACACGACCTGCCAGGCTGTGGTCAATGCGCGCCAGGCGCTGGTGGTGGCGGGCATGCCGCTGATCCAACTGGCATTGCAAACGCAGGACGCAGCCGGCCAGTGTGCGGCACTGTTGCAGGATGGCGCGCAGGTTGCCGCCGGCACGCCCATGGCGCGCATCAGCGGCGCGGCGCATGCCGTGCTGGCAGTCGAACGCACACTGTTGAACATGCTGCAGCGCTTGTGCGGCGTGGCCACCTTGACGCGCGCCTTTGTGGATGCCGTCGCCGGCACCGCCTGCGCGATTGTCGACACGCGCAAGACGACGCCGGGCCTGCGTGTCTTGGAAAAGTATGCCGTGCGCTGCGGTGGCGGACTCAATCATCGAATGCATCTTGGCGACATGATCATGCTGAAAGACAATCATTGGCAGTTGACCTCCATGGATGCGCGCACGCTGGTGGCGCGCGCACGCCAGGAATGCCCGCAGGTGCCGATTGCCGCCGAGGCCGAGGATGTCGCCGGCGCGCGCGTCCTGCTGGATGCCGGCGTGGATTTGATTATGCTGGACAACATGGCGCCGGAGGCGATGCGCGCGGTCGTGCAGTTCTGCAAGGGCCGCGTGCCGACCGAGGCGACCGGCGGCGTCACGCTCGCGAATGTGCGCGCCGTGGCGCAGACCGGCGTGGATCGCATTTCCATCGGTGCCTTGACGCACAGCGCGCCGGCCGTGGATATCGCGCTGGATGTCGTTGCCGCCACGGACGGCGTCCGATGAACCGCCTTCTGGAAGATGTGCAAATCGCCACCTGGCGCGTGCAATGGTATGATTGTGTTGACTCGACCAACGATGTGGCGCGCGGCACGGCACCGAGCGAGCCGCGCCTGGTCGTGGTGGCCGATGAACAAACTGCCGGGCGCGGGCAGCATGGGCGCCGCTGGGAATCGCCGGCGGGTACCAATCTGTTGTGCAGCATGCGCATGCCCACCGGCGCCTTGGGCGCGGCCGAACTGGTCAGCTTGGGCGCGGGCATCGTCGTCTGCCGCGTGCTGCAGGAGCACCATCTGGCCGCGCAATGCAAGTGGCCGAATGATGTGCTGGTTGGCGGCGCAAAGATCGCCGGCATCCTGGTCGAGCACGTGCAGGCCACGATGATTGTCGGGATCGGGCTCAACCTCAATTGGCCGGCCACGCGCCACGCCGGCACGGACAATGCCGTCTGGACCAGCATGCGCGCGGAGACCGGGATTGACGGGGATCGCCGGCAAATCCTCGAACAACTGTTGCGGGCATGGGACGCCTGCATGACGGCCGATGCCGCCCTGCTGCTGGCCGACTACCGCCGCTGCTGGCACAAGCCGGCGCGGGTCACGGTGCGCTGCGGCGATGACTGGCACGCGGCCTGCGTCCGGGATGTCAATGTCACCGGCGCGCTGGCCGTTCAACTGGCCGATGGCCGGGTGCACACGGTCGCGAGCAGCGCCCAACTTTTGGATGCATGACGAACATGGCGATTGAACTTGTCAGAGCGAAACCGGCGGACGTCAAGGCCATGTACGGCTTGATCCGCACCTCGGCCGAGGAAGGCCAGATGCTGCCGCGCGCGCTGAGCGACTTGTACGAATGCCTGCGCGATTTTTTGATTGCGCGCGACCCGGCGGACGGCGCGCTGCTGGGCTGCTGCGCGCTGCACATTGTCTGGGACGACCTTGCCGAAGTGCGCTCGCTGACGGTGCGCGCGGATCAGCGCAGCCACGGCGTCGGCCGCACGCTGGTCGCGCAATGCCTCGCGGATGCCCGCGCGCTGGGCATTCCGCGCGTGTTTGCCCTGACGTATGTGCCCGCGTTTTTCCACAAACTCGGCTTTCATGACTTGGACAAAGAGGCCTTGCCCCACAAAGTCTGGAGCGATTGCCTGCGCTGCCACAAATATCCTGATTGCGACGAACTAGCCGTCGCCATCGATCTTGTTTAACCCGCGGTTTCGTAAGGAGGCCAGCAATGCTTGATACCAGCAGCTCGCAAGAGAGCAACAAAGGCGACAGCAGCAAAAGCGGACTGATCCGCGTCATGGGCTTGTGGGAAGGCACCAACAAGCGCGGCCAGAAATACCTCAGCGGCAATCTCAATGCCGGCACGCGCGTGATGGTCTTTCGCAACGGCTTCAAAACCGAAGGCAGCCGCGAGCCGGACTATATCCTGTACGTCTCGCAGAGCCAGCCGCGCCCGCAAAGTGGCCCGGGCCAGGCCGACAGTCCCGCGCCGGAACAGGCCGCGCACGCGCCGGCCCAGCCGGTGCCCGAAGACGACATCCCGTTCTAGCCCGCACCAGGCGCTGCCATGCATGAGAATCGCACGGTCTACCGCGTGCCCTATGCGGACGTGGACCAGATGGGCGTGGTGTACTACGCCCGCTATCTCGAATATTTCGAGCGCGGCCGCAATGAATTGCTGCGCCAATGCAACCTGCCGTACCTTGAGCTCGAACGCGCCGGCGTCATGTTGCCGGTAATCGAGGCGCATTGCGAATACCTCAAGCCGGCGCGCTATGACGACGAAGTGGTCATCATTGCGCGCGTCACCGCCGTGCAGGGCATCCGCATCCAGATGACCTGCGAGATTATGCGCGGCGAAACGCTGCTGGCGCGCGGTTATACCTGGCATGTTAGCACGTCGGTGCAGGGCAAGCCATGCCGCCTGCCGGCGGCCGTGACGGCATTGTTCAAGGAGCCGGCGGCGTGAACGGCGACATGCGTGCAATGGTCGCGGCGGATGTGCCGGCGCTGGTGGCGCTGGACGCGGCGGCGGCCGGCGCGCCGGAGGCGCGCAATCCCGAATTTGTGCGCCTTGCCCTGGCGCGCAATCCGGAAGGCTGCTTTGTCATTACCCAGGCCAGCACAGTGCGCGCCGGTTGTTGCACCCACGCGGCCGGGCCTGTCGGCGTCATCACCTTGTTGCTGGCCCAGCCGGGCGCCGAGGCGGACACTCAGCTGGCGGCCTTGCTGTGCCACGCGGTCGACGCGCTGGGCACGCGCCACGCCACCTGTCTCATGCACGCGGCGCATGACGCGCACCAGCACGACCTGGTGTTGATCCGCGGCGGATTGCAAGTGGTCGAGCCGGTCTTTGTCCTGCGCCGCGCGCTGGCGGCGACACCCGCCACAACACGCGCGCCGCAATCGACAAAAAATGTCGTCTGGGAAGACCAATGCAATGTCGGCGCGTATGGCGCGGAACTCGAACAGGCCCAATTGGGAAAACTGTTGCGGCTGCAAGGCGACGCGGGCGACTATGGCGTGGCGGTCATCGAGCTGGCGGCGCGCAAGCAAGGCGGGGCAGCGACGGCGGCCTTTGTCAGTGCCGGCAGTGTGGTGCGCGGGCTGGGCTGCGGCGCGCTGCTCGATGCACTGGACGGCGCCGCGCGGATTGCGCAGCAACACGGGCGCACCCAATTGTTCTGCACCCTGAACGGCTTTTATCATCGCGAATTGATGGCACTGGTCGGGCAAGAGTGGCAGGTGGTGCGGACAGTGCAGCGCTGGGTGGTGAGCAAGACGATTGCGCGCTACAAGCAATGGCTGATGCAGCCGCAAGTGGATTTCTCCTACTGGTCGCTATAGCAGGTAATCTTTTTAACAATCATAGCCTGAACGAATGAATGGATACGACCTAAATCAGCAGGTGCAATCAGATAAGGTATGAACAATTATAATATCAATTCACCAAGTAATGCGGAGGCTGCCATGCGCATGCGCACAACCAACAATTTCTGGTGCTTGTTTTCGGCGATTATTGTCAGTTGCGCGGTGCTGACAGCCTTGGCCGCCATTCCGACAACAGACGTCATTGCCGCGTCAGAGGTGATTAGCAAGGTGTCAACGCCGGCAGCTAAGGCGTATCTTGAGAAGGAATTTGCACGCATTCTCGATCTGCCCGACGAGGCGAAGAAGGAACAGGAGTTTCAGAAGTTTCTGGCCGGACTTCATCCAGGCGCGGAAAGCGCAGCAGCGCCAACACCCGTTGCGCCTGCAACGCCCGTGACACCAGCAAAGCAGGCATCAGGCGCAAGTCAAGTCGGCAATAGTAAGATTGTGGATGCCAAAACGCAGCAAGAAGCGGCGAAGAATGGGGATACCGGTTGAAAAGACGCTGCCCAAGAGCGGGATTGTGCTACGCTTGATCCCGGCGGGCGTGTTCATCATGGGCAGTCCAACATGCGACGTGGGCAGGAGTAAAGGTGAAGTGCAGAACAAAGTGAAAATAAGCAAGGCGCACTACATGGGAAAGTACGAAGTGACCCAGGGGCAATGGCAGAAGGTGATGGGCAACAACCCGGCGAAGTTCAAGGACGTTGGCGAGAACGGGCCGGTGGAGCAGGTGAGTTGGAACGATTGCCAAGAGTTCATGCGGAAATTGGCAATATTTGAAGGATTGCCAAAGGGATCAACTCGCTTACCGACGGAGGCGGAATGGGAATATGCGTGCCGTGCAGGG
>JAPLST010000322.1:0-1465 GCA_026398485.1 bacterium
GTTATCCACGCCGCGCGCCTTTCTCTCACATCCGGCGCCCCACCGAGAATGAATATCCAATATTGAACACTCAATATCCAAGTGCGAAATATCTGCGCAGAACTTCAACATTGGACATTCCTTGTTGGATATTCGATATTTGCATTCCTTGCATGCCGCCGGCTTCAAGTGGGAGCCGCCGCCGTGCGGCGCATGCTGCAGGTTAAGGTTGAAAGGTGTTAGGTTGCAGAAACTGAAAACTGAAAACTGCAAACTGAAAACTGTTGCGCAGAATCGCGGCACGCAGGCCGCTCCCGCTTTCCTCAGCGCGAGGCGGCGCAGTACGCGACGGCAATGTCCTGGCCGAGCGCGGTGACCGCCTTGCTGATCGCCTGGGCATAGGCGTCATAGCTCAGATCGGTCGCGCGCACCCGGTACGTTTTATTGGACTGCGAGGCCAGCACTGTGCCATTGGCGGCATGGATCACCCAGTTCACCACCAGTTCTACCCGCCCATCCGGCCACGGCTCGCAGCGGTTCACACTGGTATCGAGCATGGCCGTGGCCACCCGCGCGCGTTCGCCCGGCCGGACGACTTTGGTCGCACCCAGGCAATCGCCCAGCGTGTTCGCCAGCACGCGGCTGATGCCATCCGCCAAGTCGCCGGCCCACTGGTCATTCGATGCGATCTTGACGCGGTTGGCGTCGAGCCTGGTCACGATGCTGCCGCGTTGCAGGTAATCCGGCAGCACCACCGGCGCCACTTGCAATACCGGCAGTGACGCGGGCACATCCTCCAGCGGTTGGCACATCACCGACGCCAGCGTGTAATTGCGCACGGGCACCCGGGTGGCGCAGCCGCCCAGCAGCAGTGCCGGGCACAGACACAGGAGAAAAAAGCGTGCAGCATGCATGGGGTTACTCCGCATTTGAAATTCGTCCTCGCAGCAGCGCCTCGGGATGGCGCTCGATATAATCCAGCAAATTGCGCAGTTCGCGGGCCGAGGCGGCCAGGTCGCGAATCGCGGCGTTCATTTGTTCGCGTTGCGGCGAGTCGTCCGTGATCAATTGTTGGACGGAGCCGGCGGCCTGCGCGACCTGCTGCGCCGCCATGCTCATTTCCGCCAGCGCAATCTGCGCGTGCGGCGTGATCGTCGTGGTCGCGACCATGACCGTGCGTGCCAGCGCATCGCAGGTGTTCATCATGCGGCGCACGTCGGTCGCCGTGCCGCCGACCTGTTCGGTGATGCCGGTCAACATGCCGCGCGCGTCGTCCAGCACCTGCGGCAACGTTTCCAGCGTGCGCGCCAGCCCGTTCGAGCCGAAGGCCGTGCTCATACCGTCCAAGACAGTCGTCAGTTTGGTGATCAGGTTTTCGTAGTCGATGCTGGCCAGCGCGCGATCCATCCGGTCAATTTCGGAGGGAATGGCGGGAATCTCGATCAATCCTTGATCATCATCATCATTCAGAATATTGATGGGCGTG
>JAPLST010000322.1:1513-5839 GCA_026398485.1 bacterium
CAGCAAGGATGCGCTGGTCTCGCCCAGATGCAGGCTGCGGGCATTGATCTCAATAATCACCGAATTATACGAGCGCCAATTCTGCGGCGTCACATGCACCTCGACGCTGCGCACCTGGCCGATCACCACGCCGCGATAGCGCACCACTGCGCCGACGTTCAAGCCCTTCATCGCGCTCTGAAAGTGAATGATGAAGCTGGCGCGGTCCTGCCACAGCACGCCGCTGCCGAACACCAGCAAGGCCGTCACCAGCAGCGCCACGGCGCCCATGACAAAACTGCCGATGACGGCGTATTCAGTGCGTGTCGCCATGTGCGCGTCCTCCCTGTAAAAATAAACGAACCACCGCTTGCGCGCACTGGTCGCGCAACACCGCAGGCTTGCCTTCGGCAATGATCGTGTGGGTCTGGTTGTCGAGATAAATCGCCGTGGTGCCAATCGCGAAAATACTGGCCAGGTCGTGGGTGACCACCACGACGGTCGTGCCCAGACTGCGGCTGAGCGTAAGAATCAGGTCATCCAGATTGCGCGCGCTGACGGGATCGAGGCCGGCCGACGGCTCGTCGCAAAACAGCAGATCGGGATCCAAGGCCAGGGCGCGCGCCAGCCCGGCCCGCTTCTGCATTCCGCCGCTCAGCTCCGACGGGTACAACGGTTCGCAGCCCGCCAGCCCCATCAGCGCCAGCTTGAAGGCCACCACCTCGGCGATGGCGCGCGCGCTCAAGGTCGTATATTGTTGCAGCGGCAACGCCACGTTTTCGCCCAAGGTCATCGAGCTCCACAACCCACCGCTTTGGAACAGCACGCCGCAGCGCCGCAATTGCCGCTCGCGCGCCGCCTCCGCACCGCACCACATGTCCACGCCGTTCACCACCACATGCCCCTGCACCGGCGGCACCAACCCGATCATGTGGCGCAGCAGCGTGCTCTTGCCGCAGCCGCTGCCGCCCATGATGATGAACACTTCCCCGCGCCGCACCGCGAAGTTGAGATCGCGCATGACGACGTGCGTCCCATAGGCCATCGTCAAATCGCTGACTTGAATGCAGGTGTCGCCGGCGGTCATGATCTAAATGCCAATGACGTTGCAGACCGCCGTGATGATCGAGGTTGCCGCAATGATGCTGACGATCGACAAGACCACGGCCGACGTCGCCGCCTGCCCGACCGCCTCCGCGCTGCGCCGGCAACGCATGCCGCACAAGCAGCCCGCCATGGCGATCCCGCCTGCGTGCGCTGCAGGTACTCGACAATGTTGAGATGCAAGGCATTGACGCCCACCACCATCCCGCCGCACACTCCCAGAAAATCCGCATACAAGCACAGCAGCGGCATCATCACGGCCAGGGCGACGACCCGCGGCAATACCAGAAACTCCATCGGCGGTATACCCAAAACGCGCAAAGAATCAATTTCTTCATTGACCTGCATCGTGCCCAGTTGGGCCGCGAACGCAGAGCCGGTGCGGCCCGCCAGCACAATCCCGACCATGACCGCGCCCATCACCCGGATCATGATCACCGCCACCAAGTCCGCGACATAGATTTCCACGCCGAACTGGCGCAGTTGCAAAATGCCGACAAACGCAAAAATGACGCCCACCAGCACGCTCACCAGCGAGACGATCGGCAGCGCGTCCGCGCCACACTCGCGGATCTGCAGGATCACGTCACAAGCCCGCACCCGCGCGGCGCCGCGCAGCCAGCGCACCAAGGCAACCACTGTCGCGCCAATGAAGCAGACCATCTCGGCGAACAAACCCGCCAGCGTCGCCGTCTCCCGGCCAAGCCGCTGCAAAAAACTGTCCGGCACGCCGGGCGCGGATTTCACGGCCGGCGCGGACGGCGTGGCCAGGGCCACCAGCGTGCGCACCCCGGCCGGCAGGCCGGCCGTGTCCACCGTCAGGCGCCGCACCGCGCCCAGCGCCGTCAGCTCCAACACCAGCATCGGCAACATACTGTCCCACTCACCCAGATCCGGCGTGGCAAACATGAGCGTGGTCACCCCCGGCTTGGCCGCCGCATCCAGCAGCGCGCGGGCGGCCGGCATGGCGGACGCCTGCGTCCACGCGCCGCGCAGCGTCAGGCACATGGCACCGGGCGTGGCGCCCGGGCTTACCTCATAGCTGCTGATGCGTATCGTCTGTGGATCAGGTTCCGGCATGCTCTTCTTCGTTTCCTTTCATAACATTTCCGGGCAATCGCCCCGGAAATTTTACGTTATTGCTCCTCGATCATTTCATCAAAAAATTTCACTTTGTCGTCCACTTCCGGCGAGGCGTTGTGCTTGATCGCCGCGCGCGGATGCAAATTGCGAAAGCCGGTCAGCATGTAGGGCACGTCATAGCCCCAGCGCAAATCCTTGCGCAGCGGCTCAATGTGCTCCTGGATGCATTGCAACACCGGCCGCAGCCGGTACTGCGGATTGTGCAGGAACCCCAGCAGCAATTCCAGCGGGCAGTTGCCCGCGCCGCGCCCAAGGCCGGCCATGCTCGCGTCCAGCCGGTTCGCGCCCTTGACAATCGCCTCGATCGTGTTGGCAAACGCCAGCTGCAGGTTGTTGTGCGTGTGAATCCCGACTTCCTTGCCGTTCTGCCGCGCATACCGCAGATACTTGCCGATCAGGTAATGAATCTGCTCGCTGTACAACGCGCCGAAACTGTCCACCAAATACAGCGCATCCGCCTCGGATTCGGCCAGCAATTCAAGCGCCTCATCCAACTCGCGTTCGCGCACGACCGAGACCGACATCAAGTTGACGCAGGTCTCATAACCCTTGTCGTGCGCATCTTTCAACATGTCCAGCGCGGCCGGTATTTGGCTGATGTAGCACGCCACCCGCACCATGTCCACCACGCTCTTCTCACGCGGCAGAATGTCGTCGTGGTAATCCGTCCGGTCCACATCGGCCATCACCGAGATCTTGACCGTGCCCTTGGCATCACCAATGATGCGCCGGATGTCATCTTCCGTGCTGAATTTCCACGCGCCGAACTGGTCGGCCGCATACAGGCGTTGCGCGGCCTTGTAGCCCACTTCCATGTAGTCAATGCCGGCTTCGTTGCAGGCGTGATAGACCGCCTTGACCACGGCTTCACTGAAATTATGGTCGTTCATCAGGCCACCATCGCGAATCGTGCAATCCAGAATCTTGATGTCCGAACGGTAGCCAACCCATTTGGCTGCCGGGCCGCCCGCGTCCTTGGTCTGCTGCTTGTCTGTTGCGCGTACCATGCAAGCTCCTGTCGGTGAATCCGCCGCCGATTAGCGTAACCAGCAGCGTGATGATAACAGCCATATAGTAGCGAATAGTGTGAATTATTGCAACACGCGCCAGCCGCGCGAACACAATCGCGCTGATTGTCAGAACAGCGAATCGGCGGGCGGCAGTGGCGCGGGTGCGGCGCGTTTGGCACCGCGCTTGGTCTTGGCTGCCGCAGGCACCGCCGCGGCCGCAGGCACCGCCGCGGCTGGGCAACCCGATCCGTCCGATCCGTCGTTTGGCGCTGCGCTGCCCGCCGGCGCAGCCACCGGCGCAGCCACCGGCGCAGCCACCGGCGCAGCCACTGGCGCAACCACCGGCGCAGCCACTGGCGCAGCCACCGGCGCAGCCACCGGCGCGGCCACCGGCGCGGCCGCCGGCGCAGCCACTGGCGCAGCCACTGGCGCGGCCACTGGCGCGGCCGCTGGCGCTGTCGCTTCCGCCGCTGCGGCCGGCCGCGGGCCGCCGGCTTTCGTGTCAAACATGTCCATCTGGTCGCTGTCCGGCAGGCCATCCAGCGCGCCGGCCTGCGCCAGCACGTCCAGCGCGGCGCGATTGCAGTGCGTCCGCGTCTGGAACTCTTCGCGGCTCTTGAACGGCTCGCCGGCGCGGCCGCGGATCATGTTTTCGGCCGCCGCGACGCCCAAGCCCGCCAGCGCCGTCAGCGGCGGAATAATCTCGCCGTTCTCGATCACGCAGCGCGTCGCGTCGGATTTGTAAATGTCCACCGGGCGCATGCGGATGCCGCGCTCGCACATTTCCAGCGCGAGTTCATACACCGTCAGGACGTCCTGCTCATTCTTCGCCAGCTTGCGCCGGCCGACGGCCTCCAGCTCGTCCATCGCCGCGCGGATCGCGCGCTTGCCGCCGGCCACCACCGGCGCGTTCAGCGCGTGGCGCATGACCGTGAAGTACGTCGCGTAAAACGCCACCGGCTGGTGCACTTTGCAATAGGCGATCCGCAGCGCGTTGATCACATACGCCACCGCATGTGCCTTGGGAAACATGTACTTGATGTTCTGGCACGAGGCGATGTACCAGTCCGGCACCTTCTGCGCGCGCATC
>JAPLST010000322.1:5862-9230 GCA_026398485.1 bacterium
CCTTCTGCGCGCGCATCGCCGTGATATCGTCCGGCTTCAGTCCTTTGCCTTTGCGCACCTGCTCCATGATCTTGAACGCGCTGAACGGCGCCAGCCCTTTTTCGATCAAGTAATGCATGATGTCATCGCGCGTGCAGATGCACTGTTGCAGCGTGGCGTGCCCGTTCTTGATAATGTCGCGCGCATTGTTGAGCCAGACATCCGTGCCGTGGCTCAGGCCGGAAATGCGGACAATGTCGGCAAACGTCTGCGGGCGCGTGTCGTCCAGCATGCCGCGCACAAAGTCGGTGCCGAATTCCGGAATGCCATAGGTGCCGACGCGCGAGCCGATCGCCTTTTCGCTGACGCCCAGCGCTTTCACGCCCGAAAACAGCGACAGCGTCTTGGCGTCGTTGAGCGGCACCTTGGTGATGTCCATGCCGGTGTATTCGCTCAACATCCGGATTTGGGTCGGGTCGTCATGCCCGAGAATGTCCAGCTTGAGCAGTTGATCTTCCATCGCATGATAGTCAAAATGCGTCGTCTGATTGGCGCTGTCAGTGTTGTTGGCCGGATACTGCACCGGGCAGAACTCGGTGATGCTCTTGTGTTGCGGCAGAATGATCATGCCGCCCGGATGCTGGCCGGTCGTGCGCTTGATGCCGACCAAGCCCTCGATCACCCGGTTGACTTCCGCTTGCGGCCACTGCTCGCCGGTCTTCTCCAGATATTTCTGGACAAAGCCAAAGGCCATGCGATCCTGCAACGTGCTGATCGTGCCGGCCCGGTAGACATGGTCTTTGCCAAACAAATCCTCGATGTAACGGTGCGCCCGTGATTGATATTCGCTGGCGAAATTCAAGTCGATGTCGGGCGTCTTGTTGCCCTCAAACCCGACAAACGTCTCAAACGGAATGTCAAACCCGTAGCGTTCCATCTGCGCGCCGCACTGCGGGCAGATGCGCGGCGGCAAGTCCTCGCCGACCTCGGCCAGAATGCCGTCGAGCGGCGCCGGGCGCGGCTCGCCGCACGCGTCAAACTGGGTGAATTCGGTGTACGAGCCAAAACTCGAGCCGACACTGCCGCGCGAGCCAACAAAGTAGCCGTCCTCCAGCGATTTCTTGACCACCTTGTGGGCCAGCATGTACAGGTCGGCAAAGTGATTCTTGACAATGTCGGCCAGCTCGCGCTGCATCCGGCGCGTCACCAGCGGATGCGGCTGCGCGCCGTACAACGCGCGGCAGCGCGCCTCGCACATCTGGCGCAAGTCGTCCTCGGCGCCCTCCAGTTTCGGCGGATGGAACCCGGACGGAATCGGCGCGATCTCCTCGACCGAGGCCGCCAGCCGCCGCGGATTGTCAATCACCACCGTGTGCGCCATGGCCGCGCCGAGATACGCAAACTCGTCCAGCATCTCGTCCGTGGTCTTGAAATACAACGGCGTGTCGCCGCTTTCATCACTTTCCTTGTCGTAGCCCTGGCCAATCTGCAGCACGCGCCGCAGCAGCAGCTCGTGCGGGTCCAGCACATGTATGTCGCCCGTGGCCACGACCGGCTTGCCATACTGCGCGCCCAGTTCGCAGATGCGCCGGTTGATCGCCAGAATATCCTCTTCCGACGCCAGCGTGCCTTTGGCCACATAAAACATGTTGTTGGCGCGCGGCTGGATCTCGAAGTAATCGTACAGCGCCTGCGCGGCGCCAAACTGCTGTTCAAACTCGGCCGGCGTAATCCGGTGGAGGTGCGCGTGCAAAACCAAACGGTACAGCTCGCCGCATTCGCACGCGCTGCCGATCAGCAAACCTTCGCGGTATTGCAGCAGCACATCGCGCGGGATCATCGGCTTGATGTAATAATATTTGCAGTGCGCCAGCGAGATCAACTCATACAAATTGCGCAGCCCCTGCGGCGTGCGCGCGTAAATGATGATGTGATGGACCGCGCTCTTGAACTCGCCGACCTCGTCGCGCGACATGCCGCGCCCGGACTTTTCCTTGCGCGCCAAGACCTGCTCGATCTCCGTGCTGAGATGATTGGCCAAATAGGCCTCGCTGCCCAGCAGCACCTTCACGCCATGCTTCTTCGCCAGCGCGTGCGCCTCGGGAAACGCATGCACATTGCCGTGGTCGGTGATCCCGATCGCCGGATGCTGCCAATGCGCCGCCCGCGCCACCAGCTCGTCCAGCGCGGTCAAGCCGTCCATCTGGCTCATCTTGGTGTGGGCATGCAACTCGACCCGGTGCGTCACGGCCGTGTCCTTGCGCAGCGGCCGCTCGATCCGTTCGATCCGCTCGATCCGCAACTCGAGGTCCTCGCGCGGCCGGTCCACCACGCCCGACAGCAGCAGCCATTCCCCGACCAGCAATTGCAGCGCCGGCTTTTTCGGGGCGGCGTTGCCATTGCCACTGTAACGACTGCCGGCGACCCGCAGGAAGCATTCAATCGACGAACTGTAGTCCGTCAGCGTGCACCGCTCGAAAAACGCATCGCCTTCCGCCGCACGATAGCTGACGACACTGCCGCGGATCGTGACCGACTTGTTGAGCGGCTTCTCGGCGTGGATACGCTTGATCTCGGTCGGCTCGCGCGGCGCAACCCGGCTGCTGTCAAAGACGATCCGCTGGCGCTCGGCCACCGCCTGCTGCTGCTGCACGCGCACTTCGGCCGCCACTTGTTCCTGGCGGCGCTGCAGGTTGGCGCTGATTTCCGCGCTGAAATCGCCGGCCTGCAACTCGATCCGGCATGCCTGCCCGATGTCGCGCAGGATGCTCGCCGCAATAATCTCCGCGCATTTCAGCTCGCGCAACTTGCGCACAATGCCCGCATTGGCGACCTGCACAAACACCGCCGCGTCGCGCACTTCCCAGCGGCATGGCTCAAGATAATTCAGCATGCCGCGCGACGCGCACTGCAGATCGTAGCAGACGTCCAGCCAATGAATGCGCAGGTATTGTTCCAGCGTGAGTGGCACGGCATAGCGCGGCCGCAGCACGACATGCCGCAGCGTCTCCAGAAAATACTGCGCGACACCCCGGCGCAGTTCCGGCAACTGCTCCGCCACCTGCGCATCGCGCACCGCCAGTTCCAGCTCGATGGCGCCGGCGGGCGGATCAATGCAGACACGCTCAAGCACCAGTGTCCCCGCCTGAACCGCGTCATGGATGACCCCAAGACGCTCAAGCATGGTGACTGTATCTATTGCAATAATCGTTCTCACGAAACCATGGCCATGACAATTACCAACAGACTATACCAAAAACCCGCGCTGGCTGCAATCACCCGGGCCGGCGGCGGCGGGATGCGGCGGGCATCTGGAAGAATGGAAGGTTGGAAGGTTGGAGGATTGGATGGATGGTGCAGAGGCAGCAAGCGCGGCACGGAGGTCAACT
>JAPLST010000322.1:9261-21221 GCA_026398485.1 bacterium
TTGCCTCTCCCGCCCCGCCTTCACTTCGATATTCGACATTCCTTGCTGCTCGGAGTCCCGCCAGCGGCGGGATTCAATATTCGATATTCAACGGCTATAAAAATGAATTGAGGCAATTCATTTTGCACAAAATGGTTTTTTAACCATTTTCCCCGGAAGCCTGAACGGCCGCCGCCCTGCCGCCGCTCTCGACCATCCTATCGCATCTTACTTTCAGCTTTCCGCTTTCCGCTTTCTACTTTCAGCTTTTCTCCGTCTGATTCACGACTCTCGTCTCCCGCTCCCCCGCCCCTCTGCCCACAGGCTCTCATCCTCTCAACTTCACAACCTCTCCTCAGACGGTCTCCCGTCCCCCGTCAGCCTTCCGCTTCTCAATTTCAGCTTTTTAGCTTTTTAGCGTTTCAGCTTTTTCGTACGCTTTCCGCTTGTGCCAGTCCGCCGCACCCCTCATTGCCGTACCCGCAGAAAATACACCGTGCGGTTCTTCAGCGCCAGCGTGCGCTCAAGCTGCAACCATTCCGCGCGCACCACGTCCGGCACATTGGTTTGCGCCGCACTCTCTGTCCAGACAATCAACCCGACCTTGTTCGTCAGCGTGTCGCTGCGAAAACGATCGAGCAGGCGATAGCGGTAGCCATAAAAACGCGAGGTGTACCGGCGCTGCAAATGCTCCTTTGGCAGCCATGCTTGCAGCCGCCATGTGTGCTCGGCGGTGGGCACGGGATCACCGGTGTAAAACGCCAGCAGGTTGCCGGAAAATCCACTCACCCACACGCGCTCGTGCCGGGGCAGGTACTGCGCCACCTGGCCCGTTTGCCCATTGTACCCATACTGCCGCCAACTTCGCAATTGGCCTTGATTGGCATTCATTGAGGCAACCGCCACGCCGACGCACACACAACCCAGCAGGCAGCAGTAGGCCAGCAGCCACCGCGTCAAGTGCGGTGCGCGCCGCAGCGCCGCCACGGTCACCCCGCCATACGCCACCAGCAGCACGGCATTCAAGGCGATTTTCACCTGCACATAGCGGAATTCAAGCCACAACCCGCCCATGACCAGCGCGGCCGTCAGCGCAAAGATAGCCAACGTTTGCCCGCGCCGCTGCCCGATTTCCGCCAGAAATAATACCATGAACAACACCAATAACGGCAGCACCGGCAGTAAATACCGCCCATTGCTGATGCGCGTGCAATAGACCAGCAAATACGACCAGAGCAGCAAGGGCAACGCCGCACTCGCCGTATCGCCGGCGCGCACCCAGCGGCGAAACATGATCAGCGACATGGCCACGGCCGGCGCCACGATAAAAAACGGCACGGACAGAAAACTGAACGTTTCAAAATACAGGATCTTGCGCAAATAGTCCAGCCCGAGATTGCACATATCCGCACTAACGCCCACAATGCCTTGCGCACCCAAGCCCAGCGTTGCATAGTGCAGCCGCGGGTGCCTGCGCATCAACCAATCGTGAGGAGTGAGCTGATGAATATCCAATATTGAACACTCAATATCCAAGTGCGAAGTATCTGCGCAGAACTCTTCTTGGAGTCCCGCCGTCGGCGGGATCATCATTGGACATTCCTTGCTGCTTGGAGTCCCGTCAAAGGCGGGCTTGGATATTCGATATTCCGCTGCATCTCTCCCCTGAACCCCGAACCCTGAACCCTGAACCCCGTTCCGCACCACATTCGTCTGTGTCGGCGGCGCGCCGCGCAACCGCTGCAGCACATTCGACACCAGCGCGCCAATGTCCGGCGCGTCTGTGCGATTTTCCTTGGAATACTGGGCGTTGACCGCCGCGTGCCGCGGATTGAAATTAAAATACATGTCATGCATGCCGGAGGTCGTCAGCCCCAGAATATTCGCGTCGCGCATGTTGAGCGGCACGAGGCCGCTGCAAAACATGAGCACCAGCAGGGCGCCGGCCGGCAGAAACCCGGCCGTCATGCGCGCGGCCAGCCGGCGCAACCGCACCCATGGCGCCGCACCCGCCGGCGCCTGCCATTCATCCAAAATCATCCAGGCCAGCACGGCCGGCGCAAACGCAAAAAACACCCCTTCCTTTGCATCCAGCACCAATGCCAGGGCCACGCCCAGCACCCAGCGATTGGCCCGCGTCGCCACGGCCAGAAACACCAACAGCGCGGCCAGCGTCGCCGGCATTTCGCACAAGACCGTCGCCAGCGACATCAGAAAATGCCGGCTGGTGATCAGCAGCCACATGCCGCACAGCAACATCGGCCATGCCACCACGTAGCGCTGCAACATCCGTTGCATCAGCCAGCACACCAGCGCGCCGTACAGCACATACACAGCCGTCGCCACAAACAGCGACGGCCCCGTCACCAGCAGCGCCAATGCCGGCGGGATCTTGAACATGAAGCCGTGCCAGCCGACGTTCTCGTTGCCGATCCAGCGGCCGGCCGCAAGGGTGTTGCAAATGGTGCTGATATCCTGCAAGTACCACGGTTCATCGGGCGTGGGATAGCGCGGAATGCACAGGAGCAGGCCCAGTCCGATGGCCAGCGCGGGAAATACCCACGCCGCCAAACGTGGCTGAATCTGCGGAACTGTGACGCTGTTGGTCATGCCGTCATTATAGCAAATAGCTCGCAAATCGAAATTTGCGAGCTAAGCCTAGGGATTGGAGACGAAGACCGCAGTCCGAGGTCCGAGATCCGAAGTCCGAGATCCGAAGTCCGAGATCCGTGGGCCGAGGTCCAAAGTCCGTGGGCCGATTCAACAACGCACGACTCGACCGCGCCGAACTTTCAGCTTTCAACTTTCAGCTTTCAGCTTTTCTCGGTCCCCCCGCCCCACCTCACGATTCACGACTAACGGTTCACGTCTCAACTTCCCAACCTACCAGCTTCACCCCGCCCCTCGGCCCGCGGATCTCGGCCCGCGGATCGCGTCTGCCAGACCCCGTCCCCCGTCTGTCATTTCAGCTTTCAGCATTCAACTTTCAGCTTTCAGCTTTCAGCTTTCAGCTTTTCAGCTTTTTTCTCAACGCAACCAGCGCCAGCCCCGCCAGCGCCAGCACCCCCGGCTCGGGCAGCAACAGCACTTTGATGCTCGGCCCATCCGGGTACGCTTCCGCTACTGTCACGCCCGGCGCGCCTGTCAAGTCAAACGCCAAACTCTCAACATCCGGCGCGCGCCCGCTGAACGTGAACAAGGTGCGCTCACCATTGACCACACTCCCGATTTTCTTCACCGTCACCGTCACCGCGTTGGCGCCGGTTGCAAAGCTTAGTGGGCCGGCCGCCACCAAGTCCGCGGTCGTGTCATCGTACTCCCAGTCCACGATGCTGCCTGCCTCGAAGCTGGCGCTGCCAGTGTTGAACGTGCCAATGCTTGTGCCCGGTGCAATCGTCGCGCCGCTCTTGACTGTTGTGGCGCTGCTCGAACAGCCCGCCCCACCCAACGTGCCGGCATTGACCGTCGTCGCGCCGCTGTAGCTGTTGGCACCCGAGAGGATCCACGTGCCGGCGTCGGCCTTGACCAGCGCGATCTTCTTGCCATTCTGATCCACAATAGCGCCGCTGATGGTGTTCTTGCCGCTATGGGTCCCGCCGAGCGTGAGGGTACGATCGGCGCCGGCACTGCTGTCGGCGGCATTAAACGGACTGGCGTTGAAGGTCAGGACGCCGGTGCCATTATTGTTAATGGTCGCACCGCTTGTATGACTTGGATCCGCCCCACCACCAATCTGAATTTGGCGGCTGGTAGTGTCACCCGTGCCGGTGTACTCCAGCGTGCCACCACCATTCAAGTTGACGTACCCGATCTGGATGACTGGATCCGCGACGCCGGTGCCTAACGAGCTGTTGCTGTTCGCATTGGCCAGCTTGCCCACCGACAGCACGCCCCGCCGGATGCTGGCCTTGCCGGTGAACGTGCTCGCACCACTGCCCAGAATCCACTTGCCGCTGCCTTCTTTGCGCAGACTTATGATGCCACCGTTGCCGGTGTTGTTATCTTGCATCACGCCGGAAACCGTATTGTTGGTGGTGCTGGCACCGGTTAGCGTCATGATTCTGGTGGCGGTGGCAGCGGTGTCTGCGGCGTTGAAGGGGCTTGCGCTGAAGGTGATCGCGCCGATGCTCGTGTTTTGAACATAAGCTGTGCCGCTGTCGCCAGGCACAGAACCATCGCCAACTTGAATCTGGCGATCGGTGCTGCTATCGCTCATGCTTGTGTAGACCAACTGGCCAAAGCTACCGGCTGGTGCTCCGATCTTGATAATAGAGTTTGCTATGCCGGGCGCCCCCAGCGACGAGCTGGTTGCGCCGGCATCGGCCAATTTCGTCGCCACCAAATTACCGGTTTTGATTATGGTCTGGCCGCGGTAAGTGTTCGCGCCGGACAGCGTCAATGTGCCGGAACCGGTCTTGCTCAGTGCCAGCGTGCCGGCCGTGTTCTTGATCGCGCCGCTGAAGCTGCTGTCGGCATTGTTGTCGCCCACCGTCAGGGTGTAGGGCCCGCCTGCGACCGTGTTGTCCACATAGCCCGCACCGCTCAACCCGTTAATCGTCTCCGCGTATCCGCCCAAGTCCAGCGTGTCGCCGCCCGTGGTGTCCGTCACCGTTACATCGCCCTTGCCCGAACCATGGGGAATGACGCCGGCGGCGCCCAGCTTCAACGTGCCCGCATTGACCGTCGTCGCGCCACTATAGGTGTTCGCGCCGGAGAGCTTGACGATGCCGGCGCCATCCTTGGTGATAGGATAGGCACCAGAGATCACGCCGGTGAACGCCACCGTGCCGCCACTGGCGTTGGCCGTCAAAGTAACGCCGCCACTACTGAGGGTGAGATCAGCGGAGAATGTCGCCGTGCCGCTGCTATTCAAGCCGCCAACGACGCGCATGCCGGCGTCGCCGGCATTGACGGTGATCCTTCTGGCACACGAAACGCCGCCGGATTCAATCCAGAGCTTGGTGGCAACGGCCGGTGTAGTGGGATCACCGAGATACGCATCGCCGGCAGTAAGCGAGCCACCGCTGCCAATCTTGACTTCACCGGCGTAAATGGCGGGGCCGTATTGAAATGTATTTGCGCCCGTCAGGGTCAGGATGCCGCTGTTTCTCTTTTCCAGATTGCCGGTGCCAGAGATGATGCCCGACAAGGTTTGCGCCGCTGTGCTGTTGTAGTTGAGCACGGCATTGTCCGTGATGTTACCCGCATACGTGCCGCTGCCCCACTGGCCGGCGCCGCCAACCGTCAAGATGCCTTCGCTGATCGTGGTCGCGCCGCTGTAGGTGTTGACGCCCGCCAGCGTCAGGGTGCCGGCGCCCGTCTTGCTGAGGTCGCCTCCCGATGCGCCGGCGATCACGCTGTTGATAGTCAATGTCTGGCTGGAGTCCACTTCAAAGGTGCCGTCCGCCGCGCCGATGGTAATGCCACGATTGCTATCGTCCATGGCAAACGAGGCCGTTGCCTTGAGCGTTCCGCCGTCCATCTTTAGTTGGTCCGCCACCAACGTGCTCGGATTGCCACCCAATCCAGTCTCCGCGGCGATGCTGATCTTACCACTGTTCACATACGTTTTGCCGGTGTAAGTGTTTGCTGCAGCCATCTTCACCGTGCCGTGACCTGTTAGGTATATATCGCGGGCTCCACTGATCGCCCCTGAGAATTTAATCGTGCCACCAGATTCTGCATATAATGAACCCGGCCCACCCAACGTCACGGTACCACTAAACTCATTCTCGCCCGATGTATTGTTACCACCAATCACGCGCCAATAATAGGCGGCGGAACTATTAACCGTAATGGGTTCATCGACTATCGTACCACCATCAATATCCCAAATAGAAAACCGCGCCAAGACATCGCCCACGCCAACATATATATGGCTGTTGTTCAGTGTTCCGCCTTGAACGATATAAAGATCGCCACGCTGAATTTCAGTGTTGCCAGTGTAGGCGCTGCCGCCCGTGATCATCACCTTGGCATCATTATAGATGATCAATTTGCCAGTGCCCTGAAGGTTGCCGGAGATGGTCAGCGTTTTGCCTGCGCCTGGGCCCTGACTACCGCCCCAGACCGTGACATCCTTGGCATTGTTGTAAATGTTGGCGGCGCCGATGGTGAGATCGCCGGCGACCGGGTTTAATGCCAAAAAGCCGCCTTGCGCAGTGATGTCGATATTCCAAACCTGGAGGTTGGCGCTGTCGTTCTGGACACCATTGTTGAGGTTAAGTGCGTTGCCAGAAATATCAGTGAAGGCGGGCGCGCCGCTGGAGAAGAAAACAGAAAGCCAATTGTTACCCGCCGCGTAGTTGTTGATGGGGCTTAATTTAGCGCTGGATCCAAAGTAGAGAGAATTGCCGATGCCGGGGCTGGGAGCAACGTTGCCCACCCAGTTTAACGCGGTGGACCAATTCCGATTGGCGCCGCCGCTGTCCCACGTGTAGTCGGTAGCGGTGACGGGGCGGGCCGCCGCTATGAAGATGATTAAAAGCAAGCGGAACCAGCCTGATCGGTTGCTCTTGCTCTGGCATGCGGTTGGGATACTGATTTTCATCAAGTTATCCAAATCGGCTCGCGGACTTCGGCTCGCGGATCGCGGATCGCGGACATCGGCCCTCGCATCGCGGATCGCGGACATCGGCCCTTGGATCGCGGACTGCGGCTCTCGGACTTCGGCCCGCGTCTGCTGCCGCCTCGGCGATTCACGATTCACGTTTCACGATTCACGTCCCAACTTCCCAGCCTCTCAACTTCGCAACTTTTCTCCCCAGACGGATCTCGGACTTCAGACTGCGTCAGCAGCAGTTTACTAATATATTGAGCTCCGCTGAGCATAAATTGAGTCGGGCAATGGTGATAATGGCTGCAAAAAAAGAGCGGCGCACAACGCAGTGGCCGTCTATGGCGTAATCATAGCATAACTGCCCGGGAAAAGCAAATTGCCCCTGTGTAAATTCGCGCGCGGCGGTGAATTTGGAGATAACGCCAGCCTCCCGCATGCTTTGCGGCGCTTGTTTTGGGGTTGCCGAACAGCTTCGCGTAATCGGGAAGAATGGAAGGGTGGATGAATGGATGAGGGATGGTGCAGCGGCAGCATTCGCCGCACGGACGCAGCGATTTTATCCACAGATGACGTAGATGACGCAGATGACGCAGATCGCCCGGCGGAACGCACCAAGGAACAGAAAACGAACCGCGAATGAACGCCAATGCACGCTAATAAGGTTCGGGGCTGTTTGGAGTCCCGCCAGCGGCGCATGCGCCAGCGGCGGGATTTAGGGTTCAGGGTTCAGGGCAGTAAATTGCGCGCCGCGCGCAATTTGGAGATGCGTTTCGCACACCGCGCGCGGGGTTAGACGGCTCTCCAAATTCATTGCGTCGCGCAAGGAATTTACATGGTTTGCATTCATCACTCATCATTCATCATTTCTCCTACCCCCTGCTACTTTACAAGCTGGCTTGGGTCTTCAACCATGCGGCTGCGCCGAGGACCGCAATTCGGCCATGCGTCTTGAGCTGCAGAAGATGACGATCACCAGTGATAAGCGCGTCGGCGTTGGCCGCCAATGCACAGGCCACGACCATGTCATCGCTTGGGTCTGCAGTGACAATGACGTGTGGTAAAACCGAGATCTCCACCAGCATCGCGTGCTGCACCAGCCAGGTGAGAATATCATCCCGCGTGAGCTCGGCGCGCACAAGGAGGCGTGCTAATTTGTCATATCACATTCGTATCACAAACCACGCGTGTCATGGCCAGTCTATAGCTTAATTATTTGTTGCGCAAGAAATCAAGGGCGACGCTTGCGCGCGTGGTGGATAATTTGATCAACGACACGGGCTGACACGTTCGCTGCCGCATGTGTGCTGTCAATCCGCGTGGTGATATCCTTCAGCGACAACGCTGGCGGCGTGGCAGCACAGGGCGCGTGGTACGGTATGATACGAAACGAGGGGCGTGAATTACGGATAACGACAAATTCCTCCCCCTGTTCGGCGCGGCGCGCAATGGCGGCAATCGAGCGACGCAGGTCTTGCATAGCTCTTGACCCCATTGCTCCCTTCCTCCAATCATCCATTCATCCACCCTTCCATTCATCCAGATCCCCACCGCCCCGCCGTCGCACCGATTGCCCCGGGAACGCCGATCGCCCGATCGGCTGACTGCGCCGCTACAGCAGATATTATCCGCAGATTCCGCAGATTACGCAGATCATCAAGAAGATTATAAAGAAGCAGACCAGTACTGCCCCATAATTTGTTTTGCTGCAAAAGAAATTACCGCAGCTGCTCGCAGACTGCATATGAACAAAATCGCTTGTGATCTGTTGTGTGTCTGCCGCAGCATCGGCGAGCATCAGTGAGTGTCTGTGGCCAATATTCTACTACGCTGCCGCATTCGCCGCGCGGGGCATGCCGCCGCACCGATTGCCCCGGGAACGCCGATCGCCGGATCGGCTGCTGCTGCTGCGTTTTAGGCTGCTTGGAGTCCCGTCACCGGCGGGATTGAAACGTTTTAGGTTTTAGGTGGCAGTGAGAGCGCGATCGGGACGGCGTCTGCCGCAGCATCGGTGAGCATCGGTGAGTGTCTGTGGCCAATCCCCCGTACGCCACGCGCTCCGCGCGGGGCATGCCGCCGCGCCGATTGCCCCGGGAACGCCGATCGCCGGATCGGCTGACTGCGCCGCTGCCCCATTCTTCCATTCTTCCATTCTTCCAGATCCCCGCCGCGCGCCGCGCCGCGCGCGAATTTATAACGCGGCCTGCACTGCAGCAGATGTAGCAGATGTAGCTGGCCCTCTTTGAGGCCGGTGCAGTGAGGAAGAACGGGCAGTGAGGAAGAACGGGCGCACAGCGCCCATCCACATTAAATTCACGCGCCGCGCGCGAATTATTTCTTACAAAGACGCCATTTAAATGTCAATAGATAGCGCCTGACCCCATTGCTCTTGGGGAAGGCTGAAGCACGGGCGCATCCTCCCCACCTCGCAACTTCGCTCAGCATCGGCGGCCGCTCCTCGTCCATAGGCCCTTGCCCCGCAGCTCTCGATCACCGCCGCACCGACCACCACTTTCTTTGTGGCCGCCGTCCGCGGCGTTACCGGTAGGCGTTCTTGCGGTCGTCTATGGTGAGCACAAAGACGATGCGCTGTTCTTTGTCGACACTATAGAACAGGCGAAACGATCCCAGCCGATAGCGCCAAATGGGTGGTTCCTAGCCTTGCAATTTGCGGATGTTCGTTCCAAAATACGGATTCTGACGTACTTGGGGATAGACATAGCTGGCTAATTTTTTGCGCAGAAAACTGGCGCTGTCAAGGCGCGTCAATGCCTTGCAAAACTCAGCCGTCTCGAAAACGCGGAACTCAGACGAAGACGCCACGCCGCTGTTTTGCATCCAGAAGTCCTCGTTGCAGGCTGCGATTGAGGCCGACATTGCCGCGGATTTCTACCATTTCAAACTCATCCATGACTTCGTGCTCTTGCACAAACCGCAGCACCGCCGTTTCAATAAAGTTTGCCATGGCTCTGTTTTCTCGATGGGCGACAGTCTTGACCGCCTCATAGACCGGCTCATCCAGCCGCACCGTTATTGTTTTCGACATGCTTCTCTCCTTGTCTGTTCAGCATCGTACAGTATAGCATATTGGCGAAGTCTGGGCAACCCAGCCGCGCTGAAGCCGCTGAAATTCCGCTATAAGTAAATGAACCGCCGCCGTGGCGCGGGCGACCCCTTCGTTCGGCGCAGCCGAACCTTGGAGTGCGGGATCCGCGCCGGTGGCGGGACTAGCCAGCCAGCTCCAAGCAGCCCTGAACCGCTGAACCGCTGAACCGCTGAACCGCTGAACCGCTGAACCGCTGAACCGCTGAACCGCTGAACCGCTGAACCGCTGAACCGCTGAACGCCAGTTGCTTTTCCCAGTCATTTATGCTACAGTAATTGCATAGACGGCCACTGCGGTTGTGCGCCGCTCTTTTTTTTATTGCCACCATCACCTTTGCCCGATTTATTCATGCTCTGCGGAGCTCAATATATTAGTAGACTTCTGCTGACGCGGCCTGAAGGACGAAGTCCGGACTTGGGGAGAAGTTGCGAGGTTGAGAGGCGAGGGCGGGAAGCGAATATCGAATATCGAATCCCGCCGTTGGCGGACCTCCAAGCAGCAAGGAATATCCAATATCGAAGGGTCTGGGCGATGTTGGTAGGCGGAGGGACAAGATCCGAAGTCCGAGATCCGAGATCTGAACCCGGGAACGCCAATCGCCTGATTGGCGTCTGCACATGTCTGCAGATGATTGCCAACTTCGCAGCGCCAGCTGACTTTTCTTGCTACAGCCAATCAGGAGATTGGCGTTCCCAGGCAGCGTTTTCGCAACAAAGGTCTGGATCATATTTACCCTTCCGCGGAACCGCGTCGCCTCCCGTCTCAACGATTCCCAGCGTCTCAACTTCAACCTCCCAGCCTCGGCTTGCCTCTCGCCGTCTCCCGTCCCCCGTCAGTTTCCGCTTCTCAATTTCAGCTTTTCAGCTTTTTAGCGTTTCAGCTTTTTCCTCAGATCATTTCAGCTTTCAACTTTCAGCTTTCAGCTTTTCCCTGTCTGCAAAGACTCACGCCTCGACCGCGCCGAACTTTCAGCTTTTCTCCCAATGCCGTGCTTCCCAATGTTAGCTTTTCAGCTTTTTAGCGTTTCAGCTTTTTATGTACGCTTTCAGCTTTTCCCCGTCCGCAACGACTCACGACTCACGACTCGACCGTGCCGAGTTTTTCCCGCTCAGGCCACGACTCACGTCTCAACGATTCACGACTCGACAGTGCCAAGCTTTCAGCTTTCAACTTTCAGCTTTTCCCTGTCTACAACGACTCACGACTCACTACTCACGACTCACGTCTGCCAGACCCCGTCCGCAACGACTCACAACTCACTACTCACTATTCACAGCAGCTACCTCATATCCTAACACAGTCTTAATGATTGTTCTGTAGACTTTTGCAAATGATTGAATCACCAATAAGATAACCACGGATTACTTTATGAAAAAAAATATAATCGGAATTGCTCGATTTCTGTGCAGTGCGCCAAGTGCAGCGCGAACAGTTATAACAGCCATGCGCGAGAAAGAGCAAATGAAGCTTCTGCCGGCCTTGTTCGTGCTGACACTTGGCCTCGTATTTGCGCACGTACAGACGGCTTGGAGCGCCTATACAGGGGTGGGCACATTCACCAAGATCACATCGCTGGCGGATTTGAGTGATGGTTATTACGTAATAGCATACGGTACTACGTTTGCGATGAACAATACGATGAATGCAAATAGTTATTTTCAGAACACGGCTATTATTCCTTCTGGCAACACTTTGACCGATCCTTCTGTTAATATTGTATGGCTAATCCAAACAGACTCTGGCGGCAAAACGATTTATAACGAAACAACTGCAAAATATGTTTCATACACTGGAAGCGGGAATAATGCGTACGCAGTATCTTCAGTTAGCGCTAATAATGAGCGTTGGACATTCGCCTGGGCTTCCACCGTGTTTACTGTTAGAAATTTGGCCTTGGATACCCGTTACCTTCAATACAACACTAGTTCTCCCAGATACGCTTGTTACTTGGTTAGTTCTGCTCAACAAAACCTCACTCTATATAAGATGGCAACAGTTACACCAACCATCAGCGCTGGTTCGGTGAGTACATTCGGTAATCAAGCCGTCAACACAACGTCTGGCGAAAAGAACTACACGGTTTCCGGTGCAAACCTGTCCGCCGACATCATCATCACTCCGCCGGTTGGTTTTGAAATATGGTTCTTCAGGGATTTCCGTGCTAAAAAACAGGGGGGGAGCAGCGAACCCGAAACCCCACTCCAAATGCGCCACACGACCAGCAGCAGCGAGGAACAGATGACAGTGATGCAAAAGCATGGTAGAATAGGTGGCATGCGCAGCAACGTGGCGGCGCAGCAACGATGAATCCTCAACGAG
>JAPLST010000099.1:0-9726 GCA_026398485.1 bacterium
ACCAGATAAAAATGGCCGCCCGGCGCGATCACCGGATTGTTGTTGACGACGCTACGGCCGAGCTGGCGGTCGAAATACGAGGTGTTGCGAATCCGGCCAATCTCACTGGCCAAGCTGCCGGTGTTGCAGATCACGCGCCAGTTGGCCAGCGAGACCGGCGTCATCGAGGCATTGAACATTTCCGTGACTTCCGGCGCGACCATGCGGAAATACGAGAGGAGCTGGCGTTGATCGCCGTTGCCGATGCCGCGCTTGACCTCCTTCGACGCCTGCAACAGCAGGGGTATCCAGCCGCCGGCTTTCGTCCGCTGCGGTTGGCCATCCTGGTACCACCACTCGCGCCGAAAATCCGGATCGGTCGTGTAATCGCCGCCCACGTCGCCTGAAACACCCAGCGCATCGGAATAGCCACTAGTAAAGCGGCCTTTGGGCGGGCGCCCGATCGCAATCTGATAATAGCGGTTGGCAATCGGCTCGCGCGCCCGCATCAAATATCCTTGGCACGTTTCAGGGACACAGGCAATCGTGGTGCGATTGCCCCAGGCATTGATGGTCACGCTCAAATCATAGGAGCTCGGTGACATACCCGCCGCCGTCAACTTGTTGCGGAATGTGGAGGCGGCCGTGTTGGCATCGCTGTTGTTAAAGGTAATCGAATTCTCGTCGCTGGCCGTAATTGTGAAGCAGCCAATGGCCGTGCCGGGCACACCCTTGCCCCAGGTATACACCATGGCCTGCGCGTTTCTAAAATAGTTGCGCGGCAGTTTTGGCCGCGTGCCGTCCGTGGTCATATTAACTTTGCGCAGCACGTCCAGCATGTCGCTGTACAAGCGGCTGTACTGGCTTTCATTGCCAAAGACATGCACCACACCGCCACCCCAACTGCACCACTGCTTGCCGCCTGGGAGCGCCGCCGGCGTCACGAGCTTGTTGTAGGGCATGAGGCTGGCGGAACTGTTGCCGTTGGCGCCGGGTACTTTCGGCCAGGTGATTTTGATGTTGCCGCCCATCAGCAAATCGCCGCATTTGATGGTATTGGTATTGGCGACGCGCCAGGCCTCGCGCGGATCGAGGTTGTAATAATATTCACCCAGGCCAATGCCGGGATCGTCCGGCACGCAATTGTAGACCGTGTCCACCTTGTACAGCAGGCGCTGGCCATCGCTGCTGCCATAGCGGTCGCGCCATTGCTGCGCCTCGGGTTCGGTGCTGCCCGGCACGGACGCGCCCAGATCCGGGTGAATGCTGTAGGAGGCATCATTGGCCAGCACTTCATTGAAGCAGACGGCCTCAACGCCATACGCCTGGCCGATAGTTGACAAGACATGATTTTCGTCGCGGTAATCAACGATATTGACGGCCAATTGATCGGCCATGCCGGCGCGCGACATGAACGGGCGGCGCATGTTGGCGGCCGAGAGCATGCGGCGGCATGCGCGCGGCAGCATGCTGTTGATGTCACGTTGATCGCCATTCGGCAGCGTGGCCGAGCCAGGCTGGTCACAGGAGTAGAGCGTGGCGCGTTGATGCACCATGCGGCGCACGGCGCTGCGGCGTTCCAGCGCGCTGATGCCGCCGTAGCTCATCAGCAATTCGACGGCTTCACGCGTGACGGCAAAGCCCACGTCATCGCCGCGCAAACAGCCCGGGCGGTATTCGCCCGGATCGTCCACGCCCTCGTTGATTTCATCAATCACGCCATTGGCGTTGTTGTCAATGCCATCGCTCATCAACTGCAGATTGTTCTGGTCGTCATCGCCGCGCGCGCCGGGCACGCCATTGCGCCCGTAGCGATAGCGCACCAAGCGCTGCGCGAGCGGCGCGGACACGCCCAGGGCGCGCGCCAGATTTAATTCGCCGGTGTCCCAGGCCGTGCCACGCGATGGTTCCGTCAGCCACGCCTTGTTCAGATTCACTTTGCCGGCTTCATCCTCGAAAGCGATGCGATAGCGCCCGCACACGCGGCCGGCGCGGTCGGTGACATACCGCCACGCTGGCGCGGCGGCACCGGGCTGGCGCGCCAGCAGTTGGCGCACCTGGCTGTTGGTCGCGCCAGTCATGTGCGCGTCCCACAGCAACGCTTTGCCGTGCGCAAAGCCGGCATCCAGCAGCAGTTCGAGGCGCAACCCATGCTCGCGCTCGTTGGCTTGACTGACGTTCAGCCCCAGCAGCGCGACAAAGGTCGCGCCCATGATCGCCAGAATCGTCAAGACCGACAAGACCGCGACCAGCGCGACACCTGCGTGCCGCGCGGCGCGCGTGGTCTGGTGCAGCGGTTGGGTCGTCATGGGCATGGTCACTTAAGCCTTGAATGCGCCCGAGGTCATGCCTTGCATAAACGGCTTGGTGGCGAAGGCAAACAGGAGCAGCAACGGCACGCTTGCCAGCATATACGCGGCGAACAGCACGCCCATGTTGCTCGCGCTTTCGCTGACGCTTAACACATACAGGCCGGAGGCAATGACATGGTACTTCGTGTCGGTGTTGACAATGAACGGCCAGAGGAAACTGTTCCAAGTGCCCAGCACATTCATGATCAGCACGACCGCCAGCACCGGTTGTGACAGTGGCAGCACCAAGTGCCAGTACAAATTGAAAAAGCCGGCGCCGTCGATTTTGGCGGAGTCGAACAAATCCTGGGGCAAGCCGTCAAAGAAACTCTTGCAGACAAAGATGGCGAAGACCTGCCCGCCGGCGATCATCGGAAAGATCAAGGCGCTGTACGAATTGAGCAAGCCCAATTGTTTCACCAGCAGGAAACTCGGCACGAGGGTCAGCACGCCCGGGAACATCATTGTGCTGATGAAATAGAAAAAGACCACGCGTTTGCCCGGAAACGAAAAGCGCGCCAGGACGAACGCGGCCACGGAGCCGGACAGCAAGACGCCCAGCGCCACCCAGATGACGACCCAGACGGTGTTCAGCACAAAGGGGCGCAGCAGCGTCCAGGCCTGCACATAGTTTTTGGTGATGGCGCGCGCGTGCCAGCCACAGGCGCCGGCATAGGACAAGGTCAGCATCTGTTTCGTGTCGGTCACAATCCGGACGGTGCCCTCGGCGCCGGTCAGGGCATGCCAGCCGCAGTACGCCATTTCACGCAGCGCCTGCGGCATGCCAAAATAGCCGTGGTACATCTCGGCAGTTGAACGCACCGAATTGTTGAGCGCAAAGACGAACGGGAGCAAGGTCGGCACCGCCAGCGCGATCAGCACGGCGTGAATGCAACAGCGGGATGCGCGCGGGGTCATGCGGTCGCCTGGATGTCTTCGCTCGACTTGAAATACAGCATATTCAGGATGGTCAAGCCGAAAATGAGCCCGAAGAGCACGACGCCAATCGCGCACGCGTAGCCAAAACGCTGATAGGAAAAAGCATTGTAATACATTTGCAGGCCGGGCACAAAGGTGGCATAGCCCGGCCCGCCGCGGGTGACAATCAGCAGATTCTGAAAGCCCTGGATGCCGGCAATGATGGTCAAGACCAGCATCAATTTCAACTGGCTCAGCACCAGCGGGATGTCAATCAAGAGGAACTTGCGCAGGCCGACGCAACCCTCAAGTTGGGCGGCTTCATTGACGCTCTGCGGGATGGCGCTCAGGCCGGCATAGTAGATCAGCACCTCAAAGCCGCCAATCCACGGAAAGCCGATGAAGATGACCGCGCCCATGGCCGTGGCCGGGTCGGCCAGCCATGCCCGCCGCAGGGCGCCCAGGCCAAGATACTGCAACAGCTCGTTGACCAGCCCCTGATGCGAAAAGACCAAGCCCTGCCAGATCAACAGCATGGCCACCGACGAGACCACCACCGGCAACAAGAAGACGACGCGGTAGACATGCCGCCAGCGTTCGGAGGGAATGCTCAAGATAAGTTTGGCGACAATCAGCGGCACGGTCAGGCGGATCAGCACGGCCGCCAGCGTGAACACCAGCATGTTTGCCAAGGCGACATAGGTGGTCGGGTCGGCGGTAAAGAACTCGATGTAATTGGCCATGCCAATGAAGGCGCTCACGCCGCCGACTTCATACTCGAAGAGCGATTTGCTGAAGGCCCAGCAGACCGGGAGATAGACAAACAAGCCCAGCAGCACGATCGGCACACCCAGCAGCGCGTAGCACGCCAAGCTGGCGCGCAGCCGTAACAGCCAGGATGCGTGCATGGCCGTGCGGGGCATATTACCTGCCCTCCGGGGCGGGCAAGTCGTGCATCGGCGCGCGCTGCGGCGCCAAGGCCTGCCAGCGTTGTTCCATGGCGGTGAAATCGAGTTGTTTGCGGCGTTCGAAGCGCGCGCAGGCGCTGGCCAGATTTTTCTCCTGCCAGTCGAGCAATTCGTCCAGCGTGAGATGATCGTCGAGATACAGCGGCAGGGTGCGTCCAAGGACGTCGAGAAATTGCAGATCGAAGGTGTAGCACCACTTGGTCGTGGTGTAGCGCCGTTTCAAGATCTCCGCGAACGGTTGCATCAGCGGCAAGACCGGCACGCCGACAATATTCGGCACTTGGATCGGATGCTCATTGACGATGGCCGTGTAGTTGGCCGGCGCAGTCAGGAAGCGCAGGAAGTCAATCACCCAGCGCAAGCGTCGTGACGTCGCCGGGTCGCCGGTGTCGGTGTAGGAACTGTTGGTGATTTCGTACTGGACGCCGGAACCGCCAATGACGCACATGTCGACATCGGACGCATAGCGGCTGGTGTTGGTGGTGAAGCGCGGTAGGTAAAAGACGCCCCAAGCGAAGTCCATGTTCGGGTCCGCGTCAAGTTGGTACGCGAGCATGCTCGTGCTCCAGAGCATGGCGGCTTTTTGGGCGATGAACGCGCGCAGTATGTCTTCCGTGGCAATATCCTTGTTGGCAAACGAGCGGAAGCGCCGCAGCTGGCGCCAGAGCTCGCGAAAGCGCGGGTCGCGCCGCGTAAAATAGCCCTTGCGGAACAAAAAGCAGATTTCATCGTAATCCAGATAGCCATCCAGATACGGCTCGCGCACCGGGTCTTTCAACAAATCAATGCCGGGCAGAATCGCGGCGTACAATTGATCCAGAAACAAATCGAGCGCCCAGTCGCAGTACAACACAGACACCATTTGCAAGGGCGTGTAGCCGGCCGCGCGCAGGGTGCACATCAGCGCTTCAAATTCATCCCAGGTGGTTGGCGGCGTGACGCCGACCTTGCGGAAAATATCCTTGTTGTAAAATATCGCCGTCTCGACCATGTCATACGTGATGCAATACATTTTGCCGTCCGGCCCCGTCTTGGCCCGGCTAATCGCTTGATAGGCGAATTGATCCCACCAGTGTTGCGCGCCCGGCTGGCCTGCGGCACAATACGGATTGGGTTCTTCGAGATAGGCGTCGAGCGGCACGTACCAGCCTTTGTGCACGTCGCCCCAGACATCCTCGACGTTGCACATCACAATGTCCGGCGCCGTGCCCGCGCTGAGCTGGGTCACCAAGTATTCGCGCAGATTGCCCAGCGACGGTTCCAGCACAATTTTGATTTCGGGATGCAACTGTTCATACGCCGCGACCACGTCGGCAAAGGCCCGATTCACTTCGCCCACGCCGCCGGGCGCAATGCCGGGCGCGTAAAACTGGCCGGGCATGACCCGCAAGGTGAACGTGGCCGCGCGGGCGGCCGCCGCGTCGCGATTCGCCGTGGCATCATCACCGCGCGCCGGCCACAGCAGCCACGCGCCGGCAACCAGCGTCGCGCCCAGCGCCGTCTGGCGTAGGATGCGCCAGATGTTCACGGCGGCGTGACCAGCGGCGTGTTCGTGCAGCGCCGCACGGACAACACCGGCGGTTGCAACAGCCCGGCCGGATGCAACAGATAGGCATCCGTGTAATTATCGCCGCAGGTGACGAAGCTGCCTGGGCCGCAGAATCCTGAATTGTGCACTTCGTGAAAGGGGCCGAAGGTATTGCGGCGCGTCAGCACCACTTCGAGGTCAAGCGTCCGGGCGCCACGCCGCACGGCATCCGTGACATCCGCTTCGTACGGCGCCCACGGCACCGTGGCCACGCGGGTCGCGCCGTCATACACGTTGAGCAGCGCGCCTTCGTGCGCCGGCACGGTCAAGAACAGATGTTCGTCCGCCGCAAGGTGGGTGGCGACCGGCACCTGATAGCGCACGGCGCCGGAGTAAAACGGCAGCCCTTGGGTAGTGATGCACTGCGGCGTCAGCGTTGCCGGCACGGCCGTCAACGCGACATGCTGCCCCGCCACCACGACGCCCATGGCGCCCAGCAGATAGAGTGCTTCCAAATCCGTCATGTCAGTGTAAGCGGTTCGCAGTATGATCACATTTTTCCCTTTGCACAATGCCGCACGCAGAATGACCGCGGTTTCAAACGCCACATCAATCCACGGTGCCGGCACGGCCGGAAACGTCAGTGGATGCTCGTTCACTGTCACCGCGAATGCCCGCGGCGACTCCATGGCGAGAGTCAGTTCCGCCGCCGGCAAGGATAGTATATCAAACTCGAACGCCAGCGTGACATCGCCGCGCGGTTGCAGCGCCGCGTCCCGTTGATATTTCAATTTGAACCATGGCTGCAACGCGTTGCCACCACGGCAACCCAAGCCGAAATGCCCGCGGACGGCATGGTCGATTTTCAACACGTCGGTGGGTGCCTGCCAGGCGCCGTCATCAATGCGCCAGCGCGCATGATCCAGCACGGCTACATTCGGTTCGGTCAAGGTGCAGGCAAATGGCCCGGCGGGCATACTGCGGCGCGTCTCCTGCCACACCGTGCGCGCCGCCAACGCCGCCCGCGCCGCCGGCCGGATAATGAACACGCGCGAGCCTGCCGGCGCAAATGTGGTGTGAAGGTGCAGCTCGTTCTGCTGCATCGCGCCGTCTGCCCGATAGTGTTCGCCGGTGAGGCAATCCCATTCCTCGGCCGCGCCGCACACCCCGCGCACCACGACCTCGACCGGACCACAGGCCGCGCGGTCCGTATTCAGCAACGCCAAAATGAAACCATCGCCATCGCGGCGCAAGTGCTGAAATACCTGTGCCACGGGCGCGCCGGTGTCCGCGTGGCGCACCAGCACGGCCTGCGCCACGCCGGCCCGGCAGCATGCCACCAGCGCGGCCGCCTCGTACGGCACCGACACGGCGCGCGCCGCCAGCGCCTGCGCTGCCGGTGACGCGCCGGCATCCACGTGCGCCGGCGCCGGGCCATGAAACACCACCACGCCGCCAGCATCAATGAACTTTGCCAGCACGGCCAGGGTCGTCGCCCGCACGGTGACCATGCCGCTGACCACGACCACGCGGTAGGTTGCGTGCCCCAGCGCCAGGATCGGCGTGCCGGTGGCGTCGGTGCGCACGGCATGCAAGCGCGCCAGCATGTCCTCGTCACCATAGTCGAAGCCGACCTGATTCTCCAGCAGCCACTGGTTGAGCGTGGCGAATTTTGTTTCAAGATCTTTGACGGCCGGATCCTCTTGCGTCAATACCACGCGCGCCTGACACCACACGCTTTCGAGTGGATGCAGCACCAGCACGTCGCGGCATGGCTCGCCCTGCGACAGCAAGTAGCCCATGCGCGCAAAATACGTCTCGACCACATTGTAGTGACGCCACCACGCCGACTGATGCAAAATGCTGCCGGGATAATCGCGCTTGGCTTCACCCGCCATCGTGTACCAGGACAAATGGTGGCAGCGCAGATTGATACCCAGCAACACTTGCCAATCGCCCACCGCCTTGTGGCCCTGGAAATTGAACTGCCAGCCGGTGCAACCATACAATTCCGACAAGGTAAACGCTTTGCCGGTCTGGCGCGCCGCGGACGCAACCTGCATGGCAATCCAGTAGCCGCGGTTGCCTTCCGTCAACAAATCCATGCCAGGATAATCCATGCGCTCATAATACCGCAGGGTGGAACCACAGGCAGCGGCCTGGGTCAGCAGCGTGCATTCATCCAGCACATGGCCGGTCAACAACAGCCGGTGCTGCCGGCACCAGTCCAGACACGGTTGGGCGTAATGTTCCAAGAACAGTTCCTGCACCAATTCGAAATACTGCCATTTGACCAAGGCGACCCGCTGGCCTTCCGGCTGCAAAAACAGGGCCGGCAGTTGTTCGAGCAAGTCCGTGCCGTAGCGCCGGGCAAACTCGCCCGGCAGCGCGGGTGTCCACGCACACTGCCACTCCGGGCGGCTGTTCACCGGCACGAGATTGTTGAAGATCGGCCCGTAGGTCGGCTCATCGGTGAAGATGCCCTTGATGGTCGTGCCCAGCCGTCCATCGCAATGGCGCGCGTATTGTTCATGCGTCAAGGCAATGAAGGCGCGCGTGGCATCCGCATTGAGGGTATCGAGATAGGTGAAGCCATTGTAAAACGTGTGGGCGTCTTGTTCATGCACGCCAAAGACCAGCAGCGTCGTGTCGGCCGGCGCGCCTGCCAATTCGGCCGCGCTGACGCGCCGCGCATGATAGCAGTCATAGGTGTTCTTCAACACGCAGGTGAACAGGGCGAGGTGCTCGTCCTTGGGCACATAGGCAGCCGGCGTGCTGATCTCCAAGTAGAGAAATTTCTGGCGATTGCGCGGGTCGCGCGTCGCCGCGCCACCGACCGAACCGCTCGGCCAGCGATCCTCGTCATATAACCATGGCTCCATCCCCAACCGTGCGCCTTCGTCGGCGCAGGCATTGATCAGCTCAAACCATTCGTCGCCCAAATACTCGGTGACCAAGCCCACGCGCGAGTGCATGAAATAGCCGCCAAAGCCCATTTCTTGCATGACATGGATTTGGCGGAGCAACTCGTCTTTGCGCAGCGCGCCGTTCCATGACCAAAAGGGCTTGCCGCGCCACTGCGCGCCGGGCGCGGTAAATTCGTGATACATGGTATTCAGCGGGTGATGGTGATGGTGTGATATTCTTGGTGATGCGGCACGCGCAGGCAGAGCAAGCGGCGGGCTTCGTCAAATTGCCAGCCGGCGCATGCGGGATCGGCCGTCTGGGCCAGCGGGCGGCCGTCCACCGTGACGGCACGGGGATTTCCCCAGCCAACCACAACGGTGTCGCACGGCTCGCCGGCGAGGTACCGCTGTGACCACGTCATCTGGCGGCCATGGGTGGCCGCATTATAGATGCCGCCGCGCGACGTCACATGATAGCGTCCGCCCTGCGGTGTGCGCAGAATCACGGTGCGCTGCGTGCCGTAATTGGGCTTGTCCATTTTCTTGCGCAGGGTGTCCTCGACGCGCATGGGAGAAATGAAAATGGGATAGATGGTGTTGCTGTCCAAATGCCATGAATCCGGCAAGGTGCCGATGACCGGCCCGTTGTCCATCGTTTGCTGGCAGGCACTCAGCAGCACGCCGTCGGCGGCATGCGCCAAGACGACATCATTGGTGTACGGCAGCAGGTCGTAGACCGCGTTGGCCCAGCACAGGCCGCACCATTGGACGGCATGCGCAAACCAGCTTAGGGAATAATAGGTGCTGCCGAAGACTGCCAGGCTGGCCCACGGCGTGACCTGCCGGTCGGGATTTTGGAGCACCAGACGGGACGCGAACAAGCCTGTGCCGGCCTCGAGCTCCGGTGTGGCGGGATCGTCAGGTATGATGACCTGCGCATCCGGGCCCGTGCCGGGGACTTGATAGGCATACAGGAACGGCAGGCCGGTGCGCGCCCAATACAGGGCCGCATCGAGATAGCGTGGCGCGCCGGTCAGTTCATAGCCGATGCGGAAGCAATCGGCCGCCAGTGCCGC
>JAPLST010000099.1:9803-12456 GCA_026398485.1 bacterium
CCCAGACCTGCGCGCCAGCCGGCGTGCTGAAGCGCAGCATGGCCTCGAGCGCTTTCAGCCCGGCGGCGATGGCGTTTGTCTCGCCGGTTCTCTTGGCGTGCTCCAGGATATTTATGGCGGCGACCGCACAGATGCCGATGTTGCTCTCGCCTTCGCGACCCAAACTGTCGCGCGTGCCCTCGCTGGATGCGCGCGCCTGTGCGCGCACCGCCGGCTCCGCATGATAGGCCCAACTGCCGTCCGGCCGCTGGCTCGCCAAGGCCGCCGCGGCCAAGGGCGCCAGCATGGTGAACCCGTCGTGGAGCGGCCCGACCAGATCCGCCACGCGGCTGTTCGTGGTCATACCGACGGCGGTTAGCCAACGCGGGTCGCCCGTTTCACGCGCATAAGCCAGCAGCGCGGCGCGCACCGGCGGCAGGTCGCGGTGCGTCTCGTTGAAACGCCAGTGCGCCACAAAGCCATTGCGGCGCGCGTCATAGCACGTCTGGGCCCAGCCCTGCATGCACAGTGCAAAGGTTTCCGCCAATGATCTGGCCGGCACAACATGGGCGGGCAGGCCGTACACGGCATAATAGAACGGCACGACGTCCACCATGCGCGCCGCCGGCAGCGCAAAGAGCGCGGTCGCCAGGGTGATGCGCGCGCCCGCCGGCAAAAGATACGGGGTGGTCGACCCACGCAGGTCGTCCGCCGGAAGCGTGCTGTGCGCGCCCTTGTGCAGCCCATAAGGTTGCCCGGCCACCCGCATGTTTTTTGCCACCCACACCGGCCATGTGGGCACGAAATTCGCCAGCAAATGATTGTCTTGCTGATCGGCGAAATTGGGCGAGGCAAACTCGGCCATGGGCGTCATGTGGCTGCCGTCCCATTGCTGCGTGGCGTTCCACATCACGCCGATAATGCCGCCCTGCGGGTCGCCGACCGCCATCAAGGGCACGGCGATCTCACAAGGCTTGGGCACCAGGCGCAGACCGAATAGTTCGCCCACCCCGTCGGTGTCGGACGAGCGCTGCGGCCCTTCCAGATACTCCAGCCCGGGGAACAGCGCGCCGGCTTTCCGCGCCCCGAAGCTGCCCTCGCCCGCCAGCAGCACCGGGCCGCCAAAGCGCAGCAACGTCAGGTTCGTGCCGGCCTCCAATGCGGCCTGCATGTCGATCAGCGTGGCGCGCGCGCCAAAGCTTAACTGCAGATGCACACGACCGAGGCCATGCGGCAAGACGGCCACCAGCTGCACCGCATTGCTGGTGATGTGCCGCACTTCAAAGCGCGGCGTGAGTTGGTATGTGGCCGCGTGGTCGCGCACCATCACGCGGGCCAGCGGCAGGCACACGCCCGCCACGTGCCATGCGGCCGTCGCGGCGGCGCGGGTGCGCACGACGGCGGCGCCCACGCCGTGACGGTCACCCACCAGTGCCAGCGAGAGCAGCGGCGTTCCGCGCACACGCGCGCCGGCCGCTGGGCGCCGGCACGGCGTCTGGCGCCACCGTCAGCACCAAGGTCTCGACCAGCGCCGGCGCGCGCCCGGCATACTGAAGCTCGGCGCGGTACTGCTGTAGCCCGGCCCGCCGCGGCTGCACCATCCAAGTATAAACCTGCCGCGCGGCGCCGCCACGCGGGTCGGCCATCAGCGTGCCGGGCAGCCCAGGGCCATGCGCGGTGCGCAAGCGCACGTCCAGCGGCGGCAATGCCCCGCCGCCCACGTTCATGATCTCCATGCGCAAGGTGACCCGTTCGCCGCGGCGCACCCACGCGCGCGCCGGCGCAAACGAGGTGGCCAGTGGGCAGGCGGGCTTGTCCACAAGACGAATCGCGTCCAGCTCGATCTCCGCCGCTTCACCGCCCGCGCTGTTGACCGGGTCAAGCCGCACATAACGCAGCATGCCCGGCCGCGACGACAGTTCGTCCAGCGCGACGACAAATTCGTGAAAGACATTGTCACCCGGGCAGTCGAAGGTGGGGACAAACGGCTGCGCGTATTGCGACTGGCTATCCGTGGCATAATAGACCTGACACACGCCCGACTGGTTGCTGCGCATGCGCACGACCAAATGGGTGACATTGCTGGCCGCGACGCCGTCCAGCGCAACACCGAGCCAGGCATCCGGGCCGGTGGCGCGCGTGCGCACCACGCCGCCCGTGGCCTGCAGCCGTGCCATCTTCAAAGTCCCACGCGCGCACCACCAGGTCAGCCGGCGTGGGCGGCGCACTCGCGGCCCCGCCGGCCGGCCGGCATTGCAGCATGATACTAGTGACCAGCAAAATTGTTGCAATATGTTTCATGCAGCGATCATACCAGAAGCAGGTGGCAAATACTACCACGGATTGGCCATTTTATAGTGGCCATTTTGTGGTGGTATTGGTCTAAATACTATGCTACAATGCTTAGTAATGTTAGTGCACATTTTGACATTTATTGCGTTGCTGGTCACGGCCTCCGCCGCGGCCGTTGAATGTCTTGACGCCGATTTCGAGTGTGCGCGCGTGCCGGCCCAAAGTGGCGCCGCGCTCTGGGCGCCGCCCGCCGATTATGGCGGCTGGCAGTTCAGTGCTTCCGCCGGTGTGGTTAATACCGCCGCTGATGGCTGGCGCGGTCCGCGTGCGGACGACGGCACGCAGATTGCCGGCTTGCGCGGCGCACAGGCCGACATCGCCC
>JAPLST010000099.1:12515-14662 GCA_026398485.1 bacterium
GGGACACCGGCGCGGTCTATCATCTGCGCTGGAGCGAAGCTGCACCAGCGCCGTCGTCGTGCGCGCGGCTGGCCGTCGCCGTGCGCACGCCCAATGGCGCAGCCGTCACCGGCATGGTAGTGCGCACCCTGGCCGTCAGCAACGGCTGGGTGCGCAAGGAGGCGGTCTTTCGCGCCGACGAGGATGCCTGCACCATTGCCTTCGCTCATTGCGGCACGGTGCCCGACGCCGCCAGTTATCTTGACCGTGTGCGCGTTTGGCGCGCACCGCCGGCGCCGCCGGCATGCTTCCCGCGTTTCAGCGTGCCGGGCTTCGAACGCGACATGGAACTGTTGCGGGAATTATTCTTTCGCCACTATCGCAGTTCGCTGATGCTCGCCACCTTTAATATTCATTGGCTCAGCGAGGCCTTGCTGTGGCCGGCCCTGCCGGCCTGCCACGATTATGCCTGGGCGCGGCGGGCCGCGCGCGAGACCGCCGCCTTCACGCCGGTCTTTAGCCAGCGCGCNNCGCCACGGCCGTCATCTCGCCCGAAGGTTACGTGTCCAGCCAGCAACACGAGGGCCTGGGTCATCCCGATGGCTGGCCCTTCCCGTGCTGGTGGCAGAGTGGCGGGGCAGGCTGGCATTTCATGCCGCACGCCCACCCGGGCTTGGCGCCGTGGCTGGCCACGCCGGCTGCGTTTCGCCTGCGTGGCATGACCACCGTGGCGTGCGCCACCAACACTGGCTGGCGCATGCGCCTGACGGCGCCGCAGGCCTGGCTCGAGTTCCCCACCGTGTCCGTGCAGGGCGTGGCGGGCTCGTTTGTGCTGCTCAAGTGGTCGGTCAGCAACATGCCGGCACACGCGCGCTGCGCCCTCAGCCGCACTTCAGCCGCGCGCAGCGCATCCCCGTGCCGTTGCCCGCCACCCCCGGCGCCGCGACGCAGGCGTGGCTCGCGCTCCTCGGCCACCCGCGCTGGCATACCAACGACATCTTGACCGGTCTGCGCCTGGTATTCGATGCGGCACCCGGCGCCGAACTTACCCTGGCCTATGCCTGCACCGCGGTGGACACGCGCCACAACAACAACAATCCCATTTTCATTGAGGCATGCCATGCATATGCCGCATGGTCGGGCGACACCAATTTCCTGGCCGGCGCCATGCCGCGCCTGCGCCTGGCGTTGCGTTATGCGCTTGATGAATTCGCCGTGCGCACGAATGCCTGCATCGTGACACCCTGGCTTGGCCATGACGGCACCAGCGGTGTGACGTTCGACGCACACGGCAACAAGATCATCCGCAACGGCGACGGCATCGGCAACAACTATTTCGATTTGTTGCCCTTTGGCGGGCGCGATGTCTATGCCACCATCTATCTGTACCGCGCACTGAAAAAAATGGCCGCGCTTGAGGAGGCCGTCGCGCAGCATGCCGAATGGCACATCGCCGCCCCGCCCGCGGCATTGGCGCCCCGCGCGCTGCGGCAGCTCGCCCACCTGCTCGCCGTCAACAATACCCAGTTTTGGAACGAAGCCACCGGGCGCTTCGGCACGCGGGACGGCAACGGCGTGTTGCACGATTATGGCTTTACGTTTCTGGCGTGCGAGGCGGTTTCGTCCGGCTATGCCTCGCCACGCCAGGCAGAACAGATCATGCAATGGCTGGATGGCACGCGCATCGTCGCCGGCGACACGTCCACTGGCGCGGACATGTACCGCTGGGAATTTGCGCCGCGCGCCACAACCCGGCGCAATACTGACTATTATACCTACAGCTGGCCACACCCGGAAACGATTCCGTTTGGCGGCCAAGTGCAGGACGGCGGCGCGGTGCTGTGTTTTTCGTATCACGATCTGATGACACGCCTGCGCACCCGCGGGCCGGACAATGCCTGGCAACGCCTGCGCGCAATCACGGATTGGCTCGGCCGCGTGCAGGACGAGGGCGGCTACCGCGAATATTATTACGGCGGCACGGTTGCCACGCGTGGCACGCTGCAAGGCGGCGGGCCCGCCGGCGGCCTTGGCCTCGATTGCGAATTTTTCGAGAGCGTGCTGATGCCGCAGGTGCTGCTGTATGGTTTCATGGGCGTGCGGCCGCGCCTGGATGGGCTGGTCGTGCGGCCGCGCCTGCCGCACGCATGGCCATCGTTGACCATCAC
>JAPLST010000062.1:0-3954 GCA_026398485.1 bacterium
GGTCGTGGCGAACGCCGGCTTGGCAAAGGTCGTGGCGCGCCTACGCCCACTGGCCGTTCTGAAAGGCTGACCGCGTTATACATTCACGCGCCGCGCGCCTGCGCCCGCTGGCCGTTCTGAAAGGATGATCACGCTATAAATTCTCGCGCCGCGTGCCTGTGCCCGCTGACCGTTCTGAAAGGCTGATCACGCTAAAATTTCTCGCGCTGCGCGCCTGCGCCCGCTGGTCGTTCTGCAAGGATGATCACGCCATAAATTTTCGCGCCGTGCGCCTGTGCCCGCTGGCCGTTCTGAAAGGCTGATCACGCTATAAATACACGCGCCGCGCGCCTGCGCCCGCTGGCCGTTCTGCAAGGCTGCCCGCGGTATAAATTCTCGCGCCGTGTGTCTGCGCCTGCTGGCAGTTCTGCAAGGCAGCCCGCGGTATAAATTCTCGCGCCGCGCGCCTGCGCCTGCTGGCCGTTCTGCAAGACTGCCCATGTAATAAATTCTCGCGCCGCGCGAGAATTTACCTTAATCGATTTCGTTGCGAAAGGAATTACCGCGCAGAACTTTCAGCTGCCCATGCTTGACTTTGCTCTGCAAGCGGCGGGTGTGCGCGCCTTTCGTGGGCTTGGTGGCGGTGCGTTTCTTGCGCGTGGCGACGCCGCTCTTGATCACGTCGCGCAGCCGATCAAGCGCATCCTGCCGGTTTTGGTCCTGGCTGCGATAGCGCTGCGCCTTGATGATGATCACCCCGTCGCGCGTCACGCGCTGGTCGTTCATTCGCAAGAGCTTTTCCTTGTAATGGTCGGGCAAGGACGAGGCCTTGATGTCAAACCGCAAATGAATGGCGCTGGCGACCTTGTTGACATGCTGTCCGCCGGCGCCCTGGGCGCGAATGGCGCGCACTTCGATTTCGGCGCTGGGTATGATGATGTGCTTGGATAGTTGCAGCATAGCCGTCCTGTTGTTGGCATGATGGTAGCACAACCACGGAAATTTAGCAACGCTATTTCCACATGCACAGAAATTCCGCAGCGTGCCGGTGCGAGCCATGTAGATTGCCAAGAATGCCATTGCGCTGCCGTGGCACAGCCTCTGAGTAATGCAGCCATAGCATTTACCAGACACGACCACACATGCCTGCTGGGTCTTAACTAATGTATCTGCCAATCCCGCCCGCGGCGTGGATGATCAGTATTCAGTGTCGTTCAGAGGAATTCCTGTCCAATGCAGAACCTTGTTGCCCCATTTCTTTCATCAATTCAGATTCAAGCTCCAAGAGTCGCTTTGATCTATCCCATAACCTCTTGGCGGGGCAACCAAGATAAACACCCCAAGGATCAAGGCTTTGTATGACAAGTGAAAGGGCTCCCACTGAAGATCCTTCTCCAATTGTTACTTTAGGAAGTATGACTGTGCCCGACCCAATAACAACGTGGCGTTTCAATGTAACTGGACCATGTTTGACTCCAGTGAATCTGTCTGGAACTGTTGGATTCGTCAGACACTTTCCAGAATAATCGTCGGTTCTGCTATATATTCGGCCTCCTTGTGAAAGACCGCTGAAATCCTCCATCGTAATGCCATCGCCAGCAGAAAGATAACACCAACCTCCGATATGTATGAAAGAACCAATAGATAGCGATCCAGAACCTGCAGCCACGATAGCGCAGTAGCCATCAATTCTTACGTTGCTACCTATCGAAATGTTTGAAAGGCCTATAATAGTACAGTTCTTTGCGATCTGAACGTTGGTTCCGACTGCTTTGAATCCAAATTCTGCAAGCTCTTTCTCGTTGTAGTAACCAGGGTTAAACGGATTGTTCATTAATTTGCCTTTGTTGATGCCCAACACTTGATCTAGAGTTAGTCGTTAGTATCGACGGATAGGACTCTTGTTGAGATCCATTCCATCCATGATGACCGATGATTAGGCGATTGGGCGGTAGGAAACTTTTCATTAGAGAGATAGGCCTCCATCCACCACAAGTTCAGCGCCGGTTACCCAGCGGGCGCGGTAGGAAGCAAGAAACAATATGGTTTCCGCAACATCACTGGGTTTGCCAAGACCGAGTGGATGCGCCGCAGTAATGGCTATCTGCTGATCGGCCGACATGCGAGCATAGAGTCTTTCTTTCATCGGCGTTTCGGTCATGCCGGCGAGAACCGCGTTTATGCGAATGCGGGCCGGGGCTAGTTCGGCCGCCAAACTGCGCATTCCACTTAAAAGTGCGCCCTTGCTCGCGGAGTAGGCTGTCTGACCGGGCCAACCGCGAATGGCGGCTACGGAAGACACAAACACCACCCGTCCCTGACCGTCCGGTCGTTTGCCTGCCTCGCGCAGCAGCGCGACACTGCGCGCGATCATCTCGAACGCACCGTTTACATTCACGTCGAATAACTGTCGCCATTTTTCGGCGTCGGTCATCGAAAAAGGGCTGATACGTTCCATCCCGGCACAGGGAATAAGAATATCCAACCGTCCGGCGGTTGCCTGCACCTGTTTCGCTGCGGCGGCCACGGCTGCAGAGTTGGCCACGTCCAAGGGCAGAGGGGTTACGGCCCCGTTTGTTTCCTGACATAACGCATTCAATTCGGGCACACGCCGCGCGCTGGCGAAGACGCGAATCCCCATGCTGCAAAGTCTGCGCACGACTTCACAGCCAATGCCGCTGGACGCTCCGGACACCCATGCAACCTCGCCGGGCAAGAATTCAAGGGGCCGGGCACTCATGACCACACCACCGAACACCCTGCCCATGAATAGCCGACGCCGAAGCCGACCAGCAGGATTTTCTTTCCGGGTGTCAAACGTCCGTCTGTAAGCATTTGTTCGAGCATAAAGGGAATGCTTGAAGACACAGTGTTCCCGATGCCTTCTATATGCATAGGCACCTTCGTGGAAGGCCATTGCATTTTGCGAATCAGCTCCTCGATCATATAACGGTTCGCCTGATGCAGCACCAAATAGTCCACCATTTCTTTGCTCAGTCCGTCGTTCTCCATGAGTTGTGCCACAGTCTTTGGCACCGTGGTAATCGCGAAGCGGAAAACCTCGCGGCCGTTCATGTAGAGGTTGTTGGCGGTTCGAATGTTGCCATCAGCGTCGGTCATGGGTATCGCGGTTTGAGACGAACGCGGAGTGCGGCAACCGCCAGCCGGAACAATCAACTCTTTCGCTCCCTTGCCGTCGGTTCCGAACAGGAAGGTCTGCAGCCCTTTAGATTGATCATCCGTGGCAGTAATGACTGTGGCCGACGCGCCATCGCCGAACAGCGTGCAAACGGAGCGATCCATCGGATGGATAAACTTTGAATATGTATCTGCGGTAAGCAATAATACGGTTCTGACCTGACCTGACTCAATCAAACCCTTGGCCAATGAAAGACCAACAATGTACCCGGAACACCCGAGGTTAAAGTCTAGTGCTAGAATGCTCTTGGGCAAGCCGAGCCGATCCTGAAGAAGACAAGCTGTAGTCGGCAGGATGTAATCCGGTGCTTGAGTGCAAAACAAAAGGGCATCTACTGCGCATGGGTTCAGGCGCTGGCTATCAATCAGTTTTTTTGCCGCAGCTAAGGCGAGATCTGATGCACATTCACCAAATGCTGCAATGTGACGCTCACAAATACCTGTCTTTTTGAATACTTCGGAGGCAGTCCAATTGCCAAATCTACCCGCAAGTTCATCGTTTGTCAACACGGCCTCAGGGACGTGTGTTGCTATGGATTGGATAGTGGCTCTGCTCATAATATTTACATTACTTTTAGATTAACCAGTATCAGTTAACGAGTATCCCACGAGTCTTGGCAAATGACACAACAGCGCCAATGGTCTCGAAATTAGCCACGTCCTCGGCACTGATTTCTCCTGCGCCGGCGTCGTCCAGCAGCGAAATCACACCCAAAGCGGCCAACGAGTCCCACCCGGATATGTTTTTTGGGCTTGCATCGTCAGTCAACTGATCGG
>JAPLST010000062.1:3959-7067 GCA_026398485.1 bacterium
GCTGACTTGGAACACAACTGCCAGCTTAAGAATCAGATTATCTCGAGTCATCATAGTAAGTTCCTGTCTTGTTAGTGATCAAATTAACTTCTTTCATCAGTTTCCCCTTTGTGAAAACAAAAGAGGTGCAGAACATTGCACCTCTACCAGAGCCCTACGACAGGCCATCAGAGAAGTACACGTCTGCACCCCGAGTTGGGGTGCGACCATGCACAGCTCTCTGATTCAGAAATGTCGTAGTTTCTGGTAGAGCCGTACCGGCGTCACCGGTCTATGTCAGTATTCAGTAGTCAGTCTTCGGTATTCAGTGGTGCGTTGGTAAAAAGAGCTTTAACATCATTATTGCGCGGCTGTGGCAAATGAACGCCCACTGGCGCAAACGGTGTTTGATCCTTTGTTCATCAGGCGGCTTGATAAATTAGCGGACGGTAGGCCGGGCGGGGTATTGGTTTCTTGTGTTTGCGTGCCGCTTTAAGCCACGCATCCTTAGCCTTCAGAACTTCTGCCAGTGCGTCCGTTGGTGTCTCGCCAAATGCCGAGCAATGCGCGAGGTCGGGGATGTCGGCAATGTAACCCTCGTCTTCTTCGCTGTAGAACACGTTGATATGGTAGTCTTTCATGCGGGCTTGCCTTCGCTGAGATTATAGCACTCGATCAAGTCGAGCAATTGTTTTACCTGGTACGGCTTTGCCTTCCCGTTTACTTCTTGAAGATTGATGAGCCGATCACAGCACGGATGCACAAAAATATGATGGCTGCCGTTCACGCGATCAAGTCTGAACCCGACCGCACGCGCACACGCAACCACGTCGGAGAACCGCAGGTTCCTCGACCCGCCTTGCAGTTTCTTTAGTAATTTGCGCGGGTTCACAAAAAAATCCCCTTCAGCACCATGTCTCGATTGCCATCCACAGGAACACGCATGTGTCGAGCAGCACGTTCATGCAGACTCCTTTCACTGCGGCAAGCATGCGTATGCCTCCATTGGTTGTGTCACATTTCTTCTTCATATCACTTCCATCAAACAATTCTTTGCCGCGCCAGCGCGTGGCAACGATTTTATAATCAAGAGCGCGCCATCCGCAGGGCTTTGCGCAATTGCGGATCACGGCGCTTCTCTTCCGGCGTGATTTCTCTGGCTCCCACACTTTTCATGAATGCAATCGCCCACTTTAACGAGCATGATTTGTCGCTTACCTTCTTTTTCTTGCGTGGTGTCATTTCAAAAACCTTTTTGATTCAACAAGAATTTGCAGGCGCACCGTGAATCCAACTACGTGCCCTGCTTCAGTGACGAACACTACGGCAATGCGCGTCCGTTCGTTCAGCCAAATCTCATAATCTTTTGTCGGCACAGCGTGAACCCTAAGGCATTGCCAGCGGCGGATGCACCTGCAGGTGCGTCTGATCAACCACGGTTGCGTCAATATGTCGCATATGGCTTGATCACCTCTTTCTCGTAAACTCCTTTCACTGCGGCAAGCATGCGTATGCCTCCCTTGGTTGTGTCACGGATTCAATCCGACTGCCATTCTCGTTTCTTGTCCCGAACGTAATATCATTGTACCATTCGCTGCCATCGGTGTCAAATTGCAAATCGCAGCAACTCGCACCATCTGCGTCATTTGCGGACAGTTAATAATTTCTTCGCCGCGAAGAAATTATGCGCACAGCTCGCGCACCAGCGCGGCGTAGAAGTCTGTCGCCACCGCCAAATCTTTGATTGCCACCTGCTCATGCACGGAATGCGCCAGCTCCTCGCGTCCGGGCGCAAAGCCAATCGTGGGGATACCGAGTCGGCCCATCGTCGCAACCCCATTGGTTGAAAATGTCCAAACGCCCAGTTTGGGCGGGCGCGCGGGCAAGGCCGCTGCCGCCGCGCGCAAGCCGGCCTGCACCAAGGGCTGCTTGTCTTCCGAGACCGACGTTGGGAAATAACTTTCCTGGGCGACGGGCAGGCCGGTCCAGGCGGTGCTGCGATACTCGCGCACGGCCACATGGGCGCGCGCGGCCCGCACGCCCGGCAAGGCGCGCAGTTCGGCCAGTGCGCTCGCCTTGGTCTCGCCGCGCGTCAGGCGCCGGTCGAGATACAAGGTACAGCCATCCGCCACCGAGCACAACGACGGACTGGTTGACTCGATCCGCGCAATCGTCACCGAGCCCTTGCCCAGCAAGGCATCGCGGCGCAGGCGCTTGTGCAACTGCTCAATTTCGCGGATGATCGGCGCCGTGCGATAAATCGCATTGACCCCGCGGTCGCAATGCGCGCCGTGGGCCGCCTTGCCCTTGATGCTGATCGTGATTTCCATCCGCCCGCGGTGTCCGCGATAAACTTGCAGGTCGGTCGGCTCGCCCAGCACGACCCAGTCCGGCTTGACGCCCTCCTTGGTGATCAAATGCCAGAGCGGATAGCCGTCGCAATCTTCTTCGAGGACCGAGCCGACGACATAAATGGTTATGTGCTTTTTCAGTGCCGGGTCGAGCAGCAGCGGCGCGTAGGCCATGCAGGCCATGGCCGGTTTTTCGTCCACGGCGCCGCGGCCATAGATGACGCCCTTGCGTTCGAGCGCGGCATACGGGTCATGCGCCCATTGCGCGCGGTCGCCGATGCCAACCGTGTCAATGTGCGCGTCGAGCATGAGCGCGCGCGGGCCGCGGCCCCATTGACCAATGACATTGCCGAGGCGGTCGGTCCAGACTTTGTCATAGACGCGCAAGGCGCGCAGTTCCTTGGCAATCCGCGCCACAACTTGTTTTTCTTCGCCGCTTAACGACGGGATGCGAATAATGTCGCGCAGAAAACGGGCGACGCGCGGCGTCACGCTGGCAACGGTAGCATTCATGGTCATCCTGCAAAGTTGGTTCAACAGATTGTAGCAAATATCGCGCAATAGATGTTTGGCGTAGTTGCGGCAACGGCAGCAAAATCCCCCGACGCGGCGGCGCCCGCCCCCTTTACGAAAGGGGGAATGGCAGTGGGTGTGGCCGGCTTTCGCTCAATCTTGTTCACCCACGATCCCGTCAACAGCGGGATCGCAGGGGTCTCTGCGCATTCAGGTCTCAAGCGCCCCACCGAGCTTGTCTCGGTGGACGCAGAGATTGGGAAAA
>JAPLST010000150.1 GCA_026398485.1 bacterium
AGCACGCCTTGGTGGCTGATCACACTGGCCGTGTAGCCGGCCATGAACAGGCACTTGAGCTGCGCAATGCGCGCCTGCAGCCGTTCGGCCAGCTCACGCCCGTTCATGCCGGGCATGATGATGTCGGTCACCAAGAGGTGGATTGTGCCGGGATATTCGCCGGCCATGCGCAGGGCCACGTCCGGCGCGCCGGCCGCCAGCACGGTATAGCCCAATTCTTGCAACATGCGGCTGCTCATGTTGAGAATGGTGATGTCGTCTTCCACCAGCAAGACCGTCTCGCTGCCGCGCGCGGCGGGTGGCGCCGGGCTTTCCGCGATAGCCGCGTCGGCACCACTATGGCGTGGCAGATGGATGCGGAAGGTCGTGCCGTGGCCCGGCTCGCTGTAGACGCTGATATGGCCCTGGTTCTGGCGCACAATGCCGTACACCGTGGCCAGCCCGAGGCCGGTGCCCTTGCCGGTCGCCTTGGTGGTGTAAAACGGCTCGAAAATGTTGCTCAGGGTGGCCTTGTCCATGCCGCAGCCGGTGTCGCTGACCGTCAGCACGACATAGTCGCCCGGCCGCACGCCGTCATGCTGCGCCGCTTGCAGCTCGTCGATATGGTTGTTTTCGGTCGTGATGTGGACGGCGCCGACGCCCTCAATGGCATCGCGCGCATTGACGCACAGGTTGGCCATGATCTGGTCAACCTGGCCGGGATCGATGCGGATCGGCCACAACTCCGCGGACGGCGCCCAGACCAGCTTGATGTTCTCGGCGATCAGGCGGCGCAACATCTTGAGCATGCCTTCCACCGCCTCGTTCAGGTCGAGGATTCGGGGCGTGATCGTCTGCTTGCTGGCGAAGGCCAGCAATTGGCGGGTCAGGTTGGCGGCGCGGCGCGCCGCGTTTTGAATCTCCACCAGCTCGGTGCAGCGCGGATCCGCCGGCTCGGTCTGCTCAATGACCAGCTCCGCGCCGCCCATGATGGTCTGCAAAATGTTGTTGAAGTCGTGGGCCACGCCGCCCGCCAAGCGCCCCACGGATTCCATCTTCTGGGCCTGGCTCAACTGCGCCTGCAGGTTCAAGTCGGCGCTGATGTCGCGCTTGACCGCGACATAGTTGGCAATCGCACCGGCCGCGTCACGCACGGGCGAGATGCTTGCCTCTTCCGTGTACAGCGCGCCGTTCTTCTTGCGGTTGACGAAGCGCCCCTGCCACGTCTTGCCGCTGCGGATGGTATCCCACAGCGTGCGATAGAAGGCCGCGTCATGCTGCCCGCTCTTGAGCAGGCGCGGGTTTTGGCCAATGGCTTCCGCGCAGGTGTAGCCCGTCACGGCTTCAAAGGCCGGATTGGCGTACTGAATCAGCCCCTGCGCATCCGTCACCACGATGACCTCGGCCGCCTGCTCAATCGCCGTCGCCAGCCGTTTGAGATCAGCCTCGGCCCGGGTCTGATCCTCGAGGATGCCCAGCAAGGTCAGCCGGGCTTGGTTGCGCACCGTGGACAGGATTTTTTCAACGCCGCCAATGCGCGTTGCATGCAGGGTAACCTGGACCCAGAACTTTTCACCGTTTTTCCGCTTGGCACGCCATTCAAATGCATGTGCGTGGCCACTAATTACTGATTGATGCGCTTTTTTGATTTTTACCTCGCCATAGCCTTCATCCACCGCACTCAGGTCGGCGATGCAGCAGGTGAGCGCTTCCTGCTTGTCCGCCAAGCCGTACATTTTCAGCGCCGTTTTGTTCGCATCCAGAATCGCGCCGGTGGTAATGTCCTGGAGAAACAGCGCATCACTGGAAGCGTCGAATATTTCACGATACTGATCCTCGCTCTCGCGCAACGCCTCCTCGGCGTGTTTGTGCGCGGTGATGTCCGTGTTGCTGCCGCGGAAGCCCCGCAGCGAGCCATCCGCGTTGAAGAGGGGTAAGCCGCTGGTGGAGAGCCACACCCGGTGGCCGTCCTTGGCCTCGGCGATGTTGACAAAATCCCGGAACGGTTCCTTGCGCGCAATCATCGCCAGGGTGGCGTTCTTGTATGCCGCGCGGTCGGCTTCAGGATGCAGGTCGTAATAGTGCAGCCGGCCGGTCAGCTCGTCCGGGCGGTAGCCCAGCACGGCCTCGGCTACTTTGCTGACATAGGTGCAGAGCCCCAGGGCGTCCACTTCCCAGACAATAATGCCGCTCTGTTCGGCCAGCTGGGCGAAGCGTTCTTCACTCTCCCGCCGCGCCGCCTGCTGGGCGCGGATGCCCGCGTCGGTGCGGCGCAACAGGACATACATGAAGCCCAACAGCAACGCCAGCAACACCACGCCGGCGGTGCCGCCCACGGCCAACATGCGCGCAAAGGCCGCCTTGGCGGCGGTGACATCGCGCAGCACCAGCAGATCGCCCACGTCCGTGCCGGCCGCGTCCTGCAGGGGTGCCGCGGAGACCCGCCAGGTATTCTTCGTGCAGGCGCAGTCCTGACCTGTGCAGGCAATCTCCCGCTCCGTGTCGATGCCCGCCGTCTGGTCGGCCCACGCCGCGAAGGCATCCGGCAGGCGCCCTTGCGAGGCGTACATCACCACGCTGTTGGGCAGACGATCCCAGTCGGGCTCCCGGCCAAGCAGGCGCATGCCGGCTTCCCACTGCTGCCGGTTCAAAAGTTCCTTGCGGATGACCACGGCCAGCTGGATGTCGGAGCGGGGGTGCAATGTTTGCAGGGCATCCTCAATCTCCTTGCCCAGTTCGACATAGCCGACCAGCGTGGCGCCTTCAAAGACCGGCTGTACCACCCGCAGGGTGAAGGTCCCCTGCGACCCCAGTTCAATGCCGGAGGCCGTCTTGCCGGTGCGCTCGGCTTCGCGGGCGGTGAAACGGTTGATCAAGTCGCCGTGCCTCTTCGGACTGTGGACGCGCAAGAGGCAGACCCGGTTGGTATCGAAAAGATAGAAGTGGGTGATGCGGTTCTGTCGGCGCAACGTCTCGAGCGCTGGTTGCCAGGCGGCCAGCAGGCGGGCGGCGTCGCCCGCGCGCAGAGCCTTCTGCACCGTGGCGTCGGCGGCAATGGGCTGGGCGAGTGCGGTGAGGACGGCGGCTTGCTGGTTCAAGACCACGTGCAAGTCGCCGAACATATCGGCAATATCGGCGGTGACCACCGCAGCCAACTGCTGTCGATGCTGGTGCCACAAGAGCGTCGCCGCGCCGGCCAGCAGCAGGATTACCATGACTGCCAAGGGCGGCAGCAGACGCCAGAGGATCGGCTTGGGGGTGGCGTCAACGCGGCCATCAAGGCAAGCCGGGTTGGTGGTGACCAGCAGCACGACGGCCATGCAGATCAGCAACAGCAGCAGCAGGCCCACGGGCAGGGCGGCTTGGCCCGCCACATGCAATTGCCAGGCATGCGCGTCAATGTCCATGCCCAGCACGGCCACCAAGGCGCCGGTGTGCGGATTGACAATGGGAACCATGGCGGTGATCCAGGTGCCCCAACGATTGGAGAGCGGACCGGCGACGCTGGCGGTCTTGGTGTCAAAGACGCGCTGGCAATCGGCCATGGCCTCCGCATATAGTTGCCCGGGCGGGGAGTAATCCTTCGAGCTGACCGGCTCGCTGTCCACAAACGTAAAGACCATGCCGCTGGCCGTGCGGCCCAGCAGATAATTCCAGTGGCACAGCGGGTTGGCCGAGTGGACGGCGGTGAGCTGCTCCTTGAGCTGCTGGTACTCCGGCGCGGCCAGGTCGGCCGGCGTGCCGCTGAGCGCCTGGATGCGCGCGCCACTCAGCGCCTGCGCCACGAGCCGCGCCTGTTGCAGCAGGTCGGCGCGCAGGGCGCGGTCGGTGCGCGCCATCATCCACCAGGCACACAGGCCGCCGGCAGCCAACATGGCCAGCAGCACCGCCAGCCTCCAGTGCGAAAATCGTGGTGTATGCATGTATGTTCCAGACCTTTCAGGGTTCAGCGGTTCAGCGGTTCAGCGGTTCAGCGGTTCAGCGGTTCAGCGGTTCAGCGG
>JAPLST010000020.1 GCA_026398485.1 bacterium
CGGTACGCAGACCGGCAGTACCTGGCGAGGTCGAACCAGCCGCCGCCGCGGATCACGCGGTACGAGTATGGGCTACTCATGGTTCCGATCGGGTCAGTCACAGCACCGCCGTATGTGTCGTACCAGTCGAGGCACCATTCATACACGTTCCCGTGCATGTCGTATAAACCCCATTGGTTCACCAAATAGGAGCCGCTTGCCGCACTACCGCCATTCACCGCATCACTAGTATAATTGCTGCCGCCATTATACCAGTAGCGCCCTATGATGTTCATGTTCGGGTCTTGATTTGCGATCTGCAAGTTTGTGTTGTTGTTGAGCGCCTTGGTCGTGCTCGCGCGGCATGCATATTCCCATTGCGCCTCAGTCGGCAGATCAAACGCCAACGCGGCGGTCTTCGCCCGCAGTTTGCCCATGAAGGTCGTGCCGGCTGGCGCCCCGCCCGGCCATGTCCCGCCGCGCACCGTGTTCCACGTGACACTCTCCACCGGTCGCTTTGCCGCGTGGGCGCCCTGGGTGAAATAACTCGGATTCACGCCCATCACATTCGAGTATTGCGCCTGGGTGATTTCATAGATGCCCATGTAGAAATCTTTGGTCAGCGTCACATTGTGCTGCGTTTCATGTGCATAACGCCCAACTTCGCCGGCGGGCGAGCCCATCACGAAACTGCCCGGCAGGGTACTCGGTATCTTGCGCAAGACGATTTTGCTGGTCTTGTGTTCATCATTCAGCGGTGGAGCTGTGGCTTGATATCTGACCGGATAATTCGCCGCGTCCGGCCCGCCAGACACGTCAATGATGCAGTAATTATCGGTGCCTTCCATGGCCGTCACCTGCACCCGCGCATAGGCGGTGGACATCGCCGCCAAGTCGCCCGCGGCAAACCAGACCACCTGCTTATTTGCGCCGGTTGTCACGCCCGCGCCGACATCGCCGCTGAAATTTGTGCAAGGCAATGAATACGTCGCGCCAGAATTGGTGGATGCATACAGCAAGACAGTATGCACACTGCCACTCGGATTCAGCAGATCATAGGTGATGTCCACAATCGGTGTGGCTGGCCGCTGATGGGCCGTGACATTCATGACCGTGACCGGCCCGGCGATGGCGGTGAAAGCGCTTAGCATCATCAGCACGGCAAAGGCTGCGGCATGTGACAAGCATTTTGCTGTTTTGTTGGTTGTTTTCATACATGGTCAACTTGCATTACTTAATTCATGAACTTCGTTCGCGGCGAACGAAGTTTGTGGCTTGGGCATGTGCCCATGCTTCAGTATCACGGAGCAGCATCGCGGCGCGGAGGCCGCTGATGGCGGCTGCAATCAGTGCCGGTTCTGGAATAGTCGTGTCCAGTGCAAAGTCCGGCGATTCGGCTTGGCCCCAATCGGCAAAGCACGGCAACGCAAAAAGCGCCAGCACAGCCAACAACAGAATCAATTTCGTGCGCATCGTTCTTCTCCCGCAACAGTTACTCCTCAATGCAACATTATAGCACAAACGCCGGTGTAATGCCGGTGCCCGGCGATATTTGCGTCAGACAGGTCAAGACGCCACCCGCCACAGCTTAATCCCACCCCGATTTGCGTTATAAAATACGAAGGGGCCACACCTCTTCACGCCCCACACATAGGCGATTGCATCTACGTGCTGATCGCCATTCTGTTGACCTCCCATCATCATTCTCAATCCCCACCCGGAGTCCGTCATGCACAAATTGCTTTATGATCGCGTTCGTCTCATTCGTGGTTTGCAGCTTGCCCTGAACAACGGCTTTTCCGACCAGGAAAAACACGCCATCGCCAACATCGTCACCACCATCCGCACCGACCATCACCATCACTTCCTGTCATATTCGCAAGAGGAACTTGGCAAGGTTTCCTATGCCATATATCCCAGCCACATGCTTGACACCGTAAAGCGTATTCGCACCACCCTTGGCAAGTATATTCGTCGGCAATGTGGCATCGGCAAGGATGACTTGCGGGATAATTTGTTGAATGCTCTCTGCGGATATGTATTCCGGATCGTCGAGTATGCCGATTCCATGCCGCCTGAATTCATCATCCTCACCGGTCAGACCATCAGTGACTTCTACCGCATTGGCCCCACTTCCTGCATGTCCGGCAACAGCTCCAAGTACACGCATTTCTATGCCATCAATCCCGACAAAGTGGCATTGGTTACCGAACGCCGTATGCTTCCCGTACCCACAAACGACGGTGAATGTC
>JAPLST010000335.1 GCA_026398485.1 bacterium
CGCCGTCAAAGAAACAAAACGCGGGCTGGCCAAGATAGGTGTTGATGATCTGCGTCGGCTGCGGATTACCGCCCGTCTGCGGCGCGGGATAGTAAAACAGGTGCATGCCTTGGGGCGTGTCGTAGGTGTCGTCGGTCAGCACCATTTCGTTGGCGCTGTTGAAAACCACGGTGATCGGCGTGCCGGGGCGATTGGCGTCGGCGTAGTCGCGGGCGGTGGTGAGGGTCGGCTTGCAGAAGACCGCGTCGGCCGCCGTGTTCGGAAAAATGGTGCCATCGACCGGGTAGGTATGGGCTTCGTCGAAGCGCACAACGCGGCGATTGCCGGCATTGTCGATGCGGCCCTCATAGCCGGAATCGACGACATACAGGTTGCGGTAGTTGTCGAGAAAGACATGCGCCGGATTGGCCATGTCGGTGCCGTCGACGGTGAACGGGCCGGCGGGCTCGCGGTACTTGCCTTTGTTTTTCAAGCCGCCGGTCTTGTTGGTTTGGCCAAGCACGAGATCAACCAGCGGCGTGGTGGCAAACGGATCACGGATGCGCAGGACGCGCGCGCCGGGCTGGCTGTTGCCAGAATGATTGTGCGCGACCCACAGCACATTGCTCGCCGGATCATAGCAGACGCCGCCGAAAAGCACCGTGCAGGCGCGGTGGTCGTCGGCCCACTTGAGCTGGGTGGCCTGCCCGCCATCAATCGTTTTGAAGGGGGCGTACATGCGCCCGCCGTTGGTAATCGGCAGGTGAAACATGAACAGCTTCGCATCGCTGGTGACGAACAGGACATTGCTGCTGGCATGCAGCATGCCGATCTCGCGGCCCTCGAAAGTGCCGCCGGGTTTGTTCTGGTCCATGGCCGACTGGCCAATGACCAAATCCGCCGCCTGAAAATTGACCGCCGCTGGATAGTTGGTCCAGACCATGATGCGATAGCGATCGCGCACGAACAGCTGCTTGTTCCAGCGTGCCATGCCGTAGTTGCCCCACATCGTGCGCCCGCTGTTTTCGTTCACGCCTTGCTTCAGCATTTCGCCGTTGGACCAGACGTGGCCTTCGGTCGTGCGCGTGATCGGCAGGGGAACGCGGATGACCTTGTTGAAATCGTGAAAACTGGTGAAATAGAGATTGGATTGGGCGTCAATGCTGATGCTGCCGTCGGGTTGCCCAAAGTCGGCCACGGTGCCGTCCGGGCGCACATACTTGCCGATGCCAATAAACGTGGTCAAGTTCGGCTGGCCAATGCAGTCGAGCGCCTGGCCGGTGACATGGTTGAACTTGATAATGCGATTATTCGCGCCGTCGGCGACCCAGACAATGTTCGTGTCAAATGGATCAAGGCAGAAACCGCGCGCCCAATTGAGCTGGTTGGTGCCGAACACGCGCTGGGCGCGCATGCCGTTCGAGAACGGCGGGCGGAAGACCATGACGCGCGGGCCGGGCCATCGGTCGCTGCGGCCATCGAGGACGAAAACCTCGCGCGTCTGCGGATGCACGCGCACCCCGCTCGGGTGATACATTTGGTTCTGCGCCGTGCCGGCGCTGCTGGTGGTGAAGCTGGCTTGGCCGAGCACCAGCGTGGCGCTCGTGGCGCCGTTGGTGAAGCACAGCACGCGATTGTTACCCGTGTCGGCGATCCAAATGTTGCCGGCCGTGTCCACCTCCACGCCAGAGGTGTAAGCACCCTGGGTGTTCAGTGTGGCGGCACTGGTGGTTGGCGCCGTGCGCGTGCCGTTGGGCGAACGCTGGGTGTGGAGTGTGTCAGCACTGGCGGTCGGCGTCGTGCGGATGTTATTGGGCGAGCGATTGGTGAATGCGCCTTGCCCCCACACTTGGTCGGCAATTTGATCGGTCTCAAATGGATCATCATACCTGAGTACCCGGTTGTTGCACAAGTCCACCAGGTAGAAATTGCCGGCGGCGTCCGTCGCCATC
>JAPLST010000394.1 GCA_026398485.1 bacterium
CGAAAGGCGTGACCAAAGACATGCGGGAAGAAATGCCCGACTTGGGTGAAGAAATCGTGCCAGTGCAGTTCATTGATCAGCACGTGGGCCGGTCCGTGCGCGCGCATGACGGCGGCATACACTTCGCGGATCGAAACCGTGCCGAACTTGATGTGGGCCGAGAGGCCGGTGGTTGGCTGGGCCGGGATGTCGCGCTGCGCGGCATAATCGCTGAAGGACGCGAGCGACTTCAAGATGCGCAGCGCTTCGGCGCGGCCGCCGCGGACGCGGATGTGCGGATTGTCCGGCGCGCAGCGCGCGGCAGTGAAATCTTTGTCGGCCCACGCAACGGGCGCGATATGAAATTGCACGTCTGGGCAAGTGCGTGGCGCACGCGGTGGCAGTTTCAGCGCGCGGCGCAGATAGGGCGTGAAGACGGTGTAAGGCGTGCCGCTTGCGGTCAGCACCTCGTCCGGCGCGTGCAGCAGTGCATCATGCGACGAATGGAATGTCACGCCATGTCGTGCGCACGCGTCCGCAATCGCCGCATCGCGCTGTTTGCTGAATGGTGTGTAATCCGCATTGACATGCACGGCGGAAATATCGAGTTCCGTGAGCAGCCGCGCGACAACCTCCTCGGCTTTGCCATGAAGCAGGAACAAACGCCCGCCACGTGCGCGCCGTTGCACATCTAGATCGCGCAGCGACGCGACCAGGAACTGAACCGCATTGTCGCTGCGATACGGATTGTCCTGCACCTGGCGCGGGTCGAAGATGAAGCACGGCAGGACGCGCGCGCCATGGGCCGCCGCGGCGCACAAGGCCGTGTTGTCATCCACGCGCAGGTCGCGGCGGAAGATGTGCAGTGCGGCAGCCATGCATGATTTACAAATTACAATTTACAAATTACAATTGTCAGCGCTGAACCCTGAATCCCGCCACTGGCGGGACTCCAAGCAGCCCTGAACCCTGATGAATATCGAAGGTCGAAATATCTGCGCAGAACTTCATTATTCTACATTCCTTGTTCAATATTCGATATTTGCCTTCCCCAAACCCATGCTTGCTACCTGCAGCGCACCGGCTTGCCGGTGGCGGCGCTGGTGTAAATGGCGTCGAGCAGTTCCATGACCGTCGCGCCCTCTTCGCCGGTGGCGATATGCGGCTTGTTGCCGAGAATGGCCTCGACGAAATGGACGCAGGCGCCCTTGACGGCCGGGACGGGCGGATGCAGGCGCATGTCGAACTGGCAGCCATTTTTCTCAAGGAACAATTCGGCTTCGAACTCGTAGCCCTCGTTCAGGTTGCGCTGCACCAAGCCGGCCTTGGTGCCGTACAGGCGCGTTTCCATCATTTCGCGTTCCTTGATGTTGGCTGCCCATGACGCCTCGATTTCGAGCGAGGCGCCGTTCTCAAACGTGATGAACGCCGCCGCCAAGTCCTCCGTGTCAAATTTCTTGTTTTGCTCTTTGGCGAGGCGCGTGCCGATCGGATTGTAGGTGCGGCCCAGCACATAGGCGGGCTTGGGATAGCCCATCAACCACAGCGCCAGATCCAGGCGATGCACGCCAAGGTCGATCAACGGCCCGCCGCCGGACAAGGCTTTTTGGCCGAACCAGCCGCCGAAGCCGGGCAGGCCGCGGCGGCGATGCCACAAGGTGCGCGCGAAATACACGTCGCCGAGAATACCGGTGTCGACTTGCTGCTTGAGCGCCCACGACTGCTCGGTGAAACGATACGAGAAATTGATCATCAGGCGCCGGCGCGCTTTCTTGGCGGCGGCCAGCATGGCGCGCGCCTCGCGGGCGCTCATCGCCATCGGCTTTTCGCACAAGACATGGGCGCCGGCGTTCAACGCGGCAATCGTCAGCGGCGCATGGTACACGTTCGGCGTGGCAATGCTGACGATGTCGAATTTGTGCGCGCGCAGCATTTCCGCAGCATCGGTGTAGCGGTGGGTGATGTTGTGTTTGTCGCCGATTTCCTTGAGCCGCTCGGGGCTGGCGTCGGCAATGGCGATGACGCGCGCCTGCGGGTGCTTGTGGAAATCCGTGATGTGATTGCGGCCCATGCCGAGGCCAATGACGCCGATGGAGAGAGTTTTCATGTTTGAGGGTTCAGGGGTGGGGATGAGAATATCGAATATTGAACAAGGAATGTAGAATAATGAAGTTCTGCGCAGATACTTCGGCCTTCGATATTCCTTGTTCGATATTCGATATTCATCAGCGTTCAGCGTTCAGAACGCACTGGTGGTAGACCTTGGCCAGCTGCTCGAGTTGGCGGCGCTGGTCGAAGAGTTGGCGGACGCGCACGGCGCCGTTCATGCCGAGGCGGCGGCGCTCCGTCGGATCAAGCACCAGGCGCGTCAGGGCGTCGGCGAGTTGGGTGACGTCATGCGGCGCGACCAGCAGGGCGGTTTCGCCGTGCGTCATGGTTTCGGTGAGGGGTTCGATGGCGGTGGCAACGGCCGGCACGCCCATCGCCTGCGCTTCGAGAAAGACATAGCCAAAGCCCTCGCGCAAGGTGGGCAGGCAGAACAGGTCGAAGCACGCCATCAGTTCGGGCACGTCATCCTGCCAGCCCAGGAAGCGCACGCGCGCGGCAATGCCGAGCGTGTCAGCCTGATGCTGCAATGCGGCGCGCAACGGGCCTTCGCCGGCGATGACCAGCATGGCATGGGGCGCGTGCGGCAGCACCTGCGCGAAGGCAGCCAGGAGCAGATCGAGGCCTTTGTCGGGCACCAAGCGCGAGGCACAGCCGATCACGACGGTGGTGGCGTCGACGCCCCAGGATTGGCGGCGCGCGGCAATGCGCAGCGGGTCGAGCGCGGCGGGCGCGAAGCGCTCAAAGTCAATCCCGTTGCAAATGCAAATGCTGTTGTCGGCGCGCGCGCTGCCCAGCTCGATGATGGCGTTTTTGACACGCTCGGTGACGCTGATAAACAGGGACGTGCGCCGGCCGACCCAGTTGTCGAGCAGGCGGTAGAAGGCCTGCACCAGACGCGGCTGGGCGGCATGCACGGTGTAGCCGTGGGCGGTGTAAATGATGCAGGGCACGCGCGCCAGCCATGCCGCCACGCGGCCGACAAAGCCGCCCTTCGACGTGTGCGTGTTGACCATCACAAAGCGCATGCGGCGCATGAAACGGTACAAACGCACCACGGCCAGCAGATCCCACGGGCTGATGCTGCGGCTGATATGCACCGGAAAAAACGAAATGCCGTGGCGGGCGACTGCGCGCGCATCGGCATCATCGGAGCACGCCAGCCAGACGGCATACCCATCCGCGCGCATGCGCCGCAAAATCGGCAACAAGAACGCGCGGGCAGTTATGCCGACGGTGCAGACGTGCAGAACCGGAATCGCCGGGTCAGACGTGGATGACACCTAACGGCCTGTTTACTGGGGTTTCCACAACGTCAGCTTTGACTTGGTTTTTATTATTGCGGCGTGCGACTGCCGGCCGTGTTGCGGCGGCGGCGCTATTGTGGCTGGTTTTATTCATCAATCAAAGCCTTTATGATCTTGCGCCTTCGCGTTTCAGCACGCATCCCGCTTTGGATAGTTGGCGCAATAAGTCAGTACGCTTCATGCCATGCAGACTGTGGCAACGTGGGCGTCGGCCGGGGCGTGTGCAATCGCATCGCGCCGGCGTTCATCCAGCACCATCGTTATGGCCTGCGACAGATTTTCCAGCGCGGCGGGTTCGCTTTCGCCTTGCCCATTGGCTTCCGGGACTTCCGGGCAGGTGGCAACATACCACTTGCCGTCACGTTCAACAATTGCAGTATATTGATTGTGGCGTGTGTTCATGCCTGCATTATACCACACTGGCATGGGAGCGTCAAGGCGCGACAGGAAAGAGGAAAATGCGAATCTGACGTAGCCAAATCTGTTGTGGGTCCTGCGCGTGCGTGACCGGAGGGTTCGGTAGGGCGGTCAGGCCCTGACCGCCGTTGCTGCATGCGCGCGCACGCCGCTGCTACAGTGGCACGGCGACGACGGCGGCGGTCAAGGACCTGACCGCCCTACCTGTCTGCGTGTCTACACCAGCGGCTACC
>JAPLST010000114.1 GCA_026398485.1 bacterium
GGCGCCCGACCTGCGGATGGAGGACGACAAGCGCGCCTATCTCGCTGACATCGGCACGCGGATTGCCAAGGCGCACATCAATTCCTTGCGCGCCTTGGGCATTGAAGCCAAGCATTTGCGCGATTGGGAGAAACTGATCGGCATGCGCTACGAGGAATATGCCCGCGATCGGCATGGCGTCCGCGCGGCGGCCATGCAGCTCGAAGCGGAGGAGCAGGACTTGGACATGGCCGGGCTGGCGAAAATCCAACTGTGCGTGCCGGTGCAAGCCGTGGCGATTGGGTGCCATGACCATATCTGCCGCGGCAAAACCGAGGGCAAGGACGATCTCTTCCGGCTGTTGGTGCGCTCGCTGGGACGCTTTTATGTCGAGCTGAGAGTGCGGCTGGAGGGCGGCAAGATCACGTGGCTGACGCGCGTGCGGGTGGCCATCCTGCGCGTCTTTCGCCGCCTGCGCAGAAAAACATGACAGTATTGGAGCGCGTATGATTGGCATTCTCTACTTTCTTGCCACGCTGGGCGTGTTGGCGCTGACTGTCTGGAGCGGCGCGGCACTCTGGTTTTCGCGTCTGCCGCAATGGCAATCCGCGCTCTTGACCTGCGTCTTTGTGGCCGCCGTGCTGGCGGTTGTGGTTTTTGTGCGGCCCTACCGCATGACCTTGTGCGGCCTGGCGATGCTCGGACTGCTGGTGCTGCTGGCTTGGCTGGCGCAACGGCCGTCGAACAACCGCCCGTGGCAGCCCGACGTGGCGCAGCTGCCTTCGGCGACCATCACCGGTGACGTGGTGACCGTCCACAACATCCGCAACTGTGACTACCGCACCGAGACAGATTACACCCCTCATTATTACGACAAGACCTTCAATCTGGCCGAATTGGATCATCTGGACCTCTATCTGGTTGACTGGGGCTTGCGGGATGTGGCGCACACCATGCTGAGCTTTGGCTTCCGCACCGGCGACTATCTTTGCATTTCGATCGAGATGCGCAAGCAAGTGGGGGAGACCTATTCGCTGATGCGCGGCTTCTTCCGCAACTACGAATTGATCTACATTGTGGCTGACGAGCGCGACCTGGTGCGGCTGCGCACCAATTACCGCACGGGCGAGGACGTGCGCCTGTACCGCACGCGGCCGCTGTCACGCGCGATCATCCGCAACATCTTCCTCGATTATCTGCGCGAAATCAACCAGCTGCACGCGCAGCCGCGCTGGTACAACGCACTGACGTCCAACTGCATGGTCGAGGCTTTCCGCCACATCATGCCGTACGGCCCGCGCGCCCAGTGGCACTGGTCGGTGATTCTGAACGGGCATTTTGACGAGGCGCTGTATCGCAGCGGCGCGGTGGCGACCAATCTGCCGCTGGCACTGCTGCGCGAGCGCGTGCTGGTCAATGGGCGCGCGCAGGCGGCGGGCCAAGATCCGGCCTTCTCGCAACGCATCCGCGCCGACTTGCCGGGCATGTAATTGTGCGGGCCTTCGGGGCGCGCCGCGCGCCGGCAAACGCGCCGCGCATGGAAAAACGAACGGGGCCGCCGCGCCAAAAATAATCGGTGCGCGGCGAACGCCACGCATGGCTGAAGAATCCAGTAAACACTGGTGTTTTACGCAACGTGCGCGCCAAATCAGCGGGGCACTTGACATTTGGGATCGTTTGTGATACACTAATAATCGCCTTAAAAATATCTGAGGCGCAAGTGGGCACGATAGAGCCGCTTGCGAGCCCCCGCGCCGGACTGAAAACGGGAAGGAAAATGGGGGGGCTTGACAAATGGCGAACAATACAGTATGATGTTCGCCGCCGCAGAAATACCGCGGTGTAGTTCTTTGACAATCGAATTGTTTTAGGAATGCCGAAACGAGTGCGGGA
>JAPLST010000420.1 GCA_026398485.1 bacterium
CACGCACTGGTACCGCCGCGAATGCTTATGCAATCCGTCGCAATGCCGCAGCCATGTGGTGAACAGCTCTTTGATGGGCATTCCGCACGGCTGGGCGCTTGCCTGCGCCGCGATCTGCCGCACGCCCTTGTCACCGCCTTGGTCAATGTGCTGCTGCGCCTCGGTGAGGCTCTTGAACCGGCGCCGGATCCGCGCGCCGTTCACCACGTCATCGAACTGCCACACTATTCCGCGCCTGCCTGCAATCTTCGTGAGTGTCATTTGAACGAACTCCCATTGTGGTTGTGCCGCAACCCTTGCAACCGGCGTGCCGGGTGCGCAAAGGTGCGCTATTTTGTGCAGGACTTGACAGGAAGGCACAGCATCTGCTATACTAATAGTAGATTATTTTTTAAGGCTGGCTGCTGAAATGCAGGTGCATGAAGCAGAACGCTTGTCAAGCAGGCCGACAAAAAAAGGCCGATGCAAAAGCAAGCGACGCGGAAAACACCATAAGAGGAGATACCCGCGCAAGTGTTATTACTTGCGCGGTTTTTTTATTTAGGCCGCGCGTAAAAAGCAGGAAGCGATTTATGCAAAGGCGAAAGGCCGCGACCCCGCGCGGCGAACACAACGGGGAACTGCTGACGCTGCAAGAGTGTGCTGTTCGTTTGTCTATTCATCATGTGACTGTTCGCCGTGCGATCAAGAGCGGGTTCCTGCCTGCCTTTCGGGTGGGTGGCGTCATTCGCATATCGAACGATGACATTGACGCATACCTGCGCCGCCGTCGCATAGGCGGTGCGCGATGACGCCCGACCTGCAACTTGATTGCCTCGGTGCGCTGATTGCCAGCGCAGAGCATGGCCGGCGCGATGACGTGGCTCGCCACGGTCAAACCCTCGCGACCATGTGGAAGCATGAGACTGCCGGCGAACTGGTCGGCGCGATCATGGATCATGCGCGCCTCGGTGCGACCGGCAACGGCTTTGCACAGGCTCTTATTGGTGACATTTCAACCAACCTGCCGCTGGCGCGCCTGCTAGGTGATTGCCTGCCGCGAATGGGCTCGCCAGTGTTTCTGGCCGGATATACGCGAATGGCCGTTGACCAGTGGCGCGAGAGCGAACGCGCGCGGATTGATGAAGGTGTGCGCCAGCGCATTGCTGACGGGTTTGTGCCGGACTATGCCGACGTTCAGCGACGGGTGCAAGAGCTTGACCAGCTCGGTGGCGCCGATGGCGATGACAACAAGGCCGTGCTGACCGCCAGCGCCATGCTCGCCCTGCCGGATGCTGGCGTGCAATGGACTGTAGACGCGCTGATACCAAAAGGCGAACTGACCATAATGAGCGGCATAGGTGCGTCCGGCAAATCATTCCTGAGTAGCTGGCTCTGCATTGCGCTCTCGCGCGGGCTTCACTTCTTAGGCAAGCGCACGGAACCCGGTACGACCTTGTATGTTGACTGTGAGAACTCGCCGGCTCACGCTGCGCACCGCTTCCGCTGCCTCGGATTGCAGGCAAGCGACCGGCTTCACCTGCTTTGCACCGACGCGGCAGGCCGCATTGACGTGACCGACCCTGTCGGATTCAACCGGCTGCGCGATGCGGTGACCGAGGCGAAGGCCGATAACGTCGTTATAGACACCTTGCGCCGCGTGACTTCCCTCGATATGAACGACAGCCAGCAAGTTGACCGCACGCTGTCGCTACTGCGTGCCGCCTGTGGCAGCGCAACGCCTGTGGTACTCGCGCACCACCGTAAAAGCAACTCGTTTGACAATTCAAGTGGCGAGAGGTTAGCCGGCAGTGTTGACCTGCGCAACTTCTGTCGCAGTCACCTTGTGCTGGTCACCGAGAGAGTGGATGACGTGACCACCAGCACACTGCAGGTAGAGAAGTCCAACTTTGCCGAGGGTGCCCTGCCGACCATCCGCTATTCATGGGCGCGCGACCCTGAGGGATGGCTGCGCTTCATCGTGGCTGACGGCGATGCGCCCATCCTGAGCGCCACCGAGCGGTTTATCCTGAAACACCTTGACGGCGATGGGATGCTGCGCGGGGATGTGATTGCCGCGTGTGAAGCGCAAGGGATAAACGAACGCGATGCACAACGCGGACTGACCCGGCTGGCCGAGCAGGGCATGGTCGCCAAATCTGCCGAGAAAGTGAACGGTCAAAGAGGGATGCGCTATGTTGCGAATTGACCTGTTTTTCATGTGTGTCAAAATGGCCCTTCACTGGGTGCGGCAACGTATATATATGCACCCTGCACCCAAGGTGCTAAAGCACGCACGGAAATGCGCGCGCTGCTGCGCTGCGCCTGCGCATTCCGTTCGCGCGTGCATTCCGCACTTCACAACCGAGGAACCATGAGCGAAGTATCTGACCTTTGCGACGCCTGCGCCGACGTTCTGGTTTGCATCGAAACCCTGCGCGATCAACTGCAGGCCGTGCGCGATACCGACCGGATGCTGCTGCCGCCTGCCTGCGCTGAGAGTGTTCACCGCCTCTGCAACGCGATGCCGACCGAGCGGCTCGATGACTTGATCGAAGATGCCGAGGACGCCGTGGCGCTTCTTGAACGTGCCGAGCAATGGTAATGTGCCACCCGCGAAAATACAACCCGCCCAGCGCTGCGATAGACGCCAGCAACGGGCATTCATAACCACCAAGGTACCACGATGAAGCTACAGACCGCGATGAGCATAACGCAGTCGAAGTCATTTCAGGAATGGAAGTCGGCCACGACCAAGGCAGTCGGCGAATCCAAGTCTGCCGGCCACGACCCGGCTGACGTGCTGCGCTGCATGAACAGTGAGATCACCGCCATGCTGGTCCAGATCAACGCGGCCAAATGACCACCCGGCAAGAAATGACGGTGGCGTGCTTGTTCGTTTCAGGAATGAAGAATCAGGTTCCCGAATCAGGAACCTCGACCGTCACCGGCGCAGATGACAAGCGCCGCTGCATTGATATCGCGCTGGCGGAGTTTCCTACTCTATCCAGCCGTGCGATTGCGGAGCTGTGCGGAGTGAGCAACCACATGGTGGATGACAACCGCCAACTGGGAGAATCTCCCAGTTCAACCCGAATAGGACTTGACGGCAAAGCGCGACCGGCGCGCAGGCAGAAACAGGAACAGATTAACCAAGAACGGGAGAGCAAATCGAAATCAACATGCAGTCCGCCCGCCGCGCATCGTGCGCAGCAGGCAACCATATCACACAAACAAGGAATGAAATGACACCAGAGAAAACCATCCGCATCACGTTTCGCAATCCGAAAGACGAAACGTTTTACCACCGGCCGGACAGCCGCGCCGTGCAAGTCAACGGCACCACTTACTCGGTGCCGTATGACAAGCCGACTGACGTGCCGACCAGCGTCTACCACGCATTGAAAGACTGTGGCGAGCGTTTCGACATCACCGTTCACGACAACCAAGGCTGACCCATGAAAGACATGATGCAATTTGACAAAGCAAAGGCCGACGCCGAGAGCGCCGCATTCACTGCCGCTGGCAAGCCCGCCGAAGCCGCCCACGCGCAGGCCCGGTATGCCGTGGAATGGAACCGCCGCCGCGACATTATGCTGGGCGCGACCGAAGGCATGACCGTCGAAAGCTTGACCACGACCGCAAACGTGCATGAAGCTATCGGCGGGCTGGATGTGGCGATCAACACGGTCTGGCCCGCGCGCAGCGAACGCTTGCATGATCGGATTGAGGAACTCGAAGCCAAGATGGCAAGGGGAGGTCTGGCCGGCAGCGAGATCAAAAAACTGCAAGACCAAGTTGCCGAACTCGAAGACATGAAGACGCGCATGAAGGCGGAGACCACCTACATGATAAAGCTGCTTGAGCACAAGCGCGGCATTGTCAAGGTTTTTTAACTTTTCACCGACCACCAGCTGGGGCTGGCAACAGCCCCGGCCCGAAATTATGGATTGCATAGCTACTACCAGAGTTTACGATAGCGTGGCATTCAAGAACTGGCTGGCCATGTCCCGCTGCGTCATTTCCAAATTGCAGGAAGTCTCGCCCGACCATGATACACTGGAAATCATGATCGGCGAATTGACCGCCCTGCGCACGGCATTCACACCGCCGCAGCCCAGCGGCCCGCCGATTGTGCGGCGCATCATTTAGCCAGGGGAACCACATGAAAACGAAAAACACAAAGCCGACCGGCAAGCCAACTGCTGCAGTGAACAACCCGCACGCCATGCGTGAGCTGGTCGTGTCAACGGCGCTGGGCCTGCAACGCGGCCGCATTAAGGCCGACACCGCACTGGCGATTGCTGCGCTGGTCGAAGTCTCCTTGAAACTCAACGGGCTGTGCGAGGCGCACAAATGAACCTGACCCACATCGAGCGCCGCATCGCACGATTGCAGCCGCACGATACCCATACCATAACATTCCGAACGGTGATTGCACCGGGAGTACCACTTGACAAAACCGAAACGCAAGACGGCGAAGCACACGACCCCACGCGCGCGCCCGCCCGCGCAACCCACGGTGCTGGTGACGGTGCCGGTGCAGGCAAAGGGCGTCGTCTTCACAAATAGCCGCAAGCTGATGACCGAGTGCGCGGCTCTCTATTCTGCGCACAAGGCAGGCCGGTTGCTCGATGACACGGCACGAACGAGCTGCTACATTCTGCAAACTGCTGCTGGCATTTTGCGCACCTGTTCGCTGGAGCAACGCGTTTCCGAACTCGAGAAGACGCTGGCGATCATTGATGCCGACCGAGAGCAAACGCATGGTGCGATGTGATGCCCGGCCCGCGGCTGTCACTTGACGGTTGCCTTGTCAATCGGCTCGAACTGAATGCCGTGGTCGCCGGGATAGGGCGTGCGGTGCTCACCTCTGGCCAACATCCCGTCCGGTATTCCTTTGGGGAAAGCGTCGCAAGTGATCGGATTAAGCGCCCGTCCCTGCGGCTCTTGGAAATCATGGAAATGACGGCAGTTGAAGCACACCATTGCATACATCGGGTGCGCTATTAGACGGTCGTCTTCAATGATAATCACGGGATCCATCCTCATGCCTGAATTATACCAAACCGGCGCGGTGGAAGTGACGCCATAGTCGGCGAAGTGATGACCATGCCGCGACCGCGATGAACGCGAGCAAAATGCCGGCGTCAACCGAGGCGGTGAAATGTTTGCCCGAAACCTTGCCATAAACGTTGCCAAACCTTGCCTTAATGGGCAAACTTTGCCCGCTTTTTAGGGTTTTGGCTGTCGTCATTGTGAAGGTGTCAATCTGGCTGGAACGCCCTACAGTAGGGCTTGTGGAGGTGGTGGGCATTGCAGGATTCGAACCTGCGACATCCACCTTGTAAGGGTGGCGCTCTAACCAGCTGAGCTAAACGCCCGGGTCACGCCGTAACCACGCCGCAGCAGGTTGGCGACCTCTGCACCTGCTGCAACGCACGCGCCGCGCGCGCCGGCGGGAGAGTATAGCAAACCCGGCGGCAAAGCACAAGCCGGCCTCAATTCTCGCGCGCCGCGACAATTTAAAAACGAGCCGGCACGGCTCGTGCGCTGATTTTATGCGCAACGCAATCCATCATGAAGGCACCGCCGCCATCCACGCAACAGAATTCAAGTAAAATTCAACTGAAATTCCGCTATAATAAAAACATCCGCCAGGGTGCGCGGCGCGGCCAAGAAAGCAGGAAGGCGGGGAACTTCCCCGCCTTCCTGTGACTTGCATTGATCGTTGCAGCGAGGCTGCTTAGCGTTTGCGCAGCAGCAGCGCGACGCCCGCCAGCAGACCCAGCAGCAGCGTCGGTTCCGGCACGGTAATGCAGGCGATCCTGCCATCCTGGTTCTGCACGATGACATCACCGTTGGCCATGATGGCCGGACGCATCAGGGAGGACTTGGCAAGCCAGCCGCCCTGCGGTGCGCCGAGCGAGATGCTCCAGAGGATCGCCGCGCTGGCGCCGTTGTCCTGGATGGCGCGCGCCCAGATGCCGCCTTCATGTTCGAACGCGCCAATGATGATGTTGCCGGGCGCCGCCACGACGGGGCTGCCGCCGCACTTGCCGGCATACACGCGCCATTTCTCGACACCAGTGGCGGTGTCAATGGCAAACAAGCCGACATTGGTCGAGGTCGAGGAAATCGTGACATACAAGGTATTGCCATCCGGGCTGAAGGCCATGCCGCCATCGTCCGATTCACTGTTGAACAGGAACGACCAGAGGTTGCTGCCATCCGCCGCATACTTGTACAGGACCGAGGATGGGCCGCCATTCGTCACGCCGGGGAAGGCGCAGTAAATGTTGCCCGCGGTATCCACCACCGGCTCGAAACTGCCTTGGCCGCCTTCGTACGGGCCAGCCGTCCACAGCGTGTTGCCGTTGTTGGCGTCAATAGCGTGCAACACGCCATCATCACCATGATTGTAAACCGCGCTGCCATCCGGGCTGACCGGCGTGCCGCTTGAGCCCCATTCGCCGGCCGTAAAGCGGTTGGACCACAACACCGTGCCGGACAGGGCATCCAGGCACCACAAGCCGGACACATTCCAGTCGGAGTCAAAATACAACTTGCCGTTATGCAGCAGCATGGCCGCGCCCAGCATGTTGTCGATCAGATTGCTCCAGACAGGGATGCCCGTGAACCGATCCACGCCATAGACGCGCTGATTTGCGCCATCAGATACTTCGGCGATATAGACCATGGTTTCACCCACCGCCGGCGTGCCATAACAGTAGCGGCCCGCGCCGCCCAGCACACCGTTCCAGATCGTCGTGCCGGTGCTCGCATCGAGCGCCAGCAGCGTGGCTTGGTTGTTGGCCGCGACCGGATTGACGGCTGCAAACACGCGCTGGCCGTCCGTCGCCGTGCTGCCCAGCTTCATGCCGCAATCCCACATGCTGCCCGCCGCCGCGGCGCTGGCGTTGGTCCACAGAATACCGGCCACCGTCAGCGGCGCACCGTTCGTGTACCAGCCCTGGCGCTGCTTGTTGCGCCCGGCCATCGGCCACGAGCTGTTCAGCGGTTCGAGCGGACGATAGGCCCAACCATACCCGGTTGCGCGGTACGGCGAGGCGTAGGGATGACCAGCATACGTGCCCAGCAGCGGATTGATCACCTTGCTGTTGGTCAGCAAGTCAATCGCGCCCGCCTCAAGCACAACGCCGGTCGTGCCGTTGCCGTAGACAATATTGTCATTGCCCATCACGACCGCCGTGCTGCCGACGTAGACAGCGCCCTTGTCCGACGCGCCCAAGATGCACTTGTCGATCTGCACGTTGCGGCCGCCACCCACCAGCAGCACGCCGTAGCCACCGAGCGCATCGCCGGTCGCACTGAAGGTGCCGCGGAAGGTGCAGCGCCGGAACGTCTGCGTCAGGGTGCCGTCGTTGGCGCGGAAGCCGTTGTAGCCGCCGTCAAAGAGGCAGTCCTCGGCTTCCAGGCGCGGCGCGCCCGTGGCGCTGATGGCCGCCGTGACTTGCGCTTCGTTGTCCGACCGCAGTGCAGCACATGCACATAGACATTGGACAGATAGCTCTTCGTGTCCCAGTTGCGATACGCACCCAGCGAGTAGGCGTTGACGCTGGGTGGGAACCAGTTTTCGGTCATCAGCGTCATGTTGCGAACCGTGCAACTGACCTTGCTGACTGGATAGATGGTCAGGTTGCGCCCGTCCGCGCCGGTCTCGTTGCGGAACGCCGAGCTCTTGTAGATCATCGTGTTGGTCGGGCTCTCGCCAATGAAGCTGACATAGTCACCGGCATACTGCAAGCCGCGGCCGACGACCGGATTGCCGTTCGAGGCCGTGAACTGGTTGGTGAAGAAGCCGCGGAGGTAGAACGTGACCGGATAGGTCGCATCGCTCAACGCCGTCGCCTGATTCAATTGACTGACCGGGAAACTGACGCTGCGGTAGGCCGTCGCCCAACTGCTGCCGAACGCGCCGCCATCCTGCGCGACGGGCGACTTCTGGTCAATGTAATACACACCGCCACGCGCCGCCTTGTAGCCAATGTTGCCGAGGCCGGCACGATACGGGAAGCCATCCTGCGTGGCAAACGCCGGCTGTTGGTAGCTGTCGCCGTTCGGCAGGATGTTGCCGGAATCGTAGTAATTCGTGCCCGGCGTGGAGTTGGTGCCGCAGTTGTAATAGTCATTCTCAACTGAATGCACGACGTCGCCCAAGCCACCCAGCACGCCGCCGCGTTGGGCGTCGGCCACGATGCAGCGCGTGACCGTGCCGCTGCCGCCATTAAACACCATGGCGACGCCGGAATTGCCCTCGGAGGTGCCCTTGGTCATGCCCACAAAAGTGTTGTTGGCAATGGTCAATGGCGCTAACGGGCCGCCCGCGACATTAAAGCCCATGCCGCCGCCGACACTGGCGCAGCCTTGCAGCGTGAGACCGCTCCCACCGTTCAAGTGGAAGCCGGGTTTGCCCTTGGCCCAATCCAGCGGCATCGTTGCCAGGCAGCGAACGAAACTGCTATCGCGGCAACCCATATAGGTGCCGACGGTGCCATAATACCATGACCAGGCATCTTGCGGCATGTTGCTGGTAACTTGCACCTGCAGATCCTGAATGATCCATCCGCGCAAATCGCGAATGTAGAAGCCCATGGTCTGTTCAAGGAGCGTCATGCCCGGCACGGTCGAGAAATCCTGGTACATGATCGTGTTGTTTGCGCCACTGCCGATTACCGCCACATCATAGCAGTTGGGCCGGTCCACCTGGCCGGCGCGGATGTACAGGCCATACTTCCAATTGTTGGTCACGCTCTTGATGGTGTACTCGTTGGCATAGGTGCCCGGCGCGACATAGATCAGCGACTTATTGTAATTGCCGCCGGAGGGGATCTGCCACGTGGCTTGCGCGATGGTCTGATACGCGGTGGCCGGGGTCAGGCCGTCGCTGGCATCGTTGCCGGTCGGCGCGACATAGCGCGTGTAATTCGCCCGATCCTCGAGGAAAATGTTGTCAACCAAGAGGCGCGAGCGATTGTCCGGATCCACAGCGCCGGTCTGGTACATATCGACGGTGTTAAGGGCATTGGTGACCAGACTGTTGACATCTCGCATGGCGAAGGGCACGTTGCCCAGGTAAATGCCATCAATATAGAGGCGGGCATAGCCGCCGGTCGTGATCGTTTTGTACATCACGGCGCGGACATCGTGCCACGGCGGCGTATTGCCGGGCACCGCGGCCGATAACGTGGTCGACAGCTCGTAGAACCCAAACGAATTCCAAAAATGCAGCGAGACAATGTTGGTGTAGGTAGCTGGCGTACTGTAGTTGATCACAAAGCCGCCCAAGCCTGATTCGTTGTAGGCCGAGTCTTGCAAGGCCGCGTTGCCGGAGCAGAAGTACACATAGTAATTTTCGTTGGTCGAACTGACGGCCGCAAACGAGAAGCCCACGATGGCTTGCGTCGAACTGTTGAACACGTTGCTGAAGAACCACAGGCCTTCCTGTCCTGCGCCGTCCAGCGTGACATTCGTGCTGCTGCTGCCATACGGATACAGATTGGTCACCACCGGCGCGGGTGGATTGCCCTGCCAATAATGCCATGTGCCGCCACTGCTGGTGACTAGGTCGCCCATGGGGTAATTGAAGCGCTCGCCGGCGAAATACGCGGCGGATGCGCTCAGTGCGCCCAGAGCAACTGCCATGATCATGAATGTAAACAGCTTTTTCATGTGAAACACCTTGTTGATTGTGTGGTTAGTGGAGAGACAGACCGACGAGCCATGCTTGTATTGACAACCACGCACGCACCAGCCGCGCACGGCATATAAGGAGGGATATAAACTGCTGCCAACCATACTGCGCCTGACTCCACTGCGGAGTTAAAGCAAAACAAACGCTGGATATACTATATCAAAACGCAGGGGCAATGTCAACACGCGGGGCATTTTTGCTGAATTCTGCAAGGTTGAAAGGTTTTACGTTTTAAGTTATCGAGAGAATCAGACGCGAGGTCGCGATGCACGCGCTTCTTTTTCTGGTTCCGCACCGCAGGCCGGTTACTGATCACTGAATACCGGGTGCCGACTACCAGACGCCACGCGCTCCGCGCGGGGCATGCCGCCGCCGTCGCTGCCCCATCCTTCCATCCATCCAATCTTCCATCCTTTCAATTCCCGCCGCCATGGCCGTCCCGCCGCACGAGCACGGCGTGCGGCGCATCGCGAATGCGAAAATGCATACCGCGGTCGATATCTCTGCCCGTAGACGCCGCACGGCGTGCGGCGCGCAGCACGTCACGCGGAACACCGTTAAATTCTCGTGCGACACGAGAATTTATGGATGCAGAGGTGCAGAAGCGGAATTGCACACCGCGGTCGGTACTTCTGCCCGTAGCCGACGCACGGCGTGCGGCGCGCAGCACATCACGCGGAACGCCGTTCCGCGGCTACATCTGCGCAGAAACCCCCGCTAATTTTTGCGCCCTTGAAAACAGCAACGCCGGCATGCCCGCGGTTTGCGGCATGCCGGCGCTGTGCAAATTGGTGGAGCGGAAGGGAATCGAACCCTCGGCCTCCTCGTTGCGAACGAGGCGCTCTCCCAACTGAGCTACCGCCCCAATCCTGCCTTCGTGGCACTGGCCATCATCAGATAGCGGCATAGTATACCTTTTCAGCTTTCTTTTGTCAAAGCAACCTGCTACAATATGCCGTTTGCTTTGTGGTTGCTTGCTAACCTGCACGGAACGAGTATGAACTATCTGG
>JAPLST010000323.1:0-13325 GCA_026398485.1 bacterium
CGCCAACATTACGAATGGTGCCCCACCGATCACTGAAAACTGCCGCACTGACGCACCGACCACCGACGCACCTCTGATTCCCCAAGCCGTCCCCCTGCCATCCGCGCAGTCGCTGCTTGATCTTGCGCGCCACTCAGCTTGCCGCGACGCCGCCAAAGCCATTGAAGAAGGCAACACTGCCGGCGCGCTTTGCTGCTACTGCGGAATTGATGCGCGGCGGTGGGTTTGATGTGATGCGTGCACATGCATTTGCGGAGATGGGACACACAAATACGGCATGTCATCACATGCTGCAGGCATGCGAAACGCGCCGCCAGATTGTCGGTGATGCTGATATAGACACCACGGCAGAGCGCCGTTTCTTGACACCGCTACTGCCCAACGCCGCACCCTTGTTTCGCGCCAGACATGCACTATTAGTAAGCAATCAGTCAGCCCGTGTGGCACAGGCCAGCCTGGCCGATGCAAGAGACCACTACAAGTAACCACATCTTAACACAAACGATGAACACCGGCACCAGTTTTCTCATGAGCCAAGCCACATGTCTTGTGGGATTGTCCGCAGTTGCGCTGCTGCTGACCGTGGCAGGATGCCATCGTCTGCCAGAGCAAGCCGCCACGCCGCGTATGCGTAAGCCGCCAGCGCAGGCCAGCATTACATCGCCGCCACCGCACGGCACGTCGTTGCCTGCGCGCATCGCCACTCAAGCTGAGGGCGTGGCATCCTCCAGTACGGGCATTGCGTCGTACGCGCTAGTCGCCACGCTGAGCACACAATTTATGCCTGCGATCAAAGCACCCGATCGGCAGTGCGCAGTCACCAGCGCGCAAGCCCTAATTACAGCGGCGTTGCGCCAACAAGACAGCACTGAGGCAATCGCAATGTGCTTCACTTACGTCTTCGACAATGTTGGTCGTGTTGATGAGAGTCTTATCACAATGCTAAAGGGCTTGCTGCAACGCAAATTGGACTTGGGCGATGAAACGCTCGTACATGCTACTATCGGGCGATGCTACAACAGACTCGATCGTTTTGATGAGGCTCTGCGATACCTGGAAGAGGTCTCGGCACGCAGCACACCGGAAGCAAACAACGCATTCGCGCATGAGTTTTTTGGGGTCGAACTTGCCAGCTACTACGGGTTGCGTGCGCAGCTCAAGAAGGCAGCGGACAAGTACTCGATCGAGGAGTATTATCAAGCACTTGGCCCGTACGAAGAAGGTATTATCGCAATGTCGTCCCAGCTTGGTCTTGCCCGTCAGGATCAAGGGCGCGATATTGAGGCTGAGGCCTATATCTCGTTGGATTCATATATGCGGTTGCGGCCTGAACACCAAGCACTATATTTGCGCTCTGCACGGGATCGTGTATCAGATAAGCGCATAAGCTATCTGTCGCACAAAAAACTACTTCGATTCCTGGCACTATTGGATGAGCAGAAAAAGAATATGGATAGCAGCCATTAAGAACTATGGATTCTCGAAATGTTCTTATTCAGATCGACGTAGCAGAGGCAGCGCCGCAGGTGCAGATCGGTTTCAACGGCCGTGGCATGCTACCGGTCTTGCCAGAAGGCGCCGCAGCGCGACTTGCGCTCGTTGTATTCCTGTCCATCCGGCAATTGCGATCACAAGCGAAACGAACCAGATGAGCGCGATCATGGCAGCGATGCGTCAGGTGCCAGACGAAACCAGGAACGTGATATCTGTTAGCCCGCGGCATAGTTTTGCTCCCGTGTTAAATCGTGTTTTCTGCTTGCAACATGTTATTTTGGTTCGACCCCAAATCAGAGCGGCATTTGCGCAGCAAACACGCGGAGACGCGACAGATAAAAACACGGCATGAATACCGCATTGATTTTTGTGTGCAGTTTCCAGTATTTCCCTTGTTTTGGCGCTTATGGACTTGCCGCGCCGGATCCTGCACGGGCGTGGCCGGAGGGTGAGGTAGGGCGGTCAGGCCCTGACCGCCGTGGCTGCATGCGTGCGCACGCCGGTGCTACAATGGCGCAGCGACGACCATGGCGGTCAAGGGCCTGACCGCCCTACCTGTCACTGCGCGCTCTACGCCGGCGGCTCCCGTGGCAGGATCGCCGCAAGGGAATGCGGCTCCCGTTCTTATAGCGGAATTACAGAACTCGCGGCTGGCTTGACAGCCCGTGGGATTATTGCTATAGTAATACTAAATGTAATACCGGAGTTTATTATGCCGACCGCCAAAGTTGCCATTTCCATTGACCAAGCCGTCCTGCAGCACGTAGACCGGCTGGTTGCTTTGCAACTGTTTCCCAATCGCAGCAAGGCATTTCAAAATGTAATGCAGCACCACCTGACCCAGCTTGACCGCAGCCGCCTTGCCAAGGAATGTGCCAAACTGCATCCGCACGAGGAACAGCTATTCGCCGAAGAAGGCTTTGCCATGGAGCGCAGCGCATGGCCAGAATTCTAAGAGGTGACCTTGTTTGGGCCGATTTGAACCCGGTGATCGGCAGCGAACAAGCCTGCCACCGACCGGTGCTGATTATCAGTCAGGATGTGTTCAATGAGCGCTCCGGTACCGTCATTGCCGTGGCCTTGACGAGCCAGCCTCCGCGCGCCGGTTTTCCTCTTACGCTTGCATTGAAAGCGCTGGTTGCCAACAAGCACGCATGGGTAAAAATCAGCCAAGTCCGCACCTTGTCCACCCAACGCTTGGGCAAACATCTGGGCCGGATTACACCCGAGGAACTCGACCTTGTTATTGAGGGACTGCACGAATTGATCGGCAAGTAACCACATGCCGCGTGTGTGTGTTTTAGGGTCGCACCAAAACAAGTTGTTGATTTGGAGTCATATGAGTATTTCCTTGTTGGTCGGACAAAAGCAAGTGTTTGGTGTGGTGTTGCTTAGGTGCAGCATTTGCGATCACAAGCGAAACGAAGCAGATGAGCGCGATCATGGCAGCGATGCGTCAGGTGCCAGACGAACCAGGAACGTGATATCTGTTAGCCCGCGGCATAGTTTTGCTCCCGTGTTAAATCGTGTTTTCTGCTTGTAACATGTTGTTTTGGTCCGACCCCAAAGCGCATGCGCATTTGTGGCTGGCGGAAAATGCGCCGAAGACATTCTTTTTCTTTTTGATCCGACCTCAAATGCAGAAGAAGCAAGCAGCGGTGAACAAAGAGTAAAAGAGTAATGGAGCAGCGGCGGAATTGTCCGCAGATGGCGCAGATGGCGCAGATGCCGCGATAATTGCTGTGTGCGGATCCGAATATGGCTGTCGTACGCCACGCGCTCCGCGCGGGGCATGCTGACCACGCCCTATAATGCCGATATAAAGTTTTGGATGCGCGCACAGCTCAGTATTCGGTAATCAGCTGCTTGGAGTCCAGAACTCCTGACATACATCGTTACTTCCCCTATATTACGGGCATCTTGGCTTGTTGAAACGCTGCCAGGGTGGGGACCCTAACCTGTCCGCTTATTCGGAAGTGTGGTGTCATAGGGAAGCATGGCCCATATCTGGCAGCTGGTATGTGTTGTGGCTCCCCACCGAGCTTGCCTCGGTGGAAGCAAAGATTGAGAAAAGAACGCCGGCGCGCCTTTTTACTCAATCTTATTCACCCACGATCCCGTCAGCGGCGGGATCGTGGGGGTCTCAGCACACCCACCCGCAGCACAGATGCATACGCCGTCCACGACCTGTTTTGACGAAACATAGCGGACATTTTGAACACCCCTATGTCAGAAGTTCTGGACTCGCAATCCACGCCGTTTTGCGCCGCGGGCCATCCGCGCTCATTTCCCGGTTGCGTGGCTTTGCTCCAATGATTGCCACAAGGCATAGGCGGCTTCGAGTTCGTGCGGGATCTGGGCGGCGCGCTCGCTGAGCCGGCGCAGCTCGTCGGGCGCCGCCTTGAAGAAATCGGGTGCGGCCATCTGCTGGTGCACCGCCGCCAGTTCCGCATCCAACTGCTCGATGCGGCCAGGCAGCGCGGCCAGTTCCTGGCGCGCCTTGAAGCGTGACATGCGCGGCGGGGCGGCCACGGGCAGTGCGGCCGGGTCGTGCGGCGCGGCCGCCATGGCTGCTTCCGGCGCCGGCCGCTGGCGCAACCAGTCGTCATACCCGCCGACATAGTCAGTCACGCGCCCGTCGCCCTCGAAGACCAGCGTGTCGGACACGACGTTGTTCACAAACTCGCGGTCGTGGCTGACAAGCAGAATGGTGCCGGAATACTCAACCAGCAGATCCTCCAGCAGTTCCAGCGTTTCGGCATCAAGGTCGTTGGTCGGCTCGTCCAGCACCAGCAGGTTGGACGGCTTGGTGAACAGCCGGGCGAGCAGCAGGCGGTTGCGCTCGCCGCCCGACAGCACGCGCACTTTTGTCCGCGCACGCTCGGGCGGAAACAGAAAATCTTCCAGATAGCCAAGGATATGGCGGAGGCGGCCCGCGACCATGACATAGGCGTTGGTGCCGGCAATGTTTTCCGCCACGGTCAATTCGTCGTTGAGCGTCTCGCGCTGCTGGTCGAAATATGCGATCTCGAGCTTCGTGCCGTGCGTCACCGTGCCGGCGTGCGGCGCCAATTGACCGAGCAACAGCTTGAGCAGCGTGGTCTTGCCGCAGCCGTTGGGGCCCATCAGGCCGATCTTGTCGCCACGGAAAACAGTGGTGTTGAAGCCGGCCACCAGTGGCGCACCACCCCAGCCAAACGCGACTTCCTCGGCGGTGATGACCTTGCGGCCGCTCAGCTCGGCCGACTGGATTTGCATGACGGCCTTGCCGGTTTCATCGCGGCGTTGGCGGCGTTGCCGGCGCAGTTCCAGCAGTGCCTGCACGCGGCCCTCGTTGCGCGTGCGCCGCGCCTTGACCCCTTTACGGATCCACGTTTCCTCCTGGGCCAGCTTCTTGTCAAACAGCGCGTTCTGCTTCTCTTCTATCTCACGCTGCGCCTGGCGCAGTTCCAGATAACGGTCGTAACCATAGGCCCAACTGGTGAGCTGGCCGCGATCCAGCTCGACAATCCGGGTGGCGAGCCGGCGCAGGAACGCGCGGTCGTGGGTGACGAACAGCAATGCGCCCGGATAGCGCAGGAGGAAACTCTCGAGCCATTCAATGGCCGGCAGGTCAAGATGATTGGTCGGCTCGTCCAAGAGGAGCACGTCGGGCTGATGCACCAGCGCGCGGGCCAGCAGTGTCCGCCGCTTTTGCCCGCCCGACAGCGCGCTGAATAGCGCCGCCGGTTCCAAGCCCAGCCGGGTGATGGTCGTGCGGGCCCGCTGGGCAACCTCCCACTCGTGCAGGTGGTCGTCCACGTGCCCGTGGACAATGTCAAACACGCTGCCTGGCATGTCGCGCGGCACCGACTGCGGCAGCACCCCCACGCGCAGGCCGGCCTGGATGGTGATACTGCCATTGTCCGGCTGTTCGGTTCCCTCGATGAGGCGCAGCAGGGTGGATTTGCCCTCGCCGTTGCGCCCGACCAGCGCGCTGCGTTCGCCCGCGTCGAGTTGCAACGAAACCGCGTCCAGCAGCAACGGCCCGCCGTAGCTTATCGAGACATTTTGTAGACTAATCAAGGCCATGTGGAAGTGGAGCGCACCCGGGTTCGTGAAGACTGCGTCCGGTTGCGCGTGGGATGGTATCATATACCGCGCAAAAAGTCAAAGCCACGAGCCCGCCTGTTGCGAGCCCGCTGCTGACGCATGCGCGTCAATTTAGCGAATGTATCTGTCGTAGAAACAGCTTGCGCCTCTTGCTAATGAGAGCGTTTTCTACTGTGTAGCGTCCGTGTCGCCGCCCGCGGTCAGCGCCCGCGGCTACATCTGCATTGTCGCCGCCCGCGGTCAGCGCCCGCGGCTACATCTGCATTGTCGCCGCCCGCGGTCAGCGCCCGCGGCTACATCTGCATTGTCGCCGCACGCGGTGAGGGCGGTTTCTGCAGCCGTGGTCATCCGCGCCGTTGGCGGGACTCCAAGCAGGCGCCCGCGGCTACAATGGGCATGACACCAAGCAAGCGCATTTATTAGTACGTTGACGCGCATGCACCGCTGGCGGGATCGCGGGGGAGCAACAACACATACCCATCGCCGGATCAGGGCATCACACAACCAGGATCACCAATTATCATCTTCGTGGCTTTGTGAAACATCAGTCTTCAATTCTCAGGTTGCAGTGCAGCCAGCGGCAGCGGGGCGATCGGCAGGTCGGAAAATGTGTACAAAAATAGCATGGCACCCTGAAAAGCAGCGCAAAGTGGGCGGTTTTTGCCATTGTACTAACATGGGCGTTTGTGGTACTATACAGATTAAGAATAATGCTGCGATTGACATGACTAACCGACCACTGGAAGAGAACCGCATGAAAACGTCTGCGCGTGTTGCCGCCTTGGCAAGTGTGCTGTGCCTGATGATTTGCGCCCTGAGCCATGCCCAGATGATCTGTTACGACGGCTTTGATTATGCGCCGGGCACGCCGGTCACCAGTCTGAATGGCGGCACGGGTTGGAACGGCGCGTGGTTCAAGACGGGGGTCGAGCAGTTTGAGGTAGTCAGTCCGGGGCTGACTTACAACGACGGGTCGCAGACGCTGGCGACGCGCGGCCAGGCCTTTCGCGGCGCGTACTATGCCGGCGATGAATGCCGCCGCGGGGTCAATACGGCAGGCTTCGAGAGCATGCTGACCAACGGCAATTGCTTCGGCTTGCAGGGCACCACCAACTGGATCAGCTTTCTGGCGAAGATGGACGGGACTTTGTATTCGGCGGGCACAGGCTGGTACAGCGTCAATCTGCGGCGGCCGACGGCGCAGTTTTTTGAGCGCACGGTCCTGGGCTACCGGCCGAATGCCATGTCGCAAGGATGGTTCATGTCCAACCACTGGGTCGCCGGCGGTTTTGCGGCGCGCTACACGAATGCCGCGCCGGTGACGGCCGCACAGACGGTGTTTTATGTTGCGCGCATTATTTATGGCGCGCCGACGCCGAATCTGCGCTCGCTCGCCCTGTGGACCAATCCATCGCTGGCGGCCACGCCGGCGGATGCCACTGGGACGCTGATCCAAAATTGGCCGATGAACTACACCTTTTCGAGTGTCACGTATGGTTATGAATGGGACACGATCGGCCTGATTGCCGAAGCCGGCTTGCTCAGCAATGCAACCGCCTTTACGGTGGATGAAGTGCGGGTCGGCCAGACCTACCGCGATGTCGCGCCGCGCGACTTCGAGATTTCGCTGGTGAACGCGCCGACGAATATTGCGCCGGTCAATGGCGCGCTGGGCGTGCCGCTGCCGGTGACGCTGGTGGCCTCGCCGTTCAGCAGCGCGGCGCCGGGCGACCTGCACCGCGGCAGCCGCTTCTCGTTGCGCTCGGAAGACGGCATGACCTGGAGTGCCGAGACCGGCGCGCTGACCATGGTGCAAGTGCCGGCTGGCGTTCTGCAGCCGGACACGCGCTACTATTGGCAGGTGCAATACCAAGGCACGAACGGCCCGGCCTGGAGCGACCCCTCGGCGGAAACCCACTTTGAGACGGTGGTGATCTCGCCGGTCACGATCAGCTATGACGGCGCGGATTACGACCCGACCACCAGCATTGCCGGCTACCTTGGCGGCGTTGGCTGGCGCAGCGCGTGGTACATGATGTTCTTCAATTATTCCGGCACGGAGTATTACCAGACGCGCATCAAGGTTGAATCGCCGGGGTTGCGTTATCCGCCGTCGCTGGCGGTGACCAACAACCGCTTTGTGACGGATAACATCGGTGTGTGGGAAACGGCGGAGAACCCCGTCTATGGCGACGCGAATCGCCGCGTGCTCGGGCGTGATGGCGGCATGCACTTGTTGATTCCCGGCACCGACTTGTACGGGCGCCTCGGCACGACCAACTGGTTTGCCTGCCTTGCGCGCTACATCAGCGGCGAGCAAACGCTGTCGTCATTTGGCATCGAGCTGGCCTACGATCCATTGGATAACGGCACCGTGCGCGGCCAGCGCCAGTTCATGTTTGGCAAACCGCTGGGCCAGAACACCTGGGGCATGACCTCGAGCAACGACACGATTGCGGCTTCGAGTGTCGATGCCGTCAATGGCTCGAATGCGTTGCTGGTCGTGCGGATTGTCTACAGCCTGACCGAGAGCAATGCCACGGCGGCGCTGTGGGTTAATCCGACCGTGAACACCAACACGCCGCCGGGTGACGGCGACGCGACCGTGCTGGCTGGTTTTGCCGGCTGCGAGTTCAATCGCCTCGGCATTTTCTCGCAGGCAACCAGCGTTGAGGCGCCGATTGTGGCAGTGGATGAAATTCGCTTTGGCGACTCGTGGGCGGCCGTGACGCCGCAAGGGCCGCAACCGCCGACGCAGCCGGAGACGCCGGTCAATCTCGCGCCGGGCAATGGCGCAACGCTGGTGCCGCTGCCGCCGGTGCTGCAGGGTTCGGCGTATGCCGGCAGCGGGCCGGGCGATGCGCATGCCTTCAGTGAATTCCGCGCGCGCTCGCTGGGCGGCGTCCATTGGAGCATGGCGACCGGCGCGTTCACGACGATCAGCGCGCCGGCCGGCGCGTTCCAGCCTGCCACGCGCTATTTCTGGCAACTGCGCTATTGCGGCACGAACAACACGCTGTGGAGCGACTGGTCGGCCGAGACGCAGTTCGACACCGCGCCGGGCGCTGCCACGCTGCTCGCCTATGACGGCGCGAGTTACGGCGCCAGCACCAACGGCATCAGCGGCCTTGGCAGCGGCACGGGCTGGCGCAGCGACTGGTCCGCCATGATGGTCAATTTCACTGCCACGGAATATTACCAGACGCGCGTCAATGTTGATGCGCCCGGACTCGGCTATGCCGATGCAACGTGGAATGTGCTGGAGAGCGTCAGCAATCGCTTCCTGACGTCCAGCTTTGGCATGTATGGCACGAACTCGACCGACAGCATTCCGGCGACGCGTTCGCGCCGCTTTCCCGGCTTGGATGGCGCCATGAATCTGGTCAGTGGTGACAGCAATATGTTCGGCAAGAGCGGCACGACCAACTGGTTCAGCTTCGTCGCGCGCTACGAGAGCGGCGATGTCAGCGGTTTTTACGGGCTTGAACTGGCGGATGACAATGACGGGTTCCCGCAAACATCGCTGCTGCTGTTCGGCAAGCCGGCCGGCGCGACGGCATGGGGCGTGATGGCCAGCAACGGCGCGTACGTGGTCTCGACGGTGGATGCCACCACGAATGCCGCGGCATTTCTGGTCGGGCGCGTGATCTTCGACCTGATGGGCGACACGGCGCACCTGTGGGTCAACCCGGAGTTTGGCAGTCAGCCGGCGCTTTCCAACGCCGTGGCATTGGCCGGCATGGAACACATCGAGTACAGCCGGCTGGGCATGGTCGCCACCGGCACGCCGCGCTGCCCGGATGTCAGCATCGACGAAATCCGCTTCGGTGATTCGTGGGACAGCGTCACGCCCTTCATTGTGCCCGAACCGAACACGTTGCTGGTGCTCGCACTCGCCGCGCTGGGCCTGCGCCGGCGCACACTGCAAACTTTTTGACGAAGAGGCGAAAGAGATGCATAGAGTAACAAAAGTTTTTTATTTTAATATTTGAGCTCTTACGCCTCTTTCAAGCTCTTGTTCTCTTCGTTGATAAGGATGCTGATGCCTGTGCTACGCCGTTATGTCCCCGTGCTGGTGGCGCTGGTGGCCTGCGCCCCTGCCGCGGCGATCAGCATCACGGTCGATGCCGGCACGACGTTCCAGACCATGCTCGGTTTTGGCGGCGCCGTCTCGCATTGGAACGAGAGCGTCAACGGCATTTACAACACGCCCCAGTTCCAGCGCATGCTCGTGTACGATCTAGGCTTGACCATTTTCCGCGTGCCGGTGCCGCCGGCCATTCAGGCCGCCGAAGACTTGGACACCAACGTGCTCGATCTCGCCACCTTCAACATCGGCGCCTTCGGCACACCCGGCACGGTGGTCAGTTCGCTCTATCATACCATTCCGCAGGAAGCCAGAATTGTCGGCAGTGTGTGGAGTCCGCCGGCCTGGATGAAAGACAACGGCAGCACGATCGGCGGCCATTTGCGCGCCGACCGCCGGCCGCATCTGGCCAAATATCTGGCCGGTGTGGCGCTTGGTTTTCAGACCAATTTCGGCTTCCCCTTGTATGCGCTCGGCCTGCAAAACGAGCCGCTGTTTCTAGAACCGTATGACTCCTCCGTGTACCGCCCTACCGTCGCCGACTGGTGGGGCGGCTACACCGAGGATGAATACTACCAGGCGTTCCGCTTCATTCCCTGGGCATTTGAGCGCTGGGGCGTCCGCATCAAATTATTCGGGCCGGAAACCATGGGGCAATGGCCGGATCAAAACGCGGATTATGTCCGGCCGGTCATGCAGGACAGCCGCACGGCGCCGTATCTCAGCGCCTTCGCGGTGCATGGCTACGGCAGTGATGGCACGACGCCGGAAGGCGCCAGCATCAGCGAGGCCGAGTCGCTGCGCGCAACCTTTGCGCCGTATGGCCGCCCGTCGTGGATGTCCGAGTCGTCCGGCGAAGGAACCAACTGGGCATCCTATGTGCCATCCGGCTCGACGACGTTGGAACGCGGCGCGCTGCATCTGGCCTGGGCCATGCATGTCTGCGTCGCGCATGCCGGGCACCAAGCGTATGTGTACTGGACGGTGGGGGACACGCCCGGCGATGGCAAGTATTGCCTGATCCAATTGTACACGCCCAGCAGCAAATATTTTGCGTTCAAACATTTTTCGCGCTGGGTGCGGCCCGGTGCCGTGCGCATCGGCGCAACGCCCACGGGCACCAACCTTGGCGTCTCGGCCTTTTTGCATTTGACCAATCAAACGCTGGCAATCGTGCTGGTCAATCCTTCCAAGGACAATGCGGTCGCGGACATCGCCCTGACCAATCTGCCCTGGCAATTCACCAGCTTCAATTGTTATCGTTCGAGCGCGACCGAGCAACATGTGCGCCTGCCGGAAGTTGCGCTGACCAGCAATCGCTGCACGATCCTCGCGCTGGCTGAAAGCGTGATCACCTTGTATGGCAGCGTGGCCAGCAACGCCCTGCCGCGGCAACCCGTGAACGTGCTGCCGGCCGATGGCGCCACCAATATCGGGCTGATGCCGGCGTTACGCGCCGCGCCATTCGCCTCCAGCAAGCACGCACCCGACAATCTGCATGTCGCCAGCGCATGGCAGCTCTGGACCAACGGCGTGCTGGTGCGTGCAACCAGCGTCACGGAAGGCAGCCTGACGACGCTGACCATGACCGCCATGCTGGCGCCGGCGCAGACCTATGGCTGGCGCGTGCGCTATCTCGATTCCGAGGGCTTCTTCAGTCCGTGGTCGAGCCTGAGCACGTTCACCGTCCGGCCGAATCAGCCGCCGATCATCAGCCCCGGCGCGCTGCTGTCGCCGGCCGCCGGCGCGATTCTCGAAGCCGGCGCACTGGCCACCTTCACGTGGAATCCGGGCGCGATCTATGACGAGGAAGAGGGCGCGGTCGCCTGCATTGCGCGCGCCAGCATCGTCGCGCTCAGCAATGGCGCCCTGCGCGCCGTCGCCGGCAACAACCTCAGCCGGCTGTGGGGCTTTTATAATTGGACGCCGGGCGATACGCTGGGCGGCGCCGACCAGTATGCCTATCAGTTCGACGTGGCTGACAACGCCGGCCTGACCAATAGCGTGATTTTCAGCAACCAGTGGTTTGTGGTTGTGCCCGAACCGATCGGGCCGGCACTGGCCTTAGTTGGTATCATCATTGCAGTACGGAAAAAGGTGAAAATATGAGCATGCAACCCAAAGACATTGTCCGCGCCGCCTTGCGGTTTCAGTCACCCGAACGCATGCCGGTGCGCATGGACGTGTTCGGTATTGACGACACCATGTGGGTGCCGCTCACGGGGGGCAATCGCGTCGAAGATGGCGTGCGCATTGACGACTGGGGCTGTGGCTGGGCGCAGACGGCCACGCACAACATGGGCCAGGTCAAAGCGCATCCGCTGGCGGACTTGGCCGAACATGAGCGGGTCGTGCCGCCGGATTACTCGCAGGACTGGCGCTATGCCGCGTGCGAGGCCGCGCTGCAGCAAGCCGAGCGCGAAGGCCGCTACACCCACATCGGCATTTTCATGATCTTGTTCGAGCGCATGCACGCGCTGGCCGGTTTCGAGACGGTGCTGATGGGCCTGCTCGCTGATCGCGCGAATGCCGAGGCCCTGGCCGACAAGATTCTCGCGACCCAGATCGCCCTGGTGCACCACTGTCAAAACCGGTTCGGCGCGCGCCTGCACTCGATCGGCATGAGCGAGGATTGGGGCACGCAGCAAGCCGCCTTCATCTCAAAAGAACTCTGGGATGATTTCTTCCTGCCGCGCTACTCCAAACTCTTCGCCGAAATCCACAAGGGCGGGCAGGATGTCTGGGTGCATTCCTGCGGCAAAGTCAATGAAATCATTGCCGGATTCATCGAGGCTGGCGTGGATGTGATCAACCTGCAACAGCCGCGCGCGCTGGGCATCGAGGAGATCGGCCGGCGCTATCGCGGCAAAATAACCTTCGAGTCACTCGCCGACATTCAAGCCACCATGCCAACCGGCCGGCGCGACTTGATTGAAGCCGACACGCGCGACTTGGCCTGCCACTGGATGCTGCCGACCGGCGGCTTTGTCCTGTCTGACTATGGCGATGGCGCGGCCATCGGCGCGACGCCCGAAGCCAAACGCGTCATGTACCAGGCCTTCAGCAACGTGTCGCAAGAATTGTACGGCGCGCCACTCCCGCCGTTGCCATGAACAGCGTTTTTTTATGCTATACTAAAATATGATGATAACACGTTATTTGCGCCAACGCCCTTGCCTGCTGCTCAGCCTCGCTTTTGTCATCGGCAGCGCCGCGCTGCTGCCGGCCGGCTATTCTTGGGAACAGCCGCATGCCGGCTACACGCCGGCGGGCGATCTGGTCTGGCAACCCGTGCCGTTTGTCTACACCGCCGGCCCGTCCGTCCGCTATATTGATTTCGCCGGCGGCGCCGACGCCAATGACGGCCTGACGCCCGCGACCGCGTGGCAGCATCATCCGTGGGATGCCAATGCCACGGGCAATGCGGCCACTGCCAGCGGCAGTCATACCTATGTCTTCAAGCGCGGCGTGGCCTATCGCGGCATGTTGTTCGCCGATGAATCCGGCACCAGCGCCAATCCAATCCGCCTGACCAGCGACCCGAATTGGGGCAGCGGTGAGGCTATGCTGTACGCCTCGGAGGTCGTCAGCAACTGGCTGCGCGGCGGGCACGCCTTGATGCCCGACAGCAATGTCGTCTGGCACGCCGATC